>JAFLTZ010000021.1 GCA_022509045.1 Muribaculaceae bacterium | reverse complement strand
TCGTCAGACACTAGATCCTAAGTCTAGCGCGGCTACCAATTACGCCACGTGCGCAAGAATCGTGATGCAAAGTTATGTCTTTTTTCAATTCTGTGCAACTTTTTTTGAAAATTTGTCAAAAATGCAGTGGGTGTTTTGTAATTTTGTGGAGTAAATAATCATTGGTATGAAGATAGGCAATGTGGATCTCGGAGAACGCCCACTGTTTTTGGCACCGATGGAGGATGTAACGGATACATCGTTCAGATTGATGTGTAGGGAACAGGGTGCCGATATGGTATATACGGAATTTGTGTCGAGCGATGCCTTGATTCGTAACGTAAATAGTACCACACGGAAGCTATATATAGATAATCGTGAGCGCCCTGCTGCGATTCAGATATATGGCAAGGATGTGGACTCAATGGTGGCAGCTGCGAAGATTGTCGAGGAAGCGCAGCCTGATATATTAGACATTAATTTTGGATGCCCTGTAAAGAAAGTTGCAGGGAAAGGAGCCGGTGCCGGTATGTTGCGAGATGTGCCCAAGTTGCTTGAAATAACAAAAGCGGTAGTCAATGCTGTCAAAATACCTGTCACCGTCAAAACACGTTTGGGGTGGGATTGCAATAACAAAATAATTACGACCCTTGCCGAGCAATTGCAGGATTGTGGTATTCAGGGACTGGCAATTCATGGCAGAACCAGAAGCCAGATGTACACAGGTGAGGCTGATTGGACTTTGATTGCAGAAGTGAAAAATAATCCGCGTATATCCATTCCGATAATAGGAAATGGTGATGTTACCTCACCGGAGCGTGCGGTAGAGTGTTTTGATATGTATGGTGTCGATGCTGTGATGGTGGGTAGAGCCTCGATTGGAGCACCTTGGGTGTTTGGTGAGATGAAAAAGGCAGTAAACAATTCTGTGCCGTACAAACCACTTTCGATAAAAGAAAAAATGTCATTGTTGCGTCGGCAAGTTCAGGAAAGTGTGGATAGAATTGATGAATACAGAGGCATTTTACACATCAGGCGGCATTTGGCTGCCACGCCATTATTTAAGGGAATTCCGAATTTCCGACCTTTGAGGATTGAGATGTTGCGTGCCGATAATTTGGAACACCTTATGGATGTGTTGAACAGAGTAGAAGCGATAATTTCAGAATATTATAATTAAGCAAAGAATAAATATGGTAGGTATAATGGATACGAAGATGATTAAAAGGAGTGTATTATTATTTGTTGCAGGTGTGTGTAGCGTGTGTGTTATGGCTCAAGAATGGAAAAAACAGCACGAAGTAAGTATTGGTGATTTCACTGAACTGAAAGTGAATGATAATATAAATGTGGTATATTCCAATAATCCTGATTCATTGGGGAAAGCACAATTTATGATTTCGAATGATAAGGCGAGTGCTATTATATTTTCAAATAACAAAAAGGGGGTATTAACAGTGCAAATTGCCCAGGAATATGAGTCAGAGACTAAATTACCAACGGTATATGTATATTCTCCTTATTTGCAAACCATAAAGAATTCATCGGATAGTACGGTGAGAGTGGAAAAGATGTCGCCGTGCCCTGAGTTTAAGCTAATTACAGTAGGGAATGGAAAGATAGTAGCGAAAGAGGTGAATGCAACAAAAGTGGTGTGTGAACAAAGAACAGGAAAAGGTGTAATAGTGGTTGGCGGAAAATGCCAGTCTGGTCAATTCAAAGTGTTAGGTTCAGGGGAAATTTTGGCAGATGAATTGTCGTGTGCCAATATAAGTTGTAATATCTTAGGAACCGGTACGATAGGATGTAATACGCAAGGAGTACTTTCTGTAAAGGGTATGGGGTCTGGTAAAGTATATTATGCAGGAACCCCAAAAGAAATTAATACATCTCAGATGGGAAGCATAAAAGTTATACCGGTAGAGTAACACTCATTGCTGTAGGTCTCGGTAAAAAATACAGATAGTTAGTGTAAATTCACATCACTGGGCATAAATGTTGCTCACCTATGGGGCTACCTTTGTGTTGTAATTATAACAACAAAGGAAGTCAATATGGATGCAATATTTAGTCAAAGTAATTATGGTAATTATGTGCCTCAATTTCTCAAAGAGCGTTACAACAGAAAGTTAGAGTTAAAAGTGGGAGATAAGATAAATGCAATACTTTCTGTTAAGGGCGATGTGATAGCAATGGTGGAAAGTGTGGAGTGTGCCAATAGAGAAGATGTTATAAAAATGATTAAGGAAAAAGTGCATAATTTCTATGGGATGGCAAAATTACGAATATACAATGTTACTCGAGAGTGGAGCCATGAAGAGGCGTGCTATTTACGAAAAAAGAATAAGATGCAATCAATGAGCGGCAAATTAACTTTTTCTATAAGTTATTGAGATATCAGTATTAAAAATTTGGCATACAGATTTGGGAGTATATAATAAAAAGTATTACCTTCGATGAGTATTTGATCATGTGAAAAATATAATCAACGGATGGTATTGAATTTGTTGTCATTGTTACTTTTTCTTTGGTTCCCGTACGTGGGAAATGAGCCGGCTGACGCCACAATGTTGTTTGTGGGGGATGCGATGCAACACACACCACAAATAAACTCGGCAAAACAATCGGATGGCAGTTATGATTATACACCCTGCTTTCGATTTTTGCGGTCTCAAATAGAGGCGGCGGACTATTCTGTCGCTAATTTGGAATGTCCATTAGGCGGTAAACCTTATTCGGGATATCCACGCTTTAGCGCACCGGATGAATTTGCGGTTGCGCTTAAAGAAGTTGGATTTGATTTACTGCAGACTGCAAATAATCATACAATGGATAAAAATGATTCCGGAGCATTACGTACAATAACTGTTCTTGATAGCATAGGAATACCACATGTAGGTACATATAAAAAAAGTGAAGAAGGTGATTTTAATGATGTGCCACATGTTGCAAATGTGGGGGCATATAAGGTTGCATTTTTAGCATACACCTATGGGACAAACGGAATACCTGTACAGAGCAATACTCTGCAAGTAAATTATATTAATGAAGAAAAAATGGCTGCCGATATAAATGTGGCTAAACGAATGGGTGTGGATTTTATATGCGTGATGTTGCATTGGGGTATTGAATATATGAATAGGGAAAACGCGTTGCAGCGAGACATAGCCGGTTTTCTTTTAGGTGAAGGTGTAGATATTATAGTAGGCACGCACCCTCATGTAGTGCAACCTATGGAAATGCGTTTTAATTTGGCTACCGGGCGGAATTCGCTGATAATATATTCGTTGGGGAATTTTATATCAAATCAGAATGACACAAATTCGAGAGGTGGAGCCTTGGCTCGAGTGTCTTTAGGAGTGATGAATCGTGCGTTGGTGATAAAAGATGCTGAATGTGATTTGTTTTTTGTGCAAAAACCTGATAAGAAAGAGGCAAATTATCGTCTTGTTCCGGTGGCTTCTCCTGAATTGTTGGGAGAAGAAAGCCGAACGCAATATTCAGGGTTTTTGAAGAATGCCCGAAATATATTTGAAAAACATAATGTAAATGTGCCATTTGTGCCATTAGCTACAGATGTTGCCTCCGCTGTGGAGTGAGTTGTAGGGGGATTATCGTAGCGGTTATCCATAAAAAGCTATTAATCATCGCACAATATTTTTATATTCAAGAAGAAATTGCTAACTTTGCATGCAATTGGGCATAGTCGCTTTAAAATAGAAGTGATGGTGTAAATGAAAATTACATAATAAATTTGTCAAAAGACATGGCAGAAAATAATAAGATTTTGTATATTAACCAAGAGATTAATCCGTATGTGGCAGAGTCTTTTAGGTCAATGTTAGCGAGAGGATTGCATCAGGGTATGCAGGAGGCTGGCTTTGAAGTGCGGACGTTTATGCCTAAATATGCCATTATTAATGAACGCAAGAATCAGCTTCATGAGGTAATCAGACTCTCGGGGATGAATATCATAATAGATGATTCAGATCATCCGCTTATTATTAAAGTTGCCACCTTGCAGACCGCACGGATGCAGGTATATTTCATTTTTAATGATGACTATTTCCAAAAAGGAATGGCGAAAGAACTTGAAACTGTTGTGTCGCCTGAAGATAATGATGAAAGAAGTATTTTCTTCATCAGAGGTTCGTTGGAAACAGTGAAAAAACTCCGTTGGATTCCGGATGTGGTGCATTGTCAAGGATGGATTGGTGCGTTGACTCCATTCTATTTAAAATATGTGTATAAAGATGATCCCACATATACCAATGTGAAAATTGTGGTGTCATTGTTCAATGATAAATTTGAAGGTACGCTTGACGAACGCCTTGCTGACAAACTTAAAATGGATGGCGTGCCAACTTCGAAAGTGAAACCTATAAAAGGAAAATCAATTGATTATTACGAACTAATGAAATTGGCGATGGATGCGTCTGATGCGATATGTATAGCCGAGCCCGATGTAGAAGCGGAACTCATCGAATATGCACGGGCAACAGGGAAACCACTCATGGAATATCCTGGTGAGGAAAACTACATTGAGGCGTATGCCAATTTCTATCGAAGCATTTAATTAGAGATAGAGTGAAGCTCTAAAATGTGTAAATTATGAAACTATTTCTCAAATCATTAATATTTTCTGTAGGATTAGTTGGGATTGCGGTGTCATGCGATAGCGGTTCTGTGGGACAGTCTATCTCGCAATCGGCGATAGATGCGTTAATAGATTCAACTTATACGTTAACCGGACAATCTGTATTGGTCCCCGATCTGCCTCCGCGAACCACCCGGCAATTGCTTGGAGTGGTGAAAGATGCCGATTTTGGAGTGCTTGAATCGGATTTTGTTACACAATTTATGCCGGCATCACAGCTTGATACGGTAGGTGTGAGGGCCATTGATATTGACTCCGTGAAATATTATATGCGAATACCGCCAAAGGGATTTTCCGGAGACTCGCTTGCTCCGATGAGGGCATCCGTATTTGCGCTTAATAAGATTTTGCCGCGTGATATCAATAGTAGTTTTGATCCTATTGCGGAAGGCTATTGTGAGGAATCCGATATGCTCGGCACTGTATCATATTCAGCCACGGCACTCGGCATGGGTGACTCGATATTCTCGCTCTATGAACGAGAAGTGGCTGTGAAACTTCCATTGCAGTGGGGGCGTGATTTCTTTAACAAATACATGGAATCACCGGAAACATTTGCATCGCCGACGGCTTTTGCCAATTGGTTTCCAGGTGTATATGTGACAAATACCTATGGTTCAGGGCGAGTGATGTATATATCATCATCGGTGGTGACATTTTTTTACCGCAAGCACACTAAAACCGCTGCAGGCAACGATACTGTGATAAGACTTCAAAAAGACTATCTCGCTACCACTCCTGAAATTATCAACAATAACAATGTGCGTTTAAAAGTGGCGCAAAGTGTAATTGATAAAATCGCATCCGGTGAAGTGATAATTCAAGCCCCTATGGGATATGACGCAAAAATCACCTTGCCAATAAAGGAATTAGTAGCAGAGTATATGAACTCTAAAGGTGATAATCTTGGTGTAGTGAATAATCTGTATATGAATATTCCTGCTGAAAAGATTTCAAAAGATGGAAATATTACAGTGCCGTATAATTTGTTACTTATTAAATCAACGGAAAGAGAAACATTCTTTAATGAAAATAAAGTAACAGATAATATTACATCGTATTACGCTGCATATAACGAACAGACAAAATCATACGAATTTCCGGAATTACGCAAATATTTATTATCAGTGCTTGACAAGATAGATTCGGAAGAAGGCTATGTGGTGGGTGATGAAGATTGTGAATTTACACTTGTACCTGTGGGAGTAACACTTGATTCCGACTATTATGGTAATACGTATGTGATTAATGTAGTACCATGGATTGATTCTCCGGTGATGTGTAAACTCAATTTGGATGGCGCAAAAATAAAATTTGGCTATAGTATTCAGCAATTATTGCATAAGCAATAGGTTATAAAAAGTGGTTATTGTAAAAACAGTCCTTCACACGTAATTTGCAAAGGACTGTTTTTCTTATATGTAAAATGGCGTACAAGTAGTTCTTGTATAGTTATTTATTTTGAAAAATATGCTTGCATAATGGAATCCACACGAAGGAACCTATGAAGGCACCGAAAGCATCTGCTATCGCATCGTATATGTCAGCTGTTCGTCCCATTGCCATTGCATCTTGCATAAATTCAATAGCGATTCCAAAAATAGTGCTGAAAAGCCCGACAACAATTGCCACGGTGATATTGTTGTATTTGCCAAACAGCTTTTTGTTATAATCGAATGACAATGCCAACGACAAAGTCAAAAACATGATAGTATGAATTACCTTATCTGCACCTTCAAATAAACGTATTTCTGTGTCAGGAAGTGGATTCGGGTCTAATGTGGCATACATTATGAGTGCAACAACTACAAACGTTGTTATGCCAAATGGGATTTTTGAAATCCGTTGCATAAAAAAATGAGAATTAATTGTTATAAAGCTGAAAGAAAATGGTCAAGTTCTGTGACAGGTATTTTGACGTATAGTTTGCCATTCTGAGCCACTGATATATTGCCTGTTTCTTCGGATACAACGATTGCTATAGCATCTGTGGCTTGAGCAATGCCCAGCGCAGAGCGATGACGAAGCCCGAGGCTGCGTGAAATAGACTTGTCGTGTGATACAGGCAGAATACATCCACAGGAACTGATACGACCGTTTGATATAATCATGGCTCCATCGTGTAGCGGCGAGTTTTTAAAGAAAATATTTTCAATCAGACGCATATTGATGTTTGCATCAATTACATCACCGAGGACTTCATAACTTTTCAATGAGTCATTGCGCTGTATCACAATTAATGCACCTGTTTTTGTTTTCGACATACTCATACATGCTCTCACTATGGCAAGTACAGCTGTGTGATCCTCTTGCTTGTCAGTCTTTCGATGAAATATACGTTTAATATAATCCCAACGTCGGTGTGAACCTACTTTAACTAAAAAATTCTTTATCGGACCCTGAAACAGAATCACAAAGATAATCAGTCCGATATTCATCACTTTATCGAGCAATGTGCCGATAAGTCGCATTTCTAATATCTCACTTGTTACGACCCATACGGCAATAAACGTCAGTACACCGATAAAAATATTAAGAGACCCTGACTCTTTCATCATTCTGTAGAGATAAAACAGCAGCAGTGCCACAAGGAGGATATCGAGAGCGTCTTTGATTCCGAAGGTAATCATTTATTTTAAATAGTGTAATTTTTATATAGTGATTGACATATTTTTATACATTCACACGCTTCTTTTACATCATGAGCCCTAATAATGTGCACGCCCTTATTAAGGGCTGTAGTATGAAGCACGGTAGTTCCGGTGAGAGAATTATCGGGAGTAGTTTCAAGAACTTTATATATCATTGATTTGCGGGATATGCCCACAAGCAATGGCAATTGTAATATGTGAAACTCTTCGAGATGACTCATCAAAAAATAATTTTGTTCGGTCGTCTTACTAAATCCAAACCCGGGGTCAATTATAATATCGTTTACCCCAAGCATATTTAGTTGCGATACTTTGTTGGCCATATCGCTGATAATATCAGTAAGAATGCCGGCGGAGCCATAATCGGTGAGTGATTGCATGTTCTGCGGCGTACCGCGCATGTGCATCAGTATATATGGTAAATCAAGTTGTGCTACAGTTTCAAACATCTTCGAATCAAGATTCCCTCCGGAGATGTCATTCACTATAAAATCACCGAATGATTTATTGCATTCCTTTACAATAACGCTGCGAAACGTGTCAATGCTCACAGGCATATCCGGTGCAATTGAGCGCGTGATTGCAAATGCTTCTGCAACGCGTTCCAATTCTTCCGATGCAGACACTTCTGACGCTCCCGGACGAGAAGAGTAACCGCCTATATCAATTATTTCCCCACCTTCTTCAATAATCTGTTCCACCCTCCGGAATATAGCGTCACGCTCCATATACCTGCTTCTCGAATAGAACGAGTCAGGGGTAACATTTAGAATTCCCATCACACGAGGTGTATTCAATTCTATAAGTTTCCCGGATAGCTTAATTGAATATGGTGTATAATCAATCATTTGAAATTTTTATTACGCGAAATTAGTCATAAATGTTGAATTGTAGGACATGGTATGAGAAAAAAGTGTAATAGAATAAAATATTAATACACAGAATAGGATTTACATTTGTAATAGTCGTGAAAATAATCTAATTTTGTTACTACAAATATGCGCCGGTAGAATTACCGCACAAATGATTTGTTGAATATGGATAGCATGTATGAGATAATAATGGCACTTCCTCTGTTTCAGGGTACGAGTCATGAAAAAATTTCCGAATTAATAGAAAAAACAAAATTTCATTTTATTAAATTCAATGCAAATGAAACGATTGTCGAAGCAAACGATAATTGTGAGTTCGTTCGTCTATTAATTTCAGGTTCGATTAAAATTACATACAAAATACGAAATGCCAATATCACTGTTAGTAGTTTGGTTTCAGCCCCAAATGTGATTGGGATTGAATATCTTTTTGGGAAAGAGCGTAACTATCCGTTTGGAGTCGTTGCTAATTCCGATTGTGCTGTTTTGCAGCTCACCAAAAGTGATTATATGAAGATTTTGCATTCTGATGATAATATATTCTTGTTTAATTTGTTAAATATTTTATCGCATTCGTCGCAGAAAAGTGTGATATCGCAAATGTCGGTTAATGGTTCTGTGGCATCGCGTTTGGCAATAGATATAATGGTGATGACGCAAGCCAAAAGTAAACATGTACGATTTGATTATAAGCAAAAAGATTTGTGTTCTCGATATGGAGTGCAGCGCCCTATGTTGATTAAATCACTTGACAACTTGAAAAACGCAGGTATGATAACATATGAAGCAAACAGTATTGAAATCGCTGACCGCGATAACTTTATGTCTTATTTCTTAAAATAGCAAGATTATTTTTCATGTTTAGACTCTTCCCGTAAGAAGCGTTTGTGGGAGTGTACCAGTTTGGTATGGTAACCTTTAATTCTATATTTCGGACCATTATAAAGATAGGCGAATCTATGCCAATCTTTTCTTTGTAATGCTTCATGCATACTTTGATTATTTAGTAGGAATTCAACAAATAGTTGTAGTTGAGTCTGCTCGGAATAACACATCTTATACACAAAGTCATCTATGCTCTTTGCATTGCAATTTTTCCAATTAAAACCACCAATTTGAAACATCCCCCAAAATGTGGACTCATTTGCAATTGTAGCATTCGTTTCCTGGGCAATATGAAGTATTTCCCAGTTATAATCGTTGTGTGATAATTTTTTAGGATTTATTTTGCGGATATCTTGTAGAAATTTCTTGCTTGAAATATTCTCTTTTTCTAAATTGCGTAAAAAAATTTTTTTATCAAAATTAATAATGGGTACCCCCAATCGGGTAAATCCTTTTTGTTTTCTTCCTGTTTCAATTTCAATTACTGCTTTTAGAATAGCAATATCTACTCCTAATAGGTCGGCAGCATTGCTGTAATCTATATCCGAAATTGGGCAGCATCTGAAAAGAGAGTCAAGAGAAAGTATTTTTTCTTTAACAAAGAAAGGTGTTCCGTTATTGTCATCATCGAAAAAAACAGGATTTATCACATTTATATTAACCAGAGAATCAGCATTCTCGAGCGAATTGTGCGACTGTGTCGACAAGGTTTGTGCACGGAGCAATGCTGAAAAAAATGTGAATACTATTAGTACGATGTTTTTAATCATATATGAACAAAATATAACGACACCACTTCAAAAAAAAGTGGTATCGTTATGTTAGATGCATAAAGTGTGATATGGTTTATTTCTTTGTTTCAGCAACCATAACAAGAATACGTACAAGATGGTTCCAGAATTTTTCCACTGCAGGTATATGCATTCTTTCCTTTGGCGAATGCACATCAAGCAATGTGGGACCGAATGAAATCATATCAAGATTTGGATAACATTTTAAGAAATAGCCGCATTCAAGACCTGCATGTAAAGCTTTTGCTTCCGGGGTGATACCGTATAAGTCTTCGTAGGCCTTAATTGCAGTTTTAAGAATAGGAGATTCTACATTTGGACTCCATCCTGGATAACCGTCTCCGTGAGTTACTTTTGCACCGGCGAGAGTAAATACGGATTCTACTTGATGTGCGATATCATATTTGCGAGATTCAACCGAACTTCTTTGAGATGTGGTGACGAGAATGCCTTCATTTTCAACAAGTTTAACGGATGCAAGGTTGGTTGATGTTTCTACTAATCCGGGAATATCGGCGCTCATTGAAATTACACCATGAGGACATCCATACATGGCATTGAGAAGAGCGGTTGCTGTGTCTGAATCAATACAATAGTTCGGACGTTCAACGCTTTCGAGAGAAGCATTAATAGTTTCGATACCTTTATATTCAGCTTCAATTTCTGCAACATATTCGTTAAATGCCACACTCACGGCTTCTTTATGGTTTTCATGTACACCAAACACTGCATAACCTTCACGTGCGATAGCATTGCGTAGATTTCCACCCTTTATGTCTGCTAATTCAAGAGTTTCTTTCTGCATGATATTCCAAAGGAAACGCACAAGGATTTTGTTTGCGTTAGCACGTCCTTTATCAATATCCGTACCGGAATGACCTCCTTTCATACCGGTAAAACTTACTTTGAAATAATGGAATTTTTCAGGAGCCAAAGTGCGCTTGTAAGAGAATAGGCAAGTGGTGTCAATTCCACCGGCACATCCGATAAATATTTGGGCTTCGTCTTCTGAATCGAGGTTTAAAAGGATATCTCCGTCAATCATGCCGTCGCCGAGATTAACCGCACCGGTAAGACCTGTTTCTTCATCTACAGTGAAAAGAGCTTTTACAGGACCATGTTTCAATGAATTATCAACCATAACGGCCAAAGCAGCTGCCACACCGATACCGTTGTCGGCACCAAGAGTGGTTCCGTTGGCGCGTACCCATTCGCCTTCAATTATTGTTTGGATTGGATCATTGTCGAAATCATGGTTTACATCGCCATTCTTTTCACACACCATATCCATGTGACCTTGAAGTACCACTACCGGTGCGTTTTCACATCCTGGAGTAGCCGGTTTTTCCATCAAAACGTTGCCAATGGCATCAGTTTTCACTGAGATATTATGCTTGTTGGCAAATTCAACTAAAAACTTGCGGATTTTATCCTCTTTTTTTGATGGACGAGGCACTTTTGTAATCTCATCAAAAATTTCCCAAATCAATTGGGGTTTTAAATCACGAATTGTCATAGCTTCTTTATGTTATAGTTAATATTAATTATATAAATTACGGTGTATAATCTGGCTATATGAGCAGAAATTGCTCATAAAACACCACTAAGATACAAAATATTTTTCATCTGTGAATGAAAAACGATAACCTTTTCATATATTTGCAAAGAATTTTCGCTTGAACGGCAGTTTTTGCTATTTTTAATTCGCTTAAAATGTCGTGATAGCATTGAATTTTGAAATAATTAATTCTAAAAAGTTATACTTAATTTACAAAAAAATGAAGATTTTAGTAAAATCGTTTGGAATGTTCATCGCATTGATGGCTATGACTTGTGTTGCTTCATGCACAGTAGATAACAAAGATAAAAATGAAGCATCTTCCGAAAATGCTGTTGGAGTGACTACAATGTTGAATATTCGATATATCGATAAAGATTCGTTGATTCGCAATTATAATCTTGCAAAGGATCTCAACGAAGTAATGTTGCGCACTCAAACTAACTATGAGAATGCTGCTCGTCAAAAGTCGGCTGAAATCCAAAAATTTGCAGCTTCTATCGAAACTAAATATAAAAATAATGGTTATTTGTCGGAAGCAAGTTTTAATGCCGACCAACAAAAGCTGCAGAAAATGCAACAGGACGCCCAAAATTATATGGCAAACCTCGAACGTTCTATTCAAGATGAAATGTTGCAGAACAATATACAGCTCAATGATAGTGTAGATAATTTCATTAAATCATACAATAAAGAAAAAGGTTATGAAATTATTTTTAGCAAAGACGCAACGCTATTTATTGATTCTAAGTATGACATAACAGAGGAAGTTATCAAAGGTTTGAATGAACGTTATAATAAAGTAGAAAATAAATAATCACGTAGAGTCATATTAAAAGCAGTGTGTGTGAAATTTTTTAAGACTTATCTGCTTTTATCTTATTTGTTGGCGTTGTCGTGTATCTCGTGTAGGGAGAGCGACAGCGCCGCAGTGCCTTTTTTAAAGCTGACTACAGAGAGCGGTGAGGAGTGTTATGATGTATGTATCCCCAAAGCTGAGTGCACTTTGTATGTTTGGCTGCAATCAAATGTGGAGTGGTCGATTAACACTCAGAATAATGTTGCGTCATGGCTTTCTATAGCTCCTCGTAAGGGAAATGGTAGTGCTACATTAGAGATACATGTTGACGAAAACACTACTGCATTGCCGCGTACGGGTAAAATTGTTGTATCAGTACGAGGAATGAGAGATGTTGTGTACGAATTATTGCAAAGTGCAAATGACGAGTTTGTTATCGTTGATGCCGACAAAAACGAAGTGCCGCACACAGGTGGGAAGGTGTCGTTTAAGGTGAAATCTAATTGTGATTGGAATTATTCGATTACGAATCCAAACAACGATATGGGAGAATACGGCTATGAGGAAACGCTGAGAAATGATAGCATGCTCCAAATTTCATTCGCTCCAAATGTTACGCAGGAAGATATTTTATATAAAGTTATCTTTTCCGGCATATCTGCTCGGACTTATTGCAACGTTAATGTTAAATCAAAATACCATGGACTTCCGGTCCCCGATTTGTTGGATGTGGAATTTCTTGTTGATGGCACGGCTAAAGGGGTGTCTAAATATGGAAATAATGTGATTACTGTTGGTGGTCCAACGCTTTCAACATATTTCGACACGGAATTATTTCGGTACGTTGCCAAATTTGATAACCCGATGTATAATTATACCGGTTCAGGCTATTACAGTATAGATTATCTTGCTGATAGCGAATTTATAAAAGATATAGAGGATGGCTGTACTTTTGAAACAATATTTAAAATCAATGAAGAACATAATGAAAATAAAGAAATAAAATGGTTCGGCTCGATGGCATCGGGTGGTATTGGATTTCTTATATCTGATGCAGATAAAGGGAAGTCAATATCATTTCGTCCTAATATTAATTCCGCAGATGTGTGGATTCAAAGTGGAGTAGTGCCACGGGTGGGACAATTTTATCATGTGGTTGGTGTGTATGATAAGGAAAATGAAACATCCGCAATATACATTAATGGGGATTTGATGGAGGAAGTGAAGACAATAGGAAATCTATCACATGTGTCACACGGTGCCGAACGTTTTATTGTTGGCGGTGATGCAATGGTTGGTGATGGATGCACATCTGCTATAAATGGGGAGGTGGCGATGGCTCGTATTTATAGTGAGCCACTCTCTGTTTCGCAAGTGTCTGACCTATGGAAAGCAACCGAATTTAAAGTAGAGAATTATATTGAAATAAATCGGGTATTATTTTTGCCGGAAGCTACAATATCTCCGGGGTGCAAATTCAGCGTGTACGGTAAAGGGTTTATAGATGGTGATTTGATTAGAATGTCGGTTACTGGTACGGGAGGGACGATGGCTACAACGGTTGATAATGAAAAGGCTACCGTAATAATCCCTGAAGGGTTCAAATCGGGCAAATATTTTATTACTGTAGTTCGGGGAAATAAGTCATTGATATTGGGTACTACCAACATAACAATAGATGAGAATCCACGTATCGTTACTCCGGAAATCATAGCACACAGAGGAGTTCATACCACTGGAGAGACTGAAAATTCGATTGGCTCGCTGCGTGAATCATTGAAAATGAATACGTATGGTTGCGAACTTGACGTTCATATTACCACCGATGATAGGGTGGTTGTGCATAACGATGGAGTTGCAGATGGCAAGGCGTTTTATAATTGTACCTATGAAGAAATAAAAAATATAACATTGGCAAATGGAGAAAAGTTGCCCACATTTGAGGATGTGATAAAACTATTGCAGGAATACAAAGATAAGACCCGAACAAAACTAATAATAAATGTCGCTCCGGGGCCTGCAGCAATGAACACCATTGATGTTGTAATGTCTTTGATTGATGCTGCAAATCTCGGGAATCGCGTAGAATATGTTTCGTTAGGTTACGATATTTGTCAATATATTATATCGAAAAACCCGATGGCGCTTGTCGGATATCTTGGAGGAGGCTTTTCTCCGACAAGTGTTAGCAAGGATGGCATAAAAAGTATATGCTACAGTGTTGATGTTTACGATAATCATAAAGAATGGATAAAGGAGGCACAAGCACTTAAGATGAAAGTAAATGTATGGGATGTAAATGACCAAGATACAATGCTTAAATTTATTGGTAGGGGTGTTGATTACATTACAACCGATCGGTGTGAATTGCTTGCCGACTTATTGAGTAAGAAATTTATTACGAAATAAGCGTCTGCATTTATGCAATATTTAATGTGAAACATTGTGGTTTATTTAAATAAACGATTAACTTTGCAGAACAAGTTGGAAATCTAAATAATAAAATATATATATGAGAAAATTTAAACATTTATTGGTCGTATTGCCTCTTTTGATGGGATTTTTATTCGTGGCATGCGATGATAAGGAAGAGGTGATTCCTCCTTATTTGAAAGTGACAACAGTTGATGGTAATTCGCTTACAAGTATTGCTGCTACTTCGGCTGAATATAAAACCACATTTAATGTTGAATCTAATTCAAAGTGGACTGTTGTAAAGGACTCCAGTGTAGATTGGCTTTATATTTCGCCGCTGTATGGCGATGGGTCGCAGTCGGTTGATGTTACTATTGCAGAAAATAAATCGGCAAAAGATCGTGAAACGTCATTTACAGTCAAACTTGATGGTGTTGATGAAACTAAAGTGAAAGTTGTGCAAAGTGCTGGTGATATCGTGTTTGTTGCTGCTATTTCCGGTGACTCTGTCGTTTCTGCAAAAGGTGGAAGTGTTAAGTTTGATATTAATACGAATCTGACAGAAGAGGAATGGTCGTATGCCGTAACTCCTATCCCTACTGACGTAGTAAAATCTGCATCGGAATTAATAGTTTATGTTCCGGAAAATACTGAAAAGGAAAAGGTTGTTTATAATGTCGAGTTTAAATATCGTGATAATACTCAGAATGTGAGCTTTGAGCAGGAGGCTGTTGAATCGTTTGTGCCGGATATTGTAGCAGATTTGCTTGATGTCGTATTTAATGAAGATGGCACGGCTGTGGATGTCTCGCCTTATGGAAATACAGTTAATTTCTTCAATGTTAGCAATACGGTAACTACGGAATTTGTTCAAAAATTGAATCGTAGGGTTGCTAAGTTCGCCACACCTGCATATTCTACGGTCAGCTCCGGATTTTATACAGTTGAGTATGATAAAGGTGGCGACTTTATTAGTAAAATTGCCGATGGGTGTACTTTTGAAACCATTTTTAAAATAAATCGTGAACATGTTTCCACTAATGGAGAACTGAAATGGTTTAGTTCGCATGAAGCCGGTGGTATAGGATTTTTGCTTACCAACTCTGCTGATCAATCAATCGCATTTATTGTGAATGCATCAACTACCGGGGCTTCAAATTGGTGTTGGGCGCGAAGTGGGCGTACACCGCTTGTCAACCAATATTATCATGTGGTTGGTGTGTATAATAAACTTGAAGGACAAGTGTATGTGTATATCAATGGAGAATTCTATTCTAAGGGTGATGCTTATGGTGAGTATAATCCTGTTTCTTCAGGTGCTGAATTTGTAGCCATTGGTGGTGACGCTGTTGCGGGTTCTATAAATTCTCGCCGTGTACAAGGTGCTATTAATGGCGAGGTTGCTATGGCTCGTATATACAGTGAGCCTCTTACTGCATCGCAGGTCGCTGATTTGTGGAAAGCTGCTGAGTTTGCTCCGGACGTCGATGTAATTGATATTGCTGCTGCAGAATTTCTTCCTGCATGTTCGGTAAAAGCAGGTTACAAATATCATATTTACGGCAAAGGTTTTGTTGCTGGTGATAAGGTTGAGTTCAAGTCTGGTTCTGATGTCCACTTGTTAGATGCAGAAATATCCGCTACAAAGGCTGTCGTTACTATTCCGGCAGGCATGACTTCCGGAACTTATACTATTACAGTGCGTCGTGGGGAAAAATCGCTTACACTTGGAAGTGTAGAGGTGACTGTGACCGACACTCCACGCATAGTAACCCCAAAAATCATCGCGCATCGTGGTATTCATAATACTGGACAAACAGAGAATTCTCTCGGCTCTCTTCGTGAAGCTCTCAAATTTAATGCCTACGGCTCAGAACTCGATGTGCATCTTACAAAAGATGGCGTTGTGGTCGTGCATCACGATGGTGTAGTGAGTGGGCTTGCCGGCGGAAAATCTTTCCAAAATTGCACTTATGACGAAATAAAAGATTATAAGTTGTCTAATGGCGAAAAATTGCCGGTACTCTCCGACATGTTGGATTTATTAAATGAGTATAAATCTACAACGCAAACAAAACTTATAATTGAGTTCAAACAAGGTGTTGAGGGGATGAATGCCGTAGATCCTGTTCTTGAAATGGTTCAAAAAGCTAATCTTGGCGATCGTGTGGAATATATATCGTTTGGCTATGATATTTGTAAATATGTAGCATCGAAGGTGCCGGGCACAATAGTAGGATATTTGTATGGTACTACGGCCCCGGCAAATGTGCTCGCCGATGGTATTCGCAGCATAGATTACGCGTATAATATTTATCATGATAATCCCACATGGATTCCTCAGGCTCAGAATCTTGGAATGGTGGTGAATGTGTGGACCGTAAATACAAATTACGAGATGCTATACTTCATAGGCAAAGGTGTGGATTATATTACTACCGACTATCCGCAAACTCTTAAAGATTTGAACGAAAAGATATTTATTACGCCAAACGACTAACATTTAATAATATAATAATCGGAAGATGTGTCATAAACTATTTTATGGCACATCTTCTTGCATATTATAGTTGCTAGTATTAACTTTACAGAAAATTATATTCTAAAAATCGATAACAAATTTTGTAATGAAAAAAATTCTATTAGCTGCTGTATCGTTCGTTTTTGTGGCTTCATCGGTGATGGCGCAAAAGCATGATTGGGCAAACTTCGCACGTTTTGCTGAAGAAAATGCACAAATTTCTACTCGTCCGGATGTTGTATTTATGGGGAACTCTATTACCGAGTTGTGGATAAAAACCCACCCCGATTTTTTTAATTCGAATAATTATGTTAGTAGAGGAATAAGTGGACAGGTAAGTAGTCAGATGCTGTGCCGTTTCCGCCCGGATGTTATTAATTTAAATCCTAAAGCAGTCGTGATTTTGAGTGGCACAAACGATATTGCTGAAAATAATGGATATATAACCAATGAAAATATTTATTATAATATCGTTTCAATGTGCGAGTTGGCTAAGGCCAACGGAATAATCCCGATTATATGTTCAATTATTCCATGTGATAAATATTTGTGGCGCGAAGAAGTTGAACCGGTGGAACGTATTAAAGATTTGAACAGTAGATTGGCTGCCTATGCTAAAAAGAATGGCTACGAATATGTGGATTACTATACGTCCCTTGATGATGGTAATGGCGCTTTGAAACCGGGTTATAGTAATGACCATTGCCATCCCACAGCCGCCGGCTATGATGTGATGGAACCAATTGTTAAAAAGGCAATAAATAAGGTGCTTAAAAAGGCAAAAAAGAAATAGTTATTTCTTTTTGTTGTGATAAGAAAGTTTTTTAATTTTGCCGTTGGATTATTACTTATCATTGAGTATCATAATTCCATAATATGAAATACGTTAATTTACCAGAAAAGTTCCCCGGGCAACGATTGGCATTCTATCTTGCGATGGAAGAGTATTTGGCGCACAATATGCAAGGCGAATTCTTTTTCATGTGGCAAGTCCAACCCACCGTGATTTGCGGTAGAAATCAGGATATTGCCAAGGAGGTAAATCAAACGTTCTGTGAAGATCACAATATCGAAGTGGTGCGCAGAAAAAGTGGTGGTGGGTGTGTTTATGCAAATCCTGGAAATATAATGTTTTCATATATTACATCCGGGAGCAATGTTCAGGATATTTTTGCAAAATATACAGCATCAGTAGCTAAAATGTTGAGATCGCTGGGCTTAGATGCAGAGGCATCCGGCCGAAATGATGTGTTGATTGAGGGGAAAAAGGTGTCGGGTAATGCCTTTTATCATTTGCATGGACGTAATATAATACATGGCACAATGCTCTACGACACAAATTATGCCCATCTGTTGCAAGCAATCACCCCACAAAAAAGTAAGCTCCAGTCAAAGCAAGTGAAGTCTGTGGAAAGCAGAGTCACGACTCTCAGTCAATACATTGATATGGGTATTGATGCTTTTATGTCGTACGCTCGAAATTACATGTGTGATGAGGGCGATATCACTCTCACTGATAATGATATCTCGCAGATTAAAGAAATAGAAGATACGTATTATCTGCCTGAATGGTTGGCAGGGAAAAAAATAAAGAATCCATATTTGGAATTTTCTGCTTATTTTGAAGGTATTGGCTCTGTCATGGCATCTATAGCCTTGGATAATGGAAAAATCTCAGATATAGAATTGGAAGGTGATTATCTTGAATTACAGTCTCCTAATGATAAATTGTTGCCATGTCTGGTTGGCGTAGAATATGATTCCGACGCCATTTCGGCCGCACTTGCAAATAATAATATTGATGTAAGTGAAATAATAGCAAAAATGTCGAATGAAAATTTTGTAAAATTAATATCATAAATGTCATGGAAGAAAACAAGCGTACATGTTTATTCGATAAGCATCAGGCTTTAGGCGCATTGATTAGCCCGTTTGGTGGTTTTGATATGCCGATTCAGTATGAAGGGATAGTAGAAGAACATAATGCAGTTCGAAATGCTTGTGGTGTGTTCGATGTGTCTCACATGGGAGAAGTTACAATAGTTGGTCCGGATGCTGATAAATATGTGAATCACATATTTACCAACGATGCAGCGGGTGCTACTGCGGGCAAATGCCTTTATGGTATGATGCTCAACGAAAATGGTGGTGTTGTTGATGACCTTATTGTGTATAAACGAGGCGACAATGATTATCTGTTGGTAATCAATGCTTCCAATATTGATAAAGATCTAAACTGGATCTTTGGTCATGCCGAAGGTTATAACGTTAAGATTAATAACCTGAGTGACGTGATGGGCGAACTCGCTATTCAAGGACCTGAAGCCGAAAATGTAATGAAAGATGTCCTTGGTGTGGATTGCTCGGATTTGACATTCTATGAGTTTAAGGAAACTATATATGATGGCGAACCGGCAATTATTAGTCGTACGGGTTATACTGGTGAAGATGGTTTTGAAATGTATGCTTCGCATGATGTGATTCGCTCTGTTTGGGACTCCCTGATTGGAAGCGGTAAGGTTGCGCCTTGTGGTCTCGGTTGTCGTGATACTTTGAGATTTGAAGTCGGATTGCCTCTTTATGGTGATGAACTCACCGATGAGATTTCTCCTATTGAAGCAGGACTCGGTATTTTCGTAAAATTGGAAAAACCTGAATTTATTGGTAAAGAAGCCACGGTTAAAATAAAAGAAGAAGGTGCAAAACGCAAAATTGTGGGGCTTGAGCTCACCGATCGTGCGATACCGCGTCATGGATATGCCGTGCTCAATGAAAATGACGAGAAAGTGGGAGAGGTGACTACCGGATATCATGCAATTTCTGTGGATAAAAGTATTGCTATGGCTCTTATTGATGCTAAATATGCCGCACTCGACACGCCTCTGAAAGTTCAAATACGTAAGAAAACTTTCCCTGCTGTGGTAGTGAAGAAAAAGTTCTATAAGAAAAGTTATAAAAAATAAGATTATTAACTAAAAAACAAAGATATAATTATGAGCAAATTTTATTATGCACCTACACATGAATATGTTAAGGTAGATGGAAATATTGGTTACATTGGAATTACTGATTATGCACAGCATCAACTTGGTAATGTAGTTTATGTTGATATGCCGGAAGAAGGAGATGAACTTACTGCTGGTGAGGAGTTTGGTGCTATTGAAAGTGTTAAGGCGGCAAGTGATTTGTTTGCACCTGTAAGTGGTACTGTTGTTGAGGTTAATTCTCAATTGGAAGATGAACCGGGCTTAATTAATAAAGATGCGATGAATAATTGGATTGCTAAAATTGAGCTTTCCGACCTCTCTGAACTCGACAATCTTTTGGATGAGGCTGCTTACAAAACTCATTGCGAAAACGAACATTAATAGACACTCTTCCTTTATATCATAATATGATACATCGTTATTTCCCGCACACAAATGCCGACATTGAGCAGATGCTTGCCAAGTGTGGTGTTGCTTCTCTCGACGATTTGTATGCGGATATGCCGGATGAATGTGTATTTAACCGTGAATACAATCTTCCTGAGGAAATGAGCGAGAAAGAGGTGCGTGATTTCTTTGAGTCTGTAGGTAAGAAAAACAAAGATTTCGTGTGCTTTGCTGGTGCTGGATTTTACGACCACTATGCTCCGGCTGTAATTCCAAGTATTATTTCTCGTTCTGAATTTCTAACAGCATACACTCCGTATCAACCTGAAATTTCGCAAGGTACTTTGCAATATATTTTCGAATATCAAAGTATGATGGCGATGCTCACTGGATTGAACGTAAGCAATGCTTCCATGTATGATGGTGCTACTGCCACGGCTGAAGCTATGATGCTTTGTGTTGCGAATGCAAAAAAACGCAATCGTGTACTGGTATCTGCAACTGTCAATCCTTATGTGCGTAAAGTGGTTGAAACGTATGCACACTATCACGGTGTTGTAATTGACGTAATTGCTGAAAATGATGGCGTTACTTCTCGCTCCGACCTTGAAGCAAAACTCGCTCAAGGTGACGTTGCCGGAGTAATTGTTGCCACTCCTAACTTCTATGGTATCGTAGAAGATTATTCTGGTTTAGCGGATTTATGCCATGCTAATAAGGCACTTTTGGTCATGAATTGCATTGCGTCAGCTCTCGCTACTGTTAAAACTCCTGGTGAATGGGGCGCAGATATCGCAGTTGGTGATGCTCAATCTCTCGGTATTCCTTTGAGTTTCGGTGGCCCTTATCTGGGCTTCATGTGTGTGTCAAAGGCTTTGATTCGTAAAATACCGGGTAGAATAGTTGGTGCCACTACCGATGATGCCGGTCAAAGAGCATTTGTGTTAACGCTTCAAGCTCGAGAGCAACATATTCGCCGCGAAAAGGCTACAAGTAATATCTGTTCTAATCAAGGCCTTATGGCTCTGTATGTGACTATTTATATGTCACTTATGGGTGAGGCAGGATTGAAAGAAGTTTATGCAAAAGGTGCTGCTGGTGCTCATTATCTGGCTGAGGCGCTACAAGCCACAGGTAAAATGTCGCTGAAATATCCTAACCGGCCATATTTGAACGAATTCCTCATGACCACATCTCTTAATGTTGATGATATTATTAAGAAATGTACCGACGCTGGAATTTTACCTGGCGTGAAAGTCTCTGAAGGGCAGCTCCTTATTGCGGTTACTGAAATGCAGACTCGCAATGATATGGACAAATTCGTTGAACTGATTAAAAATATGTAATTATAACCCGTTAAAGATAGATTGTTATGAATAGAGAATTATACGGAAAATTGATTTTCGAACTCTCCCGAAGCGGTCGTAAGGGTTATAAATTGCCTGACAACGGCTTGGAAACAGGAAATAACTTCCTGCCGGATAATTTGGGGCGGGCTGATAGTCTGCCGTTGCCGGAGGTTGATGAACTCACGGTCGTACGTCATTATACGAATATGAGTACTAACAACTTCGGTGTTGATACAGGGTTTTATCCCCTTGGCTCTTGTACTATGAAGTATAATCCCAAAATTAATGAAGAAATTGCGGCTAATCGTCACGTAGCACATTTGCATCCGTATCAGCCTGATTATACTTCGCAGGGGGCTCTTGAAGTATATTACACACTTCAAAAATACCTCGCCGAAATTGGTGGTATGGCTGAATTCACTTTGAATCCATTTGCAGGTGCTCATGGCGAGCTCACCGGTTTGATGGTTATTAAAGCATATCATGAAAGTAGAGGCGATTTTAAGCGTACTAATGTGATTGTGCCGGATTCTGCTCATGGCACAAATCCTGCAAGTGCGGCTGTTGCCGGTTTCAAGATTGTTGAGGTTAAGAGCCGCGAGGACGGTACTGTCGATGTGGACGATTTGCGTCCGCTGCTCGACGATACTGTTGCTGCTATCATGATGACAAATCCTAATACTTTGGGTATTTTTGAAAAGAATATCCCCGAAATTGCGGCTCTTGTTCACGAAGCTGGCGGTTTGCTTTATTATGATGGGGCAAATCTCAATCCGATGCTCGGTAAGGCTCGGCCCGGTGATATGGGATTTGATGTGATGCATATCAACTTGCATAAAACATTCTCAACTCCTCATGGTGGTGGCGGTCCGGGTAGTGGCCCTGTTGGCGTAAGAGCTGGTCTTGAACAATTCTTGCCGAATCCTCATGTGGTTAAAAATAGTGATGGTACTTATAGTGTTAAATCCGACGATACTTCGCTCGGTTCTGTAAGTGCTACACTCGGTAACTTTGCTGTGGCGATGCGGGCTTTGAGCTATATACTCTCTTTAGGCAAAAATGGTGTGAAGATGGCTGGTCCTCTTGCCACTCTCAATGCCAATTACATT
>JAFLTZ010000020.1 GCA_022509045.1 Muribaculaceae bacterium | reverse complement strand
GATAATATCATCAATTCTATTAATAAATTCAGGTGAAAACGTTTTATTTAAAGCCTTTTTAATTACACCATCGGAATATTCTTTCCCTCTATATTCTGTATTAAATCCGACCCCTGAACCAAAATCTTTAAGTTCCCTACTGCCAACGTTTGAAGTCATTATTAGAATAGTGTTTTTAAAATCCACTTGACGACCATTACTATCGGTCAATCGTCCTTCGTCAAGAACTTGTAAAAGCATATTAAATACATCCGGATGTGCTTTCTCAATTTCATCAAGAAGGACAACAGAGTAGGGGTGTCTACGAACTTTCTCTGTAAGTTGTCCGCCTTCGTCGTAACCAACATATCCAGGAGGTGCTCCTACCAACCGAGATGCTGTGAATTTTTCCATATATTCGCTCATATCCAATCGTATAAGCGCATCTGTAGAATCAAAAAGTTGTTCTGACAATTTCTTAGCGAGCAAAGTTTTTCCGACACCGGTCGGACCTAAAAATAGAAATGTACCAATCGGTCTGTTCGGGTCTTTTAGCCCAATTCGATTGCGTCTGATCGCTTTAGCAATAGTATCAATCGCATCATCTTGACCTATAATTTCAGACTTAATAGCATTTTCAATAGAAAGCAATTTAATTCCTTCAGATTCTGCAATTCGCTCAACCGGCACACCTGTCATCATTGCAACGACCTCCGCCACTTTGTCAGCATCTACAATATCGGGGTGTGATGATAACTCATTTTCCCATTCTTTTTTCGCTTCTTGCAGCTGGCTATATAAATTTTGTTCTTTATCCCTATAATTAGCAGCACTTTCAAAATCTTGGCGTTTTGCAGCATTCTCCTTATTTAGGGTTACCTCTTGAATACAATTTTCAATTTCTTCAATTTCTTTTGGAATTTTTACACAAGAAATATGCGCTCTTGAGCCGGCTTCGTCAAGTGCATCTATAGCTTTATCCGGAAAATATCGATCTGAGATATACCTGTCTGAGAGTTTTACACAAGCTTCAATCGCTTCTTTAGTATATTTCACATTATGATGCTTTTCATACTTCTCTTTAATATTATTTAGTATAACTAACGTTTCATCGGCAGTTGTTGGTTCAACAATAATTTTTTGGAATCTACGCTCGAGTGCGCCATCCTTTTCTATATTCTTTCGATATTCATCAAGAGTAGTTGCTCCAATACACTGAACTGCACCTCTTGCCAAAGCAGGTTTAAGCATATTTGCAGCGTCCATAGACCCACTCGTATTACCGGCACCAACAATAGTGTGAATTTCGTCAATAAATAAAATAATTTCCTTGTGTGACGATAATTCATCAAGTATTAATTTAACTCTTTCTTCAAACTGCCCGCGATATTTTGTTCCAGCTACAATAGAAGCCATATCTATTGACAAGATTCGTTTCCCGAATAAAACTCGTGGGACTTTTTTTTCTATAATTCTAATTGCCAATCCCTCAACTATTGCAGATTTACCAACTCCCGGTTCTCCAATAAGCACAGGGTTATTTTTTTTTCGACGACTTAATATTTGTGCGAGTCGTTCAATTTCACGTTCACGACCAACAACAGGATCAAGAGCTCCTTCTAATGCTTTTTGAGTCATATCCGTTGTAAACTTATCAAGTATTGGAGTCTTTGAATCTGCCATCGCCGATTCTTCAGAAACGGTATGCGAGTTTCCGTTTTTATTAGATTTTGATGTATCATAATTCTGATCTACATCATCGTCCTCTGTAAAATTTGAACCATTATATGGAAGAATGCTATCGTGCATAGTGATAATTATATCATTGTAAGAAACTTTCATAACATATAAAATTAAGAAATTTTATTTCTATTATAAGTATAAACAATTTTTATGCCAATTTTGTACAAATTAGATTACGAAAAATCATAAATAATATGAGTATTCCATAATAAATTCTTATCTTTGTACAAAATTAAACAAAGAAACTATATATAAAATATGATAAATCAAGATCGGATAATTCAGATCAATATTGAGAATCAAATGCAATCGGCATACATTGATTATGCTATGTCGGTAATAGTATCACGTGCACTTCCTGACGTTCGAGATGGTTTTAAGCCGGTGCATAGACGTGTATTATATGGCATGGAGCAACTTGGCAATGTGTATTCATCTCCTCATAAAAAATCAGTACGTATTGTAGGTGATGTGCTCGGTAAATTCCACCCACATGGAGATAGTTCGGTGTATTTTGCTATGGCTCGTATGGCACAGGATTGGTCATTAAGATATCCCCTTGTTGACGGTCAGGGTAATTATGGTTCTATTGACGGTGATAGTCCTGCCGCTATGCGTTATACAGAAGCTCGTTTGGCAAAAATGGGAGAGGAGATGATGCGTGATATAGATGAGGACACTGTTGATTTTGTACCGAATTTTGATAATACACTTAAAGAGCCTGAGGTACTACCAACTCGTTTCCCAAACCTATTGGTAAACGGAGCTTCAGGAATTGCAGTAGGGATGGCTACCAATATGCCTCCTCACAATCTAAATGAAGCTATTGATGCATCGATTGCATACCTTGAGAATCCGAATATTGAAATTAGTGAACTAATGCATTATATAAAAGCCCCGGATTTTCCTACTGGTGGTACTATATATGGCTATTCGGGTGTTAAAGATGCATTTGAAACTGGTCGAGGAAGAATCGTAGTCAGGTCGAAGGCTGAAATTGAGAACTCCGGAAATCATGAAATGATTGTGGTATCTGAAATACCATATGGCGTAATCAAACGTGAATTGGTCAAATCTATAGCCGACCTTGTTGAAGATAAAAAACTTGAAGGAATTTCTGAGATACGTGATTTAAGTAACCGCAATGGTGTACGAATTGAAATAGACATCAAGCGAGATTCAAATGCTCAGGTTGTTCTTAATAAACTATATAAACTAACACAGTTACAAAGTTCTTTTAGCGTTAATAATATTGCGCTCGTTAATGGACGTCCTAAAACGCTAAATCTTAAGGAACTTATAAAGTATTTCATCGAGCATCGCCATGAAGTTGTAATCAGGAGAACTCGCTATGAAATTGCAAAAGCAGAAGCTCGGGCACACATATTGGAAGGATTGATAAAAGCATGCGATCATATTCAGGAAGTTGTAAACATTATTAGAGCTTCAGAAAATGATACGGCTGCTAAAAAGAATCTGTATGAACGTTTTGAATTTGATGATATTCAAGCTCAAGCAATTGTTGATATGCGACTTGGACGCTTAACCAACATGAACCAAGCCAAATTTCACAAAGAACTTGAGGAACTTTTGCGTACGATTGAATATCTCAATTCCATTCTTAATGACGATGAGGTTTGTAAAGGTGTTATTAAGAATGAACTTCTTGAAGTCAAAGAAAAATTTGGCGACGAAAGAAAAACTGATATAAAATTTGATGCTGAAGGATTCACGGATGAAAGTTTCTTTAATGATGATGAAATGATAATAACATTATCGCACTTTGGCTATATAAAACGCACTCCGCTTTCTGAATTCAGAGCACAAAACAGAGGCGGTGTAGGAGCTAAAGGGAGCGACACTCGTGATGATGACTTTATTGAATATATATATCCTGCATCAAATCACAATACAATGATGTTCTTTACTCAAAAAGGACGTTGTTATTGGTTAAAAGTATATGAAATCCCTGAGGGCGGTAAAAACACCAAAGGTAGGGCCATTCAAAATCTACTTAATATTGATTCAGATGACAAGGTGAATGCATGTATTAAAGTTAGAAAACTTGATGACGCAGAATTCATAAACAATCATAACATATTATTCTGTACAAAGAATGGTATAATCAAGAAAACTTGCCTTGAAGCATATTCTCGCCCTCGTACAAATGGAGTTAATGCTATCAATATTCTTGACAACGATAGAGTGGTTGATGTTTGTCTTACAGATGGCAATAGTGAGATTATCCTTGCAAACAAGAATGGTCGTGCCATACGATTCCACGAAGATAAGGTTCGCGCTATGGGAAGGACAGCAACCGGTGTTAAGGGTATGACATTGGACGATGATAATGACGAGGTTATCGGAATGATATGCATGCCGGAAAACACTACAGATTCAGTAATGGTTGTATCCGAAAAAGGATATGGAAAACGATCAGAGCTCGAAGATTACCGTGTTACTAATCGTGGTGGTAAAGGTGTTAAGACAATGAATATCACCGATAAAACAGGCTTGTTGGTGGCAATAAAGAATGTTAATGACGACAATGACCTTGTAATAATTAATAAATCAGGAATCACTATACGAATGAATTTATCCGACATTCGAGTGATGGGTCGTGCCACGCAAGGTGTTAGATTAATCAACCTCGAAAAAAGAAATGATGAGATTGCTTCGGTTTGTAAAGTGGATTCAGTTGACGAAGAACAAATAATTGATGAAAATACTGAAATCGATTCAGATTCTGAGCCAAAAGACACATTTACTAATGATAATCAATAGAATAAATAACAAACTAAAATATAATAAGATGAAAAAATTAATTTTGATTTTATCTTGTGCAATACTTTCAACAAGTGCAGTATTTGCACAAAAGAGTGCTTTATCTCAGGCAAAAAAAGACATTAGTAGTTTTACTCCAAATTATAAATCTGCTCGTAATGCTATTAATGGTGCACTAACTACTGCCGAAACAAAAGACAACGTTGAAACATGGTATCTTGCCGGCAAAATTGAATATACAGCATACGACCAAATGCTTGGTGAGAACCAGATTAAACCGGGGGCTTCGAGCGACATCGATATGGCCAATGCAATATACAATGGTAATAAATATTTTGAAAAAGCATTACCATTAGACTCTGTACTTGAGGTCGACAACAAAACCGGACAGCCAAAATTAGACAAAGCAGGCAACAAAAAGTACAAAACAAAATATTCAAAAGAAATTAAAGCATTATTGTATGGACATTTGAATGATTTGAGTGTTGCCGGCTCTACATTCTATGATGAAAAAGATTATGCTAAATCACAGGAATTATGGAAAAAATTTGTTGACTTGTCAATCGAAGGCAAAGGCGTTAAAGACGTAATACAGATTCCTGATTCTATCATAGGTCAACTTTCTTATTACAGAGGTGTTGCGGGATATATGAATCAAAATTATGCTGACGCTATCGAAGCATTTGAATTAGCCCGTAAATATGATTATGATGTTAAAGATACCTATGATTATGCATTAGTATGCTATTCTAATCTACAGGATAACGATGGTATCATTAAAACAGCTAAGTTAGCTTTCCCAAAATTCGGTAAAGAGGACTCGCAATACGTGTCAATTCTCATCAACGATTATATCAATAACGATAAACTTGATGAAGCAATAACAATGCTTGACGAGGCTATTGCTGCAAACCCAGATAAAGCTGAATTCTACGATGTTAAGGGTACAATCTGTGAACAGCGTAATGATATGGATAATGCCATTGCCAACTTTAAAAAATCTATCGAAATTGATCCGACTTATGCAAAAGGTCAATTTAATGTTGGACGTTACTATTACAATATAGCCGTAAAGAAAAATGATGAAGCTGCAAGTGACCTTACAACTCGTCAGCTAAAAGAGTATTTTGAAAATGAGGTAAAACCGTATTATGAACAGGCTCTTCCATATATGGAAAAAGCTTATCTCTATGATTCTGAAAACGGTGATATAAAACATGCTCTTACTAATCTGTATTACCAATTAGGCGATGAGCAAAAACTCAAAGAAATCGAAAGTAAATAATATCCGATAAATCACAACAAAAGGAGGTAGATCCCATTATTGAGATTTATCTCCTTTTATTATAGAAATAATTAATACCTTTGCATTCATGAATATTAGATTGGATATTAACTATTTCCATAAATATATGCAATTGATAATAACAGCAGTTCTGTTATTGTCAATAACATCATGCACTACATCTAAAAAGACAATAGTCAAACAAAATAAATATAAAAGTGCTACTGAAGTAGTCGATGAAATACTTACTTACAATAGCAACAGCAATGTTGCTACTGAAAATATAAAAAAAATCTTTAAACTCGATAAGAAAGATAATAAGGCTTTATACTCCGAGGTATCAAAATGGCTTGGAGCTCCATATAAGTTTGGTGGTTCAAGCATCAGCGGAACCGATTGTTCGGGTATGGTAATGCAAGTTTATAAAAAAGTGTATTCCATAGTTTTAGAACGAAATTCTGCTATGATGTATGAGAAAAACTGTAGAAACATTTCAAAAAAGAACCTATCTGAAGGAGATTTGGTATTTTTCTCCACCACTAAAACAAAGTCTAAAATCAATCATGTCGGAATATATCTAAAGGACGGTTATTTTGTGCATGCATCGTCAAGCAAAGGCGTGATAATAAGTTCTTTAAACGAAACATATTATACCCGAGCATACATTGCATCCGGGAGGGTAAAAGGGCGAGATTAGTTATTTTCAAGCATGAATGCTCCCTCTTCTTTAATATCGTAATAGGGTAAACCAAAAGATTCTATTTGTGAAATCAGTTTTTTTCTACGCAGTGAATATATATTCCCGGATATAATGATTGTATCCGGTTTATATTTTGATAATACACGGTTCATAGATGCATAGTAATTTTTAGTAATTAACAAATAATCACAACGTACTCTCTCCGAAATTTCTAAAGTGTCTTTTGTTAATTTCCCATCAATTAAAATAAAATGTTTGGTATTATAATCAAAGTACTTAGCACCAAATGAATCTATAATAAGTGGACTTTCTGATTGTCGTAATTCTTTAATATGACGACGAGAAAGATATGACTTATGGTATTGTTTAAACTCATTTATAAATTCTGCTCCGATAGAATCAGCCGGTAATAATAAATGTGCTATTTTTTTATCATAAATAATAATTGGAGTTTCTCGATAATGATTCATGATTAATATACCATTGACGCTCGGACTTGCCGTAAATGAAATACCCACCCATAACACTAAAATAAATACAATCGTTGGGAGCAATTTTTTCCACAACCTCGTATTATATAATATTATTGCAATAATCGATGTGGTTGTCATATACATTACTATATCATGCGGCAGTATTTCAACATTATCTATGAATGAAAAATCCAAGTTATTAATACAACTAAACAGTTTTATCAAAATATCATATAATAAATCATATACATAAACAATAGGATGAAAATTAGTAATTACTGCCAAAATACCTATAAATAGTAATATGGGTAAAATAGGAATAAGTATTAGATTGGGGATTAAGAACATAACTGGTATTACGTGAAAGTAGTATGCTGACAACATGAATGTCCCCATTGAAGCTGATATCGTGACAGATATTAAGCTCATTATATTATAAAGAATTACTTTTTTTCTATTAATTGGATTAATCTTATGAGCAAAAATCAAAATGAATAATACTGCCAAAAAACTGAGTTGAAAACCTATATCATATATCCATTGTGGATTGATAACAATCATAACAAACGCCACAAAAGCCAACAGATTAATTGGCGAAATTTTTCTTCTCAAACAAAAACCAATAGCACATACAGATGATAGTAAAGTAGCCCTCACTACCGATACAGACAACCCTGTCAAAATAGCATACATTATCAATAATGCTATTGATAAAAAGACTCTGATACGCCTGTCAATAATATAATCAAGTGGAAACAGCAAAAAATAAACTAACAATGAAATAATTCCTACGTGGAGCCCACTGAGTGCCAAAACATGAGATATTCCAATATTAGAAAACAGATTACGAGTTTCAACATTTAGATTGTGTTTATCTCCTAATAATATAGCAGATAGAAAATATTTCGAGTCTGAACTAAGTTTTGATGTGAGAATCAATTTATTTAATGACATTTTAAGGTTATTTATCCGGTTAGATATAGTAGGTGAAATAGAAACAATCTCATAATTTTTACTATTAATATACGCTTGAAAAAATATTCCTTGCCGGTTCAAATATGTTTTATAATCAAATTCATCCGGATTTCGTAGATTATCAACCAAACTAAATTTATTGGGAATTCTAATTATTACACCCGGAACTAATGAATAATCTATTCCCTGTATTGTAATTAAAACATCTTGTACAATATCGTATTCTAATTTAACACCTATACTGTCATACGCGGATAATACTGTTCCTGCGATTCTCATTGAGTTGTTTCCATCTTTAATATCATTAACCCTTAAATCAATTTGTGTACAATTTGATGGAATAAATTTTGGAGTTTCTACTGAATAATATCCTCTAAAAATACCTAATACATAAATTATTAGTAATACGCATGTACTAAATAATTCGTTAAGCTGAAACCGTTTTGCTTTAATAATTAATAATATACATACAAAAACTAAAATAAAAATTGAAATGCATACAATATGCGTGAATCCGATATATATGCCCATTAAAACACCGACAATCAATACAATCAAAGCAAATACTGCCGGGTAGAGAGCAATAATTTCTGCAATGGGTTGTCTAATATTTGACCATTTCATAGCCAATTTTATTTATTCCAAATTTTCCACGATTCATGTGCTTGTAAATACAGCATTTCTAAACCATTTTTTGTTCTTGCACCGTGAACACGAGATAATTTCAAAAATTTAGTCTCTTCCGGATTATATATTAAATCATAACATAAATGTGACTTATTTATTAAGTCATACGGAATATTTGGAGCCTCATCAATTTTTGGAAACATTCCAAGTGGAGTAGTATTGATAATAATTGAATGCTCATTCAACACATTTTTGTCAATATCATCATACGTTATATGATTTAGCTTCTTTTTACTTCGAGATACAATAGTAGTATTAATTCCAAGTAGAGAGAATACGTATTCAACAGATTTAGAGACTCCTCCGGAACCTAGAATTAATGCAGATTTATCAAAAGGTTGTAACAATGGCTTGATTGAATCATGAAAACCGATAAAATCTGAATTATACCCCTTTAATTTTATACTTCCCAAGTTATTAACCACTTTAATTACATTTACAGAACCAATTATTGCAGCCGCGGCATCTAACTCGTCTAAATATGGGATTACTTTCTCTTTATACGGAATCGTTACATTAAAGCCTTTTATATTTTTCATGTTTTCCATAATATCTGGCAATACGCATAAGTCCTGAATCTCAAGATTAATATATTCTGCATTTATACATTCCAATTCAAATTTCTGATTGAAATAGTTTTTAGAGAACGAGTGGGTGAGTGGATACCCGATTAATCCATATATATTTTTTTTATTATCTCCCATTATATCCGGAAATCATTAAAACTTTTTGTGGTACAATATGCACGATTTCATCAATTGTATCGTAAGTCAATGTTTTATCTGCATATTTCAAATATTTGTCAACAATCTTATATCCTATATATCTCCCCACCATGCTTGGCGCCTGTCTATCAGTTGTGTAGAAGAACACAGGGGAAGATTCAATTAATTGATTAATATATTTTGAATCAGAAGAATATAGTATATCATTTGCAATTATATATTGCCATACAGATTGTTCGTTACGCTTAATCCATTTATTATCACTATCGGACCAACATAAAATATTTTCTATTGACATTTCCGTATTTAATAACTGCATCAACTTAATAATCAGTCCTTCATAGATTAAGGATGATAATACTGATTGAGATGACATTGATGCTGCATATTTATTAGTTGCTAAATTTCTAATCAAAGCCTCACATACATCGATACCAACTCGAGATGATTTTTTAAATTTTCTCACATATTCAGGATAATATGTATAAAGCAATTCATTTTCCCCAAGATAATGATTTAAACCAATTGCAATATAACCATCACCTAACATAACAGATTGATTATATGGAGTTATAGTTGTATATACATCTGGAAATGTATCAGGAAATAATTTATTATAGTTAGAATAAAGTGGTGCAATCTGTTTTTTTAAATAACTATTATTGGGAAAAATCGAATCTACTTTTGCTATACATGATGTGAAAATCGGCGTTTGATTTATCTCCTTTATCCAATCCGCATCATTACTAATAAATACACCCGCAGTTGGAAACGTTATATTAAGTATCTGTTTACTATTTGCATCAATAGACATTGAATCATTGTTCTCTATATACGATTCAATACGGTATATTCTAATCTCATTATCAGTCGAACTCAATTGGTTGGCACACGATGGCATATAACTCACTAATACACTGACAAACAACAGTTTGAACAATATCGTAATATTAATCTTAATCATACACAAATTTACGTTAATATATCGGATAGATTATAATATTTTACTCAATATTTATTTAATAATTCGTATTTTATGTAAAAAACGCTGTTTTATAGTCGGATATTTAAGCAGTATTTCGTAATTTTGCACTAAAATAATATTTGACTATCTTGTGATAAGTATAATCTTACGCATTGTTATATTTGTTTCAACGATATTTATCGTTCCTTTTGCTCTTAGCTCAGCCGTATTTACTGTGGTAATAGACCCAGGTCACGGTGGAAAAGATACAGGAGCATTAGGGCGTTCTATATATGAAAAGGATATTAATCTTGCGGTATCTCTGGAACTTGGGAAATTAATAGAAAGAAATCTTAAAGATATTAAGGTTATCTATACACGTAACAGTGACACATACAAACAATTACAAGAACGAGCAGAAATAGCAAACCAAGCAAAAGGGGATTTATTCATATCTATCCATTGTAATTCTGTATCTAAAAAGAACAAACGACGCAATTCAATATCCGGGGCAACGACGTATGTATTGGGGTTACATAAAAGTCAGGAAAATTTGGAGGTTGCAATGCGCGAAAATTCAGTGATTGAACAAGAACCGGATTATACCGTCACATATAAGGGATTTGACCCAAACTCATCCGAATCATATATTATCTTTGAACTTACTCAACAACAATATTTATCTGGAAGCATCGACTTTGCAAAACTTGTACAATCAGAACTCAGTTCAAAGGCTAAACGAAATGATCTCGGTGTTAAACAGGCCGGGTTTCTCGTCTTAGCAAAAACATCAATGCCATCGGTACTTATAGAATTAGATTTTATATGCAATCCTGACGTTGAAAAGTTCTTTGCATCAAAATCCGGACAAACTAAAATGGCTAGTGCTATTTACAATGCAATAAACAAATACATAGAGAATATCACTTTACGTGAAAATATTATAAAACAACATAATAACGAAAATTAATGTCGATTCATCAAAATTGAATTATTATGAAACATTCATATAGTAAAGAAATTAAAATTAGTATTGCTGCTATCACATGTTTGATACTTCTATATGTTGGCATCGAATTTCTAAAAGGTGTGAATATTTTTAAACCTGGCAATTATTACACAGTCCGATATGAAAATGTCACAGGGTTGACTATTTCTGCTCCGGTTACTATTAATGGCTTCAAAGTAGGACTTGTCAGGGAAATCACATATGATAATGAAAGTAAAAACGGAAGCATTATAGTGGAGTTGAATCTTGATAAAAACATTAAATTACCAGAAGGAACCATAGCTCTGCTCGCAACAGATTTGTTAGGGACAGCCTCCATTCAACTTCAATTAAACACTGATGAGAATGTAAATTATTACCCTGTTGGAACAGAACTTCCAAGTAAAAACGCGATGGGATTGATGGGAGAGATAGATTCCAAAGTGATGCCTGCTATTAATAATATACTCCCAAAGATTGACACACTCCTCGCAAACCTCAACAAAATTACCGGAAGCCAATCATTAATCAACTCTCTTAATAAAATTGAACCAATTGTTGCAAACCTGGAGTCAACCACTGCGTCATTAAATAAAATGATGAGCAATCAAGTCCCTGCTACACTCAATAATCTGTCAGAAATATCAGTTAATATTAATACAATTACAGCAGATTTAACGCACGTATCAAACACCTTAAAACAGCTTCCAATTGATTCTACTATACATTCACTTAATAACACATTAAATGATGTAAACCATCTGACACAACAATTGAATGGAACTGATTCATCAATCGGACTACTACTTAACGATACTGGTTTATACTATAATATAAATAACACTATAAAAGATTTGGATTCAATAATGATAGACCTTCGTCATAATCCGAAAAAGTATGTAAACTTCAAATTATTTTAATCTACATAATTGATAACATTAAATGGTTATTTAGAAATCTTCTAAATAACCATTTAACTTTAAAAATATAATAAAACACAATAGCAACTTGAATTGACACTTCATGAAAAAAATTTTATAAATTAGACTTATTAAAACGCTGATTAAATATGTATTAACAACAATCGGTACATATAGCATGCCAGTTTTTTTGCGAATGTATTAATCTGCTGATTATCTATATATTATATACATACTAATATTTCCAAATAATTTTTATTTTGTTTATAAAAAAAAAAAAGGCAAATTTTGTGAAAGAAATAAGATGAAGTAAAATTATTTATGCAAACATTTAATGTCTAATGTTAATCACATAGAATTGTGGGGGAAGTGCCTTGGTATAATCCGAGATAATATTCCGGAAAAACAGTATGATGTATGGTTCTCTCAAATCCATTCTTTAGGATTTGAAGATGGAGTCATACATTTGTCTGTGCCCTCTAATTTCTATATTGAACGATTGGAAAGCACATATTCCAATCTATTAAGAAAAACATTAGAAAAAGTGTATGGGAAGGACTTCCGTCTTATATATCACTATGATATAATTAAAGATTGCCCCGACTCGGATGTAAGCATTGAAAGTCAAAAAGACAGTGTTTTACTTAAAAACAAAACTGCAAAACAAATAACAACACTGGCAAATCCTTTCTCGCAGCCTGAGGTTCCGGACGTAGATAGTCGTTTAAACGCCGGATATACGTTAGAAAACTATTGTAGTAGCGCATCCAATCAATTGGCACTTAGCATAGGAAATGCTATCGCAACAAACCCTGAATGTAAAACTTTTAACCCTCTTCTTATTTTTGGTTCGGTAGGAGTGGGTAAAACACATCTCATTCAAGGGATTGGTATAAAAATAAAAGAACAAGACCCTTCTAAAAGAGTTTTATATACTACTGCACGAATATTTGAAAGTCAATTTACGGCAGCTTCGCTTAAAAATAACATTAATGATTTCATCAATTTTTATCAAAGTTTGGATGTGTTAATAATTGATGATATCCAAGAACTTTCTGGAAAAGAGAAAACTCAAAATACATTTTATCACATTTTCAATCATCTTCATCTTAAACAGAAACAGATAATCATGTCAAGTGATTGTCCGCCGGTTAACCTTGACGGTTTTATGCCCAGACTTATGAACAGATTTAGCTGGGGAGTAACTGCGGAACTATTTTCACCCGACTATGACCTTCGTAAAAAAGTTCTGTTAAAGAACTCTGCTCAGAATGGAATATCAATCCCTGAAGATGTTATTGAATACATCGCATCTAATGTGACTGATAGCATACGTGAACTTGAAGGAATAATTCTTTCATTACTCACTCGTGCAACATATTTGAAACTGCCTTTATCTGTAGATTTAGCAAAAGCCGTTGTATCAAATGTTGTTAAGTTGTCTAAAAAACAATTCAATTTTGAATATCTCACTGAGGTAGTTAGCGATTATTTCAATCTTGATTCAGATCTCATATATGGTAAATCTCGTAAACGTGAGATCAATGATCCTCGGCAAATAATTATGTACTTGGCTAAAAAGTACACAAAACTTTCATCCACTGCAATCGGCTTGAAATTATCCCGAAATCACGCAACTGTGTTATATGGCTGGAAAACCATCGAGGAACGACTGGAATACGACAAACAATTAGTTAACGATATTGCCCAGATTGAGGCATCACTAAAAAAATAGATATCAAGTTTTTTGATATCTATTTTAATTTAAATCCCTGACTTTCGATATAAGCTATATATTTATCCGAAAATAATTCATTATTGTGCTTGGGATAACGCACATCCGTGAATACCTGCGCAAGTGTTGACTTATTATTTTCCGCAGTAAATTGTTTATTAATATCAAGATTTTCTTTCTCTTCGTACATTTCTATAACTTTATTATCATCATAGTCATTGTAAATCTCATCATGAACCACAGCTTCAATAGGTAATCTTTCAGTGGCAGTAGATTCATCAATTCTATATCCAACAGCAATTGTAGTCAACGGGATTACCATTTTAGGCAATTTTAAAATCTCGCTAATTTCAGGTGCATTGTATGTCGTTGTCCCCAATATACAAGTTCCAAGGTTATTCAGTTCTGCTATTGTTGTAAATTGTTGTGCCAGAATGGACGTATCTATAGCTGCAGCAATAAATGATTGAAAATTTCTAAACCCCGGGGTTGCATTTCTTATATTACACCATTTTTCAAATCTATTTATATCCACGCAGAACGTTATTAGTAACTTGGCATTAACAGCAGCCGGCTGATTAAAATGACATGTTTCTAACTGAGTCTTAATTTCTGTCTCATGAGTTATTACAACACTATACCACTGCATATTCCCTGTATTCGGAGCATGTATAGCTTCTGACAAAATTTCTTTAATCAGTTCAATCGGAACCTCTTTTTCGGAAAATGTTCTTACAGAGTTTCTGTTTTTAAAATATTCATTCATTTAAATGGAAGAATTTATTTGCATGCAAAATTAATAATTTTACAAATTATGTAGTCTATCCATTCACAATAAATAACACACAAAAAAAGAAGTCTTTAAACATTAAAATTATTTTTTGGAAAACAATTTATATTATACAAAATTATAATCATCTATTTCACAGTAATTTAAATTTGCGATTTAGAAAACTTATTAACAATCTAATTATTTTTTCATTGTTTGTTTTGTATTTTAAATTTAAATTTTTAAACTTTGCAGTGCATATCAATTATATTTCATCTTATACTTTGAAAACATTAAAAATATAATTTAGTAGAGTGGAAACTAAGATTTATGAGTATCAGGAAGTGTTCGATGCCTCTGTAAAATATTTTAAAGGCGACGAACTGGCAGCGAGGGTTTGGGCAAACAAGTATGCCCTTAAAGACTCTTTCGGTAAAATCTATGAGTTAACGCCTGACGACATGCACCATCGTATAGCGTCAGAAATTGCTCGTATAGAAAAAAAATATCCTAATCCAATGTCTGAAAAAGAGGTTTTTGACCTCATCAAGGATTTCAGATATATACTCCCGCAGGGAAGTCCAATGACGGGGATTGGTAATAACTTTCAGGTTGCATCACTATCAAATTGTTTTGTTATTGGCATTGATGGTGATCCGGATTCCTATGGCGGTATAATAAAAGTTGATGAAGAGCAAGTTCAATTAATGAAACGCCGAGGTGGAGTTGGACATGATTTATCTCATATTCGTCCAAAAGGCTCTCCTGTGAAAAACTCGGCACTTACATCCACAGGGTTAGTCCCATTCATGGAACGATATTCTAATTCCACTCGAGAGGTTGCACAAGATGGTCGTCGTGGGGCCTTGATGCTTAGCGTAAGTATAAAACATCCCGACTCGGAAGCATTCATTGATGCAAAAATGGTGCAAGGCAAAGTAACAGGTGCAAATGTATCGGTAAGAATTGATGATGAATTTATGAATTCTGCAATTAACGGTAAAAAGTACATTCAGCAATATCCAGTTGATAGTCAGAATCCAACATACACCAAAGAAATTGAGGCAACATCTCTTTGGAATAAGATTATCCATAATGCATGGAAAAGTGCAGAACCCGGTATTTTGTTTTGGGATACCATCATTCGCGAGTCTGTTCCTGATTGCTATGCCGATCTTGGCTTCCGTACCATTTCTACAAATCCTTGTGGAGAAATACCACTGTGTCCGTACGACAGTTGCCGATTACTCGCTATAAATCTCTACTCTTATGTAGATGAGCCTTTTACTCCAAACGCCAAATTTAATTTTGAGAAGTTCAGAGAACATGTCGAGAAGGCTCAACGTATTATGGATGACATTATCGATTTGGAAATGGAGAAAATCGATTTGATAATCTCTAAAATAAAAGATGACCCTGAAAGTGCAGAGGTAAAACAAACAGAACTGCATCTTTGGGAGAAAATCAAAACTAAAACTTTAAAAGGACGCCGTACTGGGGTTGGCACTACTGCTGAAGGAGATATGCTCGCAGCATTAGGATATACTTATGGAACTCCTGCCGCAACTGATTTTTCTGAATCTGTGCATAAAGCTTTGGCTTTAGCTGCATATCGCTCGTCTGTAAACATGGCAAAAGAGCGAGGACATTTTGAAGTGTATGATACCTCACGTGAGACAAACAATCCATATATCAATCGTTTAAAAGAAGCTGATTCCGCTTTATATGAAGACATGTGCAAATATGGACGTAGAAATATTGCGTGCCTTACCATTGCCCCGACCGGAACTACAAGTTTGATGTCGCAAACCACATCTGGCATTGAACCGGTATTTATGCCGGTTTATAAACGTCGTCGTAAAGTTAATCCTAACGACCCTGAGGTTCGCATTGATTACGTTGATGATTCCGGGGATGCTTTTGAAGAATACGTTGTGTATCATCACAAATTTATTGATTGGATGAGAATAAACAACATTCCAGTAAGATATGACTATTCTCAACAAGAAATAGATGAACTCGTAAAAAAATCTCCATATTATAAAGCCACCAGTAATGATGTGGATTGGCTTGAAAAGGTGAGAATGCAAGGTCGAGTACAAAAATGGGTAGATCATTCTATCAGTGTTACTATTAATTTACCTGAGAATGTATCTGAAGAATTAGTTAATAATCTGTATGTCGAAGCATGGAAATCCGGATGTAAGGGTTGCACTGTATATCGAGACGGCAGTAGATCTGGTGTACTCATTTCGACTAAAAAAGAGGACAGCACAAAACCCGCGGAATATAAACAAGCCCCAATTTTAGACAAACGTCCCATTGAACTTGAAGCCGATGTAGTAAAGTTCCAAAATAATAAAGAAAAATGGATCGCTTTTGTAGGACTTGTAGATGGCAAACCTTATGAAATTTTCACAGGTCTTGCTGATGACGATGAAGGCATTTTCTGTCCAAAGTCAGTAAATAAGGGGAAGATTATAAAAGCTATCGATGAAAATGGGAATAAACGCTACGACTTCCAGTTTATAAACAAACGAGGATATAAAACAACCATAGAGGGGTTGTCTGATAAATTCAATCCTGAATTCTGGAATTATGCAAAACTCATATCCGGAGTCCTTAGATATGGCATGCCAATTGATCAAGTTCTGAAATTAATTGGAGGGCTCGAACTTGACAGCAACTCCATTAATACTTGGAAAATGGGAGTTGAGAGAGCTCTTAAAAAATATCTTCCGAATGGGACATCTGCAAAGGGGCAAACATGCCCAAATTGTGGACACGAAACTTTAATTTACCAAGAAGGCTGCTTGATTTGCACAAATTGCGGAACCTCAAAATGTGGATAATCTAAAACTATAGCCTCGGTATATGATTTCATGCTGAGGCTATCACTAAAATAAATACTATAACATACAAAAACTTATATTATGATTAAACCCTTCAATTCAACGCTCAAATTATTGTTAGCGTTTTTACCATTATTCAGTTGTGTTGATAATAATTACGATTTAAGTGATATTGATACAACTGTCGAGGTTAAAATTAATGACCTGGTAATTCCAATAAACATTGATGAGATCAAATTAAGCACTATTCTTGATTTAGATTCTGGTAGCAGGATTCAAGAACGCGATGGTAGCTATGTCATAATTGAAAACGGCGACATCAATAGCGAACAAATTAAAGTTGCAGCAATAAGTGTTGAAGCTCCTGCAATAACACCAATTAGTCGAGTAATTGATTTGACATCAAATGCATCTGGCGTTGATGCTGCACCGGGAAGTGTGACTGTAGGTCCGCTAATGACCTCATTTGAATATAGCTACAACAACGTTGATGCTTGTATTACAGATATTAAAAATGTAGGTACTGAAAACTTCATCATCAATATTTCATTAAATATCAAAGATAACAATAATTCGTCCAACGACTACGAACTCAATCAATTAATACTACAGCTCCCTGATGGACTTGAAGGAACTGCATCTGGTGGCTCATACGATAAAGCTACCGGAACTGTAACGTTCAATTCTGTCACGATGACCAATGGTAGTTTTAATTTTGATTTTAATGTGTCAAAAATTAATATTGTAGAACCTACGTCAACATTCTCTCCTGACAATCACACTTTTCAATTCTCATCTGAAATTGGGATAACCTCTATTGAAATTGATACTGAATCAATCTTAAATTCTGTCAATCCAAGTTCTATGCTGACCTTGACAATTGATATTGAAATGTCTCCACTAAATATCACATCATTCTCAGGTAGGATTAATTATGACCTTTCCGGATTCAATATCGAATCTATTTCGCTCGACAATCTCCCGGGGCTTCTCACCCAGGAAGAAACAAATATCGGTATTTGTAATCCACAAATCTACCTATCCCTAAATAATCCTTTAGATATCTACGGTTTATACGCCACAGCTAACATCGCCATCACTCCATATAGAGATGGTGTGGCAGGAACAGTAGCACGCCCTGACAATGGCGTATTCCAGATAGGGAAGGGCGGGTTTACCGGCGATATTTACAATTATTGTCTTTCTCCGGAGGGACCATCGCAATCCATGTTATATGAATACCCGCTTCCTAATGAAATTAAATTCTCATCTCTTAGCAATATATTATTCGGAAATGGTTTACCTTCATCAATCTCTATTGAAATAGAGAACCCATCTGTGCCAAACCTTGACGTAACCAATCTTCTGTTGGGTGTTGATTTAGGTGCTGTTTCCGGAAAATATTCATTTTATGCACCACTCGCTTTCACTGAAAATTCACAAATCATATATACTGGCACAACTGATGGCTGGGATAGTGAAGATATCGAAAACTTAACTATCAACACACTTGAAGTAAGCCTTACCGTTAAAAATAATCTTCCGATAAGCCTTGCTTTATCCGGTACGCCTATCAACAAGGAGGGACAACCTATTAACTCAGTTAAACTTGAAGGTGCTACTATACAAGGTGGCTCAACTTCTGATATAACAATTCGTGCAACAGGCTCTATAGTTGGGCTTGATGGCATTGAATATCATGCAGTAGGAACAATTGCAAATCCAGGTATTGCTATCAGTCCAGACCAAAGCATCGAATTATCCAATATTCGCGCCAAAGTATCAGGTTCTTATATTAAAACACTTTAAAATACACACATGAAGATTATGAAATTTTCAAATATAAAAACTTTATTAGTTGCACTCCTTACTATTGGAGCATTTGCATACAGCTCAGCACAAAGCAGATCCGGTTATTTTTTGGATAATTATACTTACGGTTATCAACTTAATCCGGCTTTTGAGGGCACAAAAGGATTTGTTTCGGTTCCGGCTATTGGTAACTTCAACTTGAATTTATCAAGCACCATGCATCTTAAAAACTTTATATATAATATAGATGGAACTACCACCACCTTCATGAATCCAAAGGTGCCAAGCGCTACTTTTTTGAATTCGATCCCTAACAATAATCAAATAGGGCTCTCTATGAAAATGGGGGTGCTAGCAGTTGGGTTCAATTCTTTTAAAGGTTTCTCTACCGTTAGCGTAAACCTCGTTTCAAACACAAATTTACGGGTCCCCAAATCAATATTCTCCCTACTAAAACAAGGGTTAGAAAACGACACGTACGATATTGGCAAATTTGATGCTCATGCTGATACATATGTGGAAATCGCACTCGGACACTCACATAAAATTAATGATAATTTGCGTGTTGGTGCAGCATTTAAATTCTTAGTAGGAGGGGCGAATATCGATGCTAATTTTAAGAAAGCGCACATGAGTCTCGGTCGAGACAAATGGACTATTCAAACAGACGCCACACTCAAGGCTAATATTACAGGTTTAACTTATAAAACTGATTACAACGAAACTACCGGACACAGATATGTCAATGGCGCTGATATCGACAATCCCGGCATTGGAGGGTTCGGTGTAGCATTAGATTTGGGGGCTTATTATAAACTCAATCAAGATTGGACCTTTAGTGCGGCAATACTTGATTTCGGTTTCATCTCATGGAAAAACAATATGGTAGCATCTACCAATGGGCTAAGAAGTTTTCAAACCAATGAGTTTACATTTAATGTAGATAACGATGCACCAAATAGTTTCGATAATGAATTAGACAGAATGACCGACAAACTATCTTCGCTATACGAACTTGACGATATGGGTAATCAAGGTTCACGGGAGAGAATGCTTGCCACAACTCTCAATTTTGGAGCCAAATATTATTTTCCATATTATCGAAAACTATCATTTGGTTTGTTAAACACTACTCGTATTCAAGGTAAATTCACTTGGACCGATTTCCGTTTATCAGCTAACTATGAACCATTTAAAATTGTTTCAGTAGCGGCAAACTTTGGATATGGCACATTCGGTGCAAGTTTCGGATGGATTGCAAATGTAAAAGTTACCGGATTTAACTTATTCGTAGGCATGGACCACACTTTGGGTAAATTAAGCAAACAATATATTCCGCTTAACACTAATGCACAACTCTCATTTGGTCTGAACGCTGCATTCTAAACAAATTTCAGGATAATTATTTTGAAAGGGCTGATCATTCGTGGTCAGCCCTTCTTATATTTTATTAAATTACCGATTCCCTTTAGCTCTATTATGAGTTTTACAAAGCATTTCGCAATTTTCGATAGAAGTACTACCTCCTCGACTCCATGCCGTTACATGGTCGGCATCCATTTCGGATGGTAGATAAATTCGAGTCCGATTATTATAGACACCCTCGGCACAAAGCGGACAGTTAGAAATTCCTTCGGCTTTGGCTGCATCAGTTTGACGAGCGTATGCCGCACGTTTGATTGAATCGTCAAACATACGGATATCCAAAAGCTCAGGATGTTGCTCGCCACCGAGCAAGTATTCATAAATATTTTTGGCGCATTTTACGTGCTCGCCGTCAGCCAAAAGTTGATGTGCTTTTTGATTGATTTCCTCTTTGTTATAGGGCTGAGAATGATAAGTTTCGTACAAACGACCCCATTCAAGCCCTTTCATTTTGTCGGTCATATCAAAAAGTCCCGACACCCAACCGATTACAGAATTGAAATAAGTTTCAAGCTCGTTGATTGATGTATCGTAGCGGTGACTGCTCATATAGCCGTCAATCGACGTTCTTTTAGCAGAGCTAATCCATTCGAGCGCACGTTCCATGAAGTCTTGTCGTTTGACATCACCGGCCACATAATGCGACCATTTCTGAATATTGGAGTTGTTGGAATTACTAAAGACGGCTTTGGCTGCCGTTACAAACGGGCCACTATTTGCGGCATTAAGCCTCTCTTGAGGCTTGAGGGGAACGCCCACTATATTGATGATTTCAAACCAATCCTTGATTTCTCCTTCTTCGCCCTCACAAATGTAAATTGTGAGAGGGCTTTTGAGAATTAACTCTTGCTTATCTGAAGGCAGTCCGTCAAAGAAAGTTTCGCGGTCGTTGTACATTATAGGGAATTTACCGGTTATGTAACGACCGAATGATGTAATACGCTGTTGGCCATCCAAGACTTCAAGTTGACCATTTGGAGTCTTATTAAAGTATATGAGCCCGAGCGGATACCCTTTAAGAAGCGATGTAATAACTGCAACATCCTTTTTCCCGTCATTATAGATATAATGGCGTTGATATTCAGGTTGGATGGTAAGTTTGCCGTTCAAGCCATACAACCCTTTACCCTCGTATTCGTTATATACGAAACCTTTGGCAACGTCGCCAACAGTTAAATCAGTGCGTAATTTTGTCTTCATTGTTTTTTGCGGATTAAAATGCGACCATATAGTTTTTCAAGAATCTTATTTATGCGGAGCACTGCACTTGCATTTAAGTCGTAGGTGCCTTTCTTCCCGAATTTATCCATATATGCTTGTTGACATTCAGCGGTGGTGTATCTTTTAGTTTTCAAATTGTATAAATCGAGATTTTCGGTCATACCTAAAATCTCAAACTGTTCGGGGCAATATTTACTAATGAAAGTCAATGGCACTCCCATTATCCCATTATAATCGGATGGTATAGCATCGGTAAACGGCACTTCTATTGCATCGTAGTTTTCATACTTGGCATAATTGGCACGACCTTTAATTTCTTTGTGCTTGCTGAAACGAAGATTATCAGCCATTGTCATTAGAGGTATAGGCTCGTGACGTTTGCCGTGTTCAACATTTGTGAACCATCCGGTTCCGGCTACGCTTATGAATTTTCGACCTTGTTCATCAACGTAAAGTTCAGTGCCGGTCATTGGATATGAGTCTGGCACCATAAATGTCATATTTTTACCATTTACTCTTTGGTTAAAACGCTTGCCAATCCACATCTTGTTTTCCATAATGAGAGGGAAAACCTCTTTATAGTTGACCGCGTTAACATTGCCAATAATAATGAATTGCTTATTGGCTTCGACAATCCAAGACAAAAACTCACGGAAAAGAGAGAATGGCGGATTGGTAATAATGATGTCGGCTTCGTCACGGAGTCTTGTCACTTCTTCGCTTCGGAAATCACCGTCTCCTTCGAGATAACCCCATTCGAGATCGTCAATATTGATGCGACCGTCACCACTTAAATCACGCTCTAAAACAAAGATTTTACCGTGTGATTTAGATTTATCAGCGTCAAATTGTGGCGAGTTTTGTTCGTAGTCTGAGAAAAGACCTCCCAAAACAAATTTCTTACTCTCAGGTGCGTAGCTCGTGGAAATTAGTTTTTTTATACCGAACTCGTCAAATTTGGCGGCAAAGTATTTCGTGAAATTGCTCCATTCCGGGTCATCACACGGAAGCAAGATTGTTTTCCCTCGAAAAACATCTGGATTATATTCAAGATAGGCATTCATTTCAGAAGCAATATCTTGAAACTGAGTGTAAAATTCGTCGTTCTTTCCTGCTTGCGCTGACCGCAAATAGTCGTTAGCCA
>JAFLTZ010000002.1 GCA_022509045.1 Muribaculaceae bacterium | reverse complement strand
CATCCCAGCCTTGTACTTTTGCTATACCTGCTGCATCTTTCGCTGCATACACTTCGGCTTTCACTTTTGAACCGTCTTCAACTGAACCTGCTGCCCATTGTCCTTCTCCAAAGTAGATTACATTGCTAAGCACTACTGACACGCCTGAACCTTTGTCTGATGAGAATAATGCACCAAAGTTGTCTTCATTCGCTTTTGACAATGTCAATGTGCCTGCACCATATACATTGGTTACTTTTACTTGATCTGCATTACGTACACGGCCTACAAGAATACCTGCATAGCCTGCAGCATCTGCTGATGTTGCATTTACTTGTGCATAGCTGTTGGTGATTTCACATGCTGTTGCATTTGTCCCTACAAATCCTCCTACATAAGCTGCTTTTGATATTGTTACTTCACCTTGTACAAAGCAGTTCTCTATCTTTGATACCGGTGCAAGAGTTAATGCATTATCGTGACCAAAGTAGCCGGCAAAAATACCGCCACCAAGGTTATCTGTAACGTTTATCTTTGCATTTACTACACCAAGATTCTTTACTGTTCCTGCCAATACTCCGAATATTGATGAACAGTAGTATGTGTTATCTTTTGCTACTGCTGCTGCATCTTTCGGTTGGAAGTTACTGATGATATGGTTATCACCATCATAATTGATAGCACTGTTGTATTGATAGGTTTCTGACCCCGGTTCAACTGGGAATCCGCCCGCACTACCATTGATTGCATGGTATTCTGTAATACCTGTCATATCAATATCGGCTGTCTGTTTGAAATATACCATCTTATTGGCCTCAACCTTAGTATAAGCTTTACCAAGATCTTCTGCTGTACCAATTAGATACGGGTCTGCTTCTGTACCGCTACCGGTAATTTCGGCAGATGCAAAGAACGAAGGAATTGCTAAGAAAGCACCCATCGCAAGAAGTAAAAATCTTTTTCTCATAAGAATAAAAATTTAGTTAATATTGATTAAGTACATTATATACAAAAGTGTGCAAATATAATAAAAAAACTTTATACTTCACAACACTAAACATTAAAATTTGCTAATTACCCTATTTTGACTCCTTTTCTCTGCATAAAATTATCAATCTTATCCATATAATATTACAACCAAATGCACGTTATAATATAAATAAACACGACAAAATACGCAGAACGATTATGCATAGAGCTACACGACGTGTGATATGGATTATGGCAGCAATAATGCCGATAATTGCAATGGGGCAAGGAAGTGAATCGTATCAATTTCTGAATATTACCCCATCGGCACACGTATATGCGCTTGGGGGACAAAACATAAGTCTTGTAAGCAATGATATCGGCCTTGTAAACCAAAACCCGGCTCTGCTCGGTCAGGAAATGAGCAACAAATTGTCGTTAAACTATATGCGCTACCTTGGCGGGAGCAACATCATGGGTGCAAATTACGGAATTAAAGCCGGAACACACGGCACAGTGGGAATCGGACTGCAATATTTCGGATTCGGCAACATGAAAGGGGCGGATGAAAACGGCACGCTAACCGGCGATTTCGGGGTGCATGACATTGGCATCAGTGCTATCTACTCACACGACATCACCGACCGGCTGCGGGGGGGCATAGCTCTGAAAATGATAACTTCAAACTACGAACAATATTCAGCTCTTGCCATATCCACAGACTTGGGAGTAAATTATTTTGACCCCGAACACGAATTGTCGCTATCGGTTGCAGTGAAAAATCTTGGAGGGCAGATAAAGAAATTTGACAACACGAGCGATAAACTCCCTTGGGATATACAGCTCGGGTGGTCGCAATACATAAAAGACTCTCCTATACGGCTATCGTTGACGGCATATAATCTTCCACGGTGGAAATCACCGTATTACAAAACAAGTAACGAACCGGGCGAAGCTCCTGAATATTACACTCCTAAATTTGTAAGCAATCTGTTCAGACACATAGTGATAGGAGCGGAATATGCCCCATCGGAAAAACTGTTTATCGGTATCGGTTATAACTACAAAACCCGCAGCGATATGAGCACATACGCCCGCAATATACTGTCGGGATTTTCTATTGGTGCCGGATTTAATGTAAAGGCGGTTGGGGTGTCAGTGGCCTTGGCTCAACCTCACACCGGTGCCACCACTTTTATGTTCAATCTGAGCCTGAATATAGCAGAATTTATCAATCGATAATGTCGCAAATCAAACTCCACATATTAGGATGCGGCTCTGCAAAACCATCATCGAGTCATAAACCGAGTTGCCAGGTGCTCGATTTCAGAAATAATCTGATGATGATAGATTGCGGAGAGGGCGCACAGGGTGAATTTATGCGTAAACATCTGAAATTCAGCAGATTAAATCATATTTTTATTAGTCATTTGCATGGTGACCATTGTTTGGGACTACCCGGATTGATATCCACAATGGCATTGCACGGACACGGAGGGAAAATCACCATACACACTTTTGAAGAAGGCGTCGACATATTCCGACGGATATTTGACACATTCTGCACGGAAACACCGTTTGAAATCTGCTTCAACATCCTCAATAAAAATAAAAAGTCGATAGTGATTGAAGATGACGCACTCCGGGTGTGGAGCATTCCTCTCAACCACAGGGTGCCTGCAGTAGGATTCCTGTTTGAAGAAAAGCCGAAACCACGCCACATCAATGCCTACGCAATGGAACGCCACGGAGTGCCGCTAAGCATGGTGAACAGGCTACGGCTCGGAGAAGACTACGAGACCCCGACCGGGGAGATAATAAAAAATGAAATTCTCACCACTGCTCCGGATGAAAGTATAAGCTATGCCTATATCAGCGACACGGCATTTTCGCGGGAAATTGCTCGAAATGTGAGCGGAGTGACATGGTTATATCACGAATCCACCTATGACAGCAGTTTGGAAGCCACTGCAAAAAAACGATATCACTCCACTGCCCGACAAGCTGCCATGGCAGCCGTCGAGGCTGAAGCCACACACCTTATATTGGGACACTACTCATCGCGCTACGGTGGTGACGAAACCACACTGCTCAACGATGCTTCTCAGGTATTTGCCAATACCATACTTGCAAAAGAAGGTTTAACGATAGCTCTCGACAACACAAAATGAAACGTAAAATATGCATTATCACCGGCACACGTGCCGATTGGGGATTGTTATCACCCATAGCAAAAGCTCTAAACGAGAACTCCGATGCCGAATTGCAGATAATAGCCACTAATATGCATCTGCTTGAACAATATGGCTACACAGCCCGGCAAATTGAAGATGATGGTTTCCACATTGATAAAAAAGTAGCCGTAAATCCGAAATCGGACACCATAGAAATGATGGCAACGATTCTCACCGGAACAGCGGAGGCACTGCGTGAACTTAAACCGGACCTGGTGGTAATACTTGGCGACCGATTCGAAATGATGTCGGCAGCCACCGCATGCACCATACTCCGAGTACCTGTCGCCCATATAGCCGGCGGCACGATATCGGAAGGAGCAATAGATGATTCTATAAGGCACTGCATCAGTAAAATGAGCCACATTCACCTCACGGAAACCGAGGAATCACGACAACGAGTGATACAGTTGGGGGAAAATCCTGAAAATGTGCACAACGTTGGGGCAATAGGTGTGTGGAGCATCACGCAACGTGAAAATGCGAATGTGGAAGATGTGTGTGCTCGCGTGGGATTACCCGTTGGTGAAAACACTCTTGCAGTTACATTTCACCCCTCGACTCTTGACAACAAACCCGCCAAAGAACAATTCTCAAATTTGCTCAAAGCGCTCGATGAACATCATGAGTGCAACATAGTATTCACATATCCCAACAATGACCCTTACGGAGAAGGAATCATAGAACTCATAGACAACTATGTGAGAACACACACACACCGAGCCGTAGCACACGCTTCATTGGGTCAGAAACTTTATTTCAACTTGTTGGAACACTGCGGTGCCGTTGTAGGAAATTCGTCGAGTGGCATAGTGGAAGCTCCTTCATTCGGAATTCCGACTCTGAATATCGGTATGCGCCAGAACGGACGCACAGCTGCCACATCGGTATATAACTGTGGTGTATCCAAAGAGGAAATATCATCGGGACTGACAAAGATACTATCAAAATCGTTCCGACAAACCGCACGACAATGCCGCAATCCATATCAAAACCCCGATACTCTCCAACTGATACTTAACGCTCTGCTACACACACCACTCGAGGGTATAACACAAAAACATTTCTTCGATATCGCATAAATCGGCATAAAATTCTTATCTTTGACGGAGATAAGTATATAGCTCTACGACAATGACTAAAAGAACGATTTACACTTTAATTGCAGTAGCATGTACCTCTCTGTGGTTCACTCTGCACGTTGGTGCTCAAGATATAACAACCGCACGGGGAAACCAATTGGAACGCGCCGAAGAAATGTACCTGCGCGAGAATTACACCGGAGCACTCAACGAATTGCAAACGCTGAACATTAATAAAGAATCGGAGGAACAAGCTGCAAAACTCCATGCACTTATCATAGCAAAATTGCAACGACCGGAAGCAGAACACACCATAAAATCTTTTATTGAGCGCTTTCCAGAATCGTTGTATATTACCGAGATGGAAATGGAACTTGCCGACACACACTTTTTCCGTGGTGACTACCTTGCAGCACTCGAAACATACAACAAAATACCGGCAACAGCTTTCAACGGAGAAAAACTTGCCGACTTGCGCTATCGCACGGCTTTCTGTCTCATACACCAGGGAGACTATAATGAAGCGTTACCACTAATCCGGGAAGCTGCCAAACATAAAAAATATAAGTTGGCTCAAACATTCTACAACGCATATATTCTATATGCAAACAAGAATTATTCTCAAGCTCAAAAATTATTCAGTCAAATAGACAGCAACAGTTTGCTTGGAAAACAATCCGAATACTATTTAGCTCAAATTCACTATAACAAAGAGGATTACGCTACAGCTTATGCATTAAGCAAAAAATTGCTCGGGGGAAACATCTCACCGGCATACCGCCCTGAACTCACACGCATAGCAGGTGAATGTGAATACTACAACGGAAACTCTGAAGCTGCGGCAGAGATGTTACGGCAATACTCCGACCTTTGTCAACAACGGAATATCCCGGAAATGCGCACTGCAGCTTATGTTCGCGGATTAATCAATTGGGAAAACGAAGATTACACCGGAGTAATAACAGAAATGAGCCGTGTAACCGACATTTCGGATGCAATGGCGCAAAGCGCATATTTATATATCGGACAGGCATATACACAAACCGACAACTACAGTTCGGCTTCGATGGCTTTTGAAAAAGCCATGAATATGGAATATGACGAGAATGTGCAGGAAACAGCATATTTCAACTATGCCGTAGCTCAAAGCAAAGGAGCACGCACACCGTTCGGGAGCACTATCGTCAACTTTGAAACATTCCTCAACAAATATCCCGATTCTGAATATACCGAACAGGTGGAAGAATTTCTCATTGATGCTTATATCCATGGCAACGACTATCAAAAAGCGTATGAAAGCATATCGAGAATAAACAATCCATCGGAAGAGGTGATAAAAGCCAAACAATATGTTGCATACAACCTTGGAATCAACGCCACCAACTGCAACGATGATAAGGAAGGCATAAAATACCTCACAGAGGCTGTATCAATAGGAGATAAACGGAACAATGTGTGGCAATCATCACTATTGTGGCTCGCTGACTGTCAATATAAGATAGGAGATTTCACTAACGCGGGAAACAATTACACAAAATACATAAAAGCCGTTAATAGCCGGAATGAGTACTATTACAAGGCATATTATAATCTTGGATACACAAAATATCAGGTGCGCAAATATACCGCTGCACGGGCTGATTTCCTAAAAGCAACTGCAAAGAATTCGAATCTTGACGGGCGCACACACGCCGATGCATTGGCAAGAATCGGGGATACATATTATTATGAGAAAAACTATTCAGCAGCGGCACAAGCATATAATAAATCTATAGAAACCGATGCCGAAAGCGGTGACTACTCAATGTTGCGATTAGCTATTGTAACCGGACTACAGCGAAAGCATGCCGACAAAATCACTATAATCAATAAGATGCTCGCACGTTATCCTAACTCAACTCTATGTCCAACAGCAATGCTCGAAAAGGCTGAAGCTGAAACATCATTAGGGAATACCACCGATGCCGTAAACACATTCGAGGCATTGCTCAAGAAATACCCATCGAGTCCGGAAGCACGCAAAGCGCAACTGCAACTTGCGATAACTTTTAAAAGCTCCGGAAAAGAAAATGAAGCTATCGAAAACTACAAAAAAGTTGTACGCCTTTATCCATCAAGCGAAGAAGCAATGCTCGCAGTGGAAGACCTTAAGATGATATACGCCGGACGAGGTGACTTGGAATCGCTTGAAAATTATCTTGCCAAGATTCCCAACGCACCTAAAATCGAGGCTAACGAACTTGACCGTTTGGAATTTGATGCCGCCGAACGGGCATATATCGGAGAAAAAGGCGATATTTCTCGCATGAATAACTATATAGCCAAGTATCCGAACGGAGAGCATCGCATAAACGCACTATATTACATAGCTACTGAAGAATATAACACCGGAAGCTATGATGCGGCTCTCGGACATATAAATGAGGTACTGAAAGTGGCTGCCGACGCTTCTTTTGCCGAAAATGCACTTGCTATGAAGGGCAGTATCCTTGCCATGAGCGGCCGACATGCCGAAGCCTTTGAAACATTTACAACATTACTCGCCAAATCGTCAACTGCCGACAATCGCACTCGTGCGCGCTTAGGCATAATGCGTTCAGGCTACAAAATAGGTAAAAACGCTGAAACAGCTACCGCCGCCACAAGCCTACTCACAAATGCCGAAAGTGCATTATCGGCTGATGAACAAGCGGAAGCACGATTATTGAGAGGAAATGCCAATGCTCAACTCGGCAACATAGATGCAGCCATAACCGATTGGCAAAATTTGGTAACAGAACCACGAAATTTGTTTGGAGCACAAGCATCCGTTTCTTTAGCTCAATACTATTTTGACAATAAAGAATTTATTAAAGCCGAGAATGTGCTCAATACATTGATTGACTCGGGCACTCCGCACTCATACTGGCTTGCACGAGGCTTTATCCTGCTGAGTGATGTTCTCTCTGCACAAGGTAATACCTTTGAGGCTCGCGAATATCTCGAAAGCCTTAAAAACAACTATCCTGGCAGCGAACAAGAAATCTTCGATATGATAAATCAACGCCTTTCATCACTTAAAGAAAAATAAGGAGAACCGAAGAATGAACAAATTAATAATAATACTTAGTCTTGCCGGCATTGCCACTTCACTTACAGCAACTGCTCAAGACGACAACCTGAATAAAGAGATAGTAGTAGAAAAGGACTACACTCCTATTGAGCAAAAGGCGTCAAAATTGTCGCTTGTACCACCTGTGGTACAATTTGAGCCGGCAGCATCCAATCTCACATTCAGCATGCGAAACTCACCGGTAGCTACCGGAAACCAGATACCAACGCTCCCGGCATACGGATATCTTACACAATATGTAAAGACGGACCCTCGCGGATATTTAAATTTCTCGATGGGAAGCTATTTTAACATAAACGGAGCAGCCGGGTTCAATGTAATAGATACTAAAAAAAGTAAACTTGCCATATTTGTTGGACACGCATCTACAGCCGGGGCAAATAGCGACATTCGCAAGTATTTCCCCTCTTATCTTGTTGATAATACACAAATTCCGACTATTAAGCAACGATGGAACGACGAACATGCCGGTTTAAACTATCGCCAAAAGATAGGGAACTTGTTGTTATACAGCGATGCTACCTACAGCTATTCCGGAACACGTGCATTCAGCAACACCGAAAGTAGCCATTCAACCATAAAAGGTAATGATGTGGATCTAAAGCTCGGCATTGACCATATATCCGGTGCCGCTTTATCTTATAATGCAAATATCACATTTAATTATTTTGACTACAACGTAAGCAACTATACTCCTGCGGTGAAAAGTGCGCAAACATATTTAAAATTGGACGGAGGTGTAGGCAGCCGCGTACATGACAAATATAAGGCAGGCATTGATTTGGGCTTTGAATACATGTCCACGAACAATAATCCCAACAAAACAAATATAGGACTCCTTAAAATGACTCCTTATTACGGTAAACTCAAAGGTGCTTTCACTTATAAATTAGGGTTAAACCTTGATATGAGTTTCAATGACGGCCGATTTTTTAACGTATCACCTGCGGTGAATGCGAAATATAAATTTACAAATGGGTTCTCTGTTTATGGAATTGCAACAGGGGGCAAACATTTTAATCGCATGTTTGACACAGCCTCACAAAACCGCTATACACTGGTGTACGGTCTTGGCAACACTTCCATGACACAGGTCAATGCACAAGTTGGTTTTTTGGTCGGACCATTTAACGGATTTAAAATGAAGATATATGGCGGATATGAAAGTGTTAAAAACTCAAACATCCCCACAAATATACAATTCAAATATAACAATATTAGCCGGACAGACCTCGTAATGACACTATCAGAATATGGCGACTATGGCACGCTTGATCTATCCGGTTTTATGTGGGGCGCAGACATAAGTTATAACTACTTCAACCTTGTTGATTTCTATTTTGGTATAAAGAACACACACCAAAACTCGGAAGGCTCAAATTACAGTTTCGGTTACGACCGCCCTGAATGGGTATTAGATACCCGAATAGGAATAAACCCCATTCCAAAACTTCATATAGATTTGGGATATGAGTGGCGCGGAAATCGACGAATCGGGGCGTATTATTATAATCCGCAACCCGTTTCTTCAATCTCCACATTTCAAAGTAAGTCCCGGCACTTCACATGCATCGACTTGTTGGATGTTTCCAATGTATGGGTGCGAACTTCATACAGAATCAACTACTTGCTTGAGGTGAACTTGCAAGCCACCAATCTACTGAATAAAGGATGGCATGTAATGGATATATATAGTAATCAGGGCATTGCCATAATGGGCGGAATTGCTTTACAATTTAAGTAACAACGCTCTATAAAGCAGATGCATCATGCGACAAAAGTCGATGCCCTATACGGCAATATATACACTTTCGAGGTTCGCAATATTCACGGCGCAGCTGAATTAAAGCCTGTGATTCGAAAGCGTTGTGAATTTTCATACCGGCATCGGTAAATTGTTGTACTATAGAATTCTTCTCAGGTTGCATCTCTTCGAGAAAATCAACAGCTCGTTGTGTGTGTGTTTTCAACCCATAATATTCGCCATAGGCATATAACAACGGTACTACCGTGTTAATGATAAGTATATCCGTAGCACTTTTGCTTAAAGCACATGTAGTAGTGGCCGATGCATGCTCAAAACTATAATGAGAAGCCCAATATCCGTCAAGCGGACGATTAATTAAATCGCGTAACTCCTCCACAGTGGCAGTTTCCATCATAGCATTCATCATACGGAATCCTCCAAGCAATAGACGAGCCAACAGAGCGATACGCCTAACAGGAAAATTTTGAGGTCGTATTCTAAAAAACTTCCACACGGAGCCATCCATGGGAGAAAGAGAAAATCGATTGGCAAGATATGCATATTCCGAACATAAGTGATTGTAATAACCGTCATGAGGATATAAACCAGGTGTAAGCAAACCCGCTTGACCAAAAAGGAGAGCCTCAATTTGTAATAAAGAATCCGAAATCTTCCCTACCAAATTAAACGGTGTGCGACGAGCCAATCTTTCAAATGCATCGTTATTAATTCCAAAACCAAGACTCCGAGCCAACGTTACATAGCAAATATCTTCCCACGAACCTGAATATATATTCAAAAGATTTTTGATACGCTCAGCTTTAGCATTTATTCGTTCAAATGCAAGAGAATCAATCCAGTCATGCAGATACATTGAGGGAATCTCATTAATTCTCGCAACACACGGTTGCATACGGGTAGTATCGACAAGTGTATTATATCGCTCAAAAAATTGCGGAGACACATTGAGCACACACTGCGGAATCACCTTTCCATCGGCACGTTGAATTTCACAATCATCTTTTGCCACCACATGTAAAATGACAGAATTATAGGCCAAATCTGTGTGATGATTATGTCTATACCAATCGGAAGCCCTCACATGTATTTCCACATTTCCTGCCCAAATCTGATTCCCTATTTTAATCTTCGCATTAAAAAAATCAGGTCCCGAATCGGTATTAAGCAATCCGGTGTCAATAACATAGATGGGCTTACCATCATTAGTGGTAAGCTCACCATGCTGCCAAAGGCGGTGTTGCCACACGTATTGCAAAATATCCTCCATCAATATCAGATTAGTTCGGGAGCATCAAAATTTCTATGCAATTGCCTTGTTCAAGGATTTCTTTGACAAATTTCTGAATATCCTTGGTGGTGACATTTTTAACTATATCACGATATTGAGTGTGGGAATCAATGCCTTCAACTTCGTTATTTTCAATTATGTGCATCCAATAGCTATTCTCTTTAACATTTTCTTCAATTTGTTTTAGCATGTATTCTTTCATTTTAGCTAATTCAGAATCCGGAATACTATAAGCAAGCGTTTCTAACGCTTTAGTGGTGAGCTCTTCGCTCGTCTTGTATTTATCCGGATTCAAACTAAAGGCAGTACGCACAATTACATAGTCATTAACATCATGGTTGAGATATCCTCTCGACATCGGGCTATATGCAGCACCTTCATCCTCACGAACAGACGCGAGCAGATTGTTCGACATAATTTGCCCGGTAATACTTGCCATAATTCTATTTTCGAGAGTATTAGGCTTATCAGCATGCCACAACATTGAGAAAATTGCCTTTTGCCCTTCGTTTGGATAAACAAACTGTTTTCTCACATTCCCTTTAACAAAATCTTTTCCGATATCTTTTCTAACCTCCTTATCTCCATTGGCTGGCAACGATGCTATATATTGTTCAACAAGAGGTATCATCTGCTCTATTGTGAAGCTACCTACGATAGTAAATGTAAAATCAGCTGCATTACCAAACCGTTCTTTATAAATCTTCAGCGCTGTATCATAATCTACCTTGCCTATGAAGTCGGCGTCAACCACATGAGCACGAGGATGGTAATTGTACATAATACGGGATGTTGAATCCTGATATATAAATTCAGGGCTGAGAGCGACGTTGGCAAGCTGGTCTGTATATAGTTTCTTGACATTTTCAAAAGCCTGTCTATCCTCGCGAGGAGCAGTGAATGCAAGGTACAAAAGTTGCATCATAGTTTCGACATCTTTTACCGTAGTTCTTCCGGAAACAGTTTCTGAATAATCATCAATATTAAGCGACACATTTGCCTGGATACCAGATGTAAGCTTCATAAGGTCTGTCAATGAAAATTGCGCTAACCCGGTGTTGCTAATAATATCGTTGGCAAGTATAGCCGATGGATATTCGCTATCGGAATGCATTGAAGCACCTCCAAAACTAATAGCGTGGAGTAAAATTTCATTATCTTTGAAATCAGTCGGTTTAAGAATTACCTTTGCTCCATTTGAGAGATTGAGGATTGTGTAGCCTAACACATCGTTCACAGTACTGCTAACAACAGAACCTTTAGCCGGCAAATTCGCAAGAAGAGGTTCTGTTACCACATTATCAACATAAGCTTCTATTTGTGTATTATTGACATCATTTAGCACGGCTGTGAGAGTTTCGACATTTGGACAAACTACGCCCTCTTTGTCGGGTGCCAAAGAAAATATTACAAGATTATATCCTAAATTGGGATACTCTGATACTGCTACACTCGGATCTTTATCCTCCGGAATGAATAGTGACGCAACATATTGATTTATTGCTTCAACCGGAAGCATCGGGGCAAGTTTAGTAATAAATTCATACTCTGCAGAAACGTCTGCAATAGGCTCGTTATCAATAAAATGATTAATCAATCGTTGTGCATGGGAAGCATTTTTATCAGAGTTTCTGTTGTTATACAACTTTTCTATAAAGCTCAGATACTCTGTTCGAGCGCGATCGTATTCTGATGGTGTGATACCAAAACGTTTTAATCGAAGAAGTTCGGTAAGTACAGCACTTTCCGCAACCTCTGTCCCTTTGTCATTAACCATAGCCTGTATCATCAGAGAGCCTTTAGTATTTGCATATAAAAATGCCGAGAAGGCAGCCTGACAGCCGGCAAATGGAGGGTCTTGTCCCATGGATATATCAACAAACCGTTCATTGATGACATTTGATACTACAAATTTCATGTAGTCATTAACAAAGGAAGCTTGAGTATTACGAATTTGACGCGGCAGAATGTCAAATTTCTGAGCAATAATAAGAATATTATATTGCATCTCGGCATCTTTATCACTAATAATAATCGGATTCTCATTATCAGCGACCTGCTGATATGTAAACTCAGCAGGATTTTGCGGCATTTGTATGGAAGAGAACATGTTTTTTATTTTATTCTCAATCAAATCCACATCAATATCACCTACCACAATAATGCCTTGCAAATCCGGACGATACCATCTATAATAATAATCGCGAAGCACTTGTGGCGGGAAATTATCTATAATATCCATTGAACCAATCACATCGTGAGTGGCATATTTAGTGCCGGGATATAGTTCGGAAGCATGACGATTAAGCATTCGCGATATTGCACCATTACCTGTACGCCATTCCTCATGAATGACTCCTCGTTCTTTCTCTATTTCCTCATCAGCAAGAGTGAGAGCATTAGCCCAGTCGTGAAGAATTAGCAAGCATGAGTCAATAATAGATTCCCTTGCGACAGGCACATTCGTAATATCATAAACAGTCTCATCTGTACCTGTATGCGCATTGAGATTGTATCCAAATTTCACACCAATCGATTCAAGCCAAGTGAGCAATGATTTATCCGGGAAATTTTTGGTCCCGTTGAAACACATGTGTTCGAGGAAATGAGCAAGTCCGTTTTGATTTTCCTCTTCCTGTACAGCCCCTACTTTTTGTGCTATATGAAAGTTAGCTTGCCCTTTAGGAAACTCATTGTGGAGAATGTAGTATGAAAGTCCGTTTTGTAATTTACCAGAACGCACATTAGGGTCCGTAAGTTCCGGGATTTGTAATTGTGATTGAGCACACAATGTTACAGATGAAATAATCAACGCAACCGATGTTATAATATTCTTCAATTTCATATATATAAGTATTTTATTTTTATAATTAGTGTGAAAATTCTACTTTTTCAGTGGGTGGGAAAACAGCATTACGATTATCGATTGCCAATACAACCTTTTGCGCAAGTTCCCTAAAGGCTACTCCGGAAACTGAATTCCCTATTGCCACAGGCGTACCACGGTCGCCTCCATCACAAATACTTGCAACAAGTGGTATTTCACCAAGCAAGTCCACATGCAGCTCTTCTGCAAGTTGTTTTGCCCCATCTTTTCCAAATATATAATAGCGTTCTTCCGGGTGCGTAGCAGGCGTGAAATATGCCATGTTTTCAACTAATCCAAGGATAGGCACATTCACCTTAGGTGCCCGAAACATACTTATTCCCTTTCGTGCATCAGCTAAAGCTACTTGTTGCGGAGTGCTTACAACTATTGCGCCAGTTATAGCAAGAGTTTGCACAAGTGTGAGATGAATATCACTTGTACCTGGAGGCATATCAATAATGAAATAATCGAGCGCACCCCATTTCGCTTCGGAAATAAGTTGTTTTAACGCATTAGAAGCCATGCCACCACGCCAAAGAACAGCGTCATCCTTATTAACAAGAAATCCTATCGACAAGATTTTTACACCATAAACTTCCATAGGAAGAATGAGATCTTTTCCGTCTTGCTGATGCTCAGCATATACCGTTTCATCCTCAACTCCAAACATTTTTGGTACTGACGGACCGAAAATATCAGCATCGAGCAACCCCACCTTGTAGCCTAGCTGAGCAAGAGACACAGCTAAATTCACCGCAACAGTAGATTTTCCTACTCCCCCTTTTCCGGAAGATACTCCTATGATATTTTTTACTTCCGGAAGCAGTTTCATAGTAGTTACAGGAATGTTTTTTCGGAATGTCATGGCTATATTTACATCCACATCGTTTCCGGCCGTCATGATAATAGCAGCTTTCGCCGCTTTGACCACACTGGCGGCAAATGGGTCAGGATTCTTGTCGAAAACGAGCGAGAACGACACAGAGTTACCATTGATACGTATGTCGTCTTCAACCATATTGTTTTCAACCAGATTTTTTCCGTTACCAGGATAACGAACAGTCCTAAGAGATTCAAGAATAAGAGCAGGATATAACGTCATAATTCAGAGTTATTTTTCTTTTAATAATTGTGGACATTGAATGTAGCCTCGCGAAAAACTGCGATATGTATCCTCTTCGATTTCTATTTCGGGTTCAACTAAAGCAGGTGTCTTGGGAAGTTCAAAAGATATATACTTAATTGGCAGTCCCCTATCAAGCCATTGTTGCTCATAAAATGTTTTTATTTCAAGTATATCATCAGTTATTCCGGATGCATATAAATCAGAAGTCTTGACACATACCGGCAATTTATTAAGCGACACCATAGCATCTGTATATGTGTATAGGAACGGACTATCGGTTTTTAGATGGACCATTCCATCCGGAATTAAGATTTTACGATATAACTCCATAAATCGAGTTCCGGTAAGTCGTTTTGACACCTTTTTCATTTGAGGGTCCGGAAATGTTATCCAAATCTCCGATACCTCATTCGGTGCGAAAAAATTATCAATAAGCTCTATACTCGTGCGAAGAAACGCAACATTTGACATACCCTGCGTTTCGGCAAGTTTAGCCCCTGTGTACATTCTCGCACCCTTTATATCTACGCCTATGAAATTCTTATCACGGAATTTCTGAGCAAGCCCAACTGTGTATTCGCCCTTTCCACAGCCAAGTTCAAGAACTATAGGATTTTCATTGTGAAAATAATCGCTATGCCAATTTCCCTTCATCGGACAGCCCCCCTCATTTTGGAGTACTGCAAATGGATATTGCAGTACACAAGCAAATTCCGACATTTCAGCAAATTTTTTGAGTTTATTCTTTCCCATTACTCAAGAACAATTAATTGTCAATAACTCCCTGATAGTATGCTTTAACTTCATCCCATTCATAAAATGGGAATGTGGATGTTGGAATAGGAATAGCCACTTCCTTTTCATTATGCATAAATTTAGCAATCACATCGCCCTTTTTATTACGGAAAAGTATCATCTGTATATTTGCTGCCATTGGAGATACTTTGTAGTCAGCAAACACACCATATAAATCTTCTGGCATTGCAACACATGCATCACAACCTTCGAATCCGAGAATTGCAGCAAGCGGGATTATATTAACATCATGACCGAACCTTAAATCAGCTCCATTGTCCCCTGATTTGATTTTTTCATCGGCACGCGTGATAATATCGTTAAGCAACACTTTACTGCTTTGCATGACAGCACCTTTGCTGAGCGAACAATTACCTACTTGTGCATACATTCTGTAGTTGAAACATTGCCACAAATCAAATAATTCTTCAGGTGTAAAAATGGTGTATAGATTCCCCGGAGTTTCTACATTCTGCAAATCAATAGTTATCCAATACAACTGCCACATCAAATCGTTTGAGTTTATATTCTGCGACACATACGCAATATCTGTAAATAATGTTTCCATTAATCGCTGCGGATGTGTGTGTTCTTCCTCAAAACGCTTATATTCTTTCCTCCAAGGACCAGATGCGGAATTGTACTCTTTCATTTCCTTATTTTGAAATGACAAATAACGCACATGCCTGTTACTCGGTTCTTTGACAATATTAAGTTTAGGATTTTTTTCTTTGAGACCTTCGCAGAAAGATACCATACTCATAGCACAACGCATAACCATAGTAGAATGAGCTGTTATTTTAGCATCATTGGTAAAAACCTGAGGATATGCATTATACATACGTTTTGCAATAGCTTTATGCTGCTCCACTCCAAGGGGTGAAAGATCTCCGGCTCTACCATCGGCTTCGTCATGGATTTCTTTCAGTTTATCAAGCACTTGTTTGCCAAGTGAAGTAAGCACATTTGCTTCTTCAGCATTTTTTAAGGTGTTAAGTGGCTTTGTGTAATCTGTTTCGTTAATCAGGTATCGAGAGCCATGTCGCCCCATATGGCTAATATAAAAAGGGTTATAGCCATTCGGAACCGGTGTGTTACAGGACTTGTCTGTAGGATAAGCCAAATAGACCCCTGCTGTATTCTTCAGATTGGCATACATTTCCTCGCGTGAGGTCTGTGCACAAAGCAAAAGCGCACAGAAGAGACTGTACGAGCCTAATGTGAGTAACGAAAAAAATCTTTTCATATCTATCAGTAATAATTCTATACAAAATTAAGACTTTTTTCGGAATAGTCCGCCATATATGCGATCTATTGTTCTCACATTAAGGACAGCCGGCCAAAACAAACGCCAAATAAATTAGAATTCTTTATTCAATATCAAAACCAGCGGCTCTAACTGCTGCAACGACGTCTTCTGCATTGTGATTACCTTCAACAGTAGCTTTGCCTGTTTTTAGATCCACTTCTACTTGTGTAACGCCCTTTACATTAGCAATCGCTTTAGTAACAGTAGCTTGACAATGCCGACATTCTACTCCTTTTACATTGTATTCTTTTGTCATATCTGTGATTTTTATATGATGTGTAAAATATTTATTTACAAATGAATAGATTAACAGCAGCACCATAACGACTGAACATATAGTGGATAACATGTTGAAATGTTGGTGTGTGTGGCATGACATTTCACCGTGGGTAAATTTGATATTGAACCAGTCAGATGGGAGCATATAATCAACTGTTAAACCAAAAATAATGGAACCAATCACAATAGAAACCAAATATATAAGAGCTGCGCGACGTCCTATTTCACGAGAGATAAGCGTGAACGATGCAAAATTAGCTGCCGGACCAGCCATGAGTAACACTAATGCCGTACCGGGAGAAAGACCTTTGAGGATTAACGACATAGCTATAGGAATTGACCCTGTGGCACACACATACATAGGAACAGCAATAATTAGCACCGCAATCATCGCAAATATAGGTTTGCTGCCCAAAATGGAGAAAAAATCAGCTGGAACATATACAGTAATCAGTGCAGCTATTATAAGTCCCGCTACGAGCCAACCCCCTATGCTTCCAACTAAATCTACATATCCATATTTAAAAGCAGACAGTACCCTTTTTAGAAATGATTGTTTCATCGCATTGTTACCACATGATAACATCGGATCTTGTCGGGCCTCTCGCTCAGTTTTACCGACCGCAACTCCACCTAAAATAGCGGTAACCAACGCCGCTACGGGGCGTATAACGGCAAATGCCGGTCCAAGAAGAGACCATGTAGCGGCTATACTATCAACACCGGTTTGTGGAGTGGCTATTAAAAACGAAGTGGTAGATGCACGCGAGGCACCGTTACGATGCATCGCAATAGCTGTCGGCAGCACTCCACATGAACAAAGAGGCAAAGGAATTCCAATCAAGGTCGATTTAACCACAGCTTTCCAACCCGTACCCGAAAGGTGATGCGCAAAAGTTTGCTGAGGAACAAATGCATGCATAACACCCGCAATGAAGAACCCCAAAAGAATATATGGAGACATTTCATTGAGCATAAATAATAATGAATTTAACAATTCCATATCTATTTGCAATTTAATGCCGCAAAGATAATATTATGCTCAAAACAACACTTTACACAATTTCTACATAATTTTGCATTATACCTCTGAGAGAGATTTCCGAATGCCTATTTCCCTAAATTGTGAAGGAGTGAGACCTGTAAATTGTTTAAATTGACGTGACAGGTGAGCTACTGAAGAATATCCCATCATATCCGCTATTTCTGATAGTGATAACTGCTGGTATTTAATGAGTTCTTTTACCCGCTCAATACGAAGATTCATATAATAATTCTCAATCGAACGTCCCTCAACTTCAGAAAAAATACGACTCATCGTATTATATGACAAATTAAATTTTTCAGAAAGAATGTTTACCATCGACATTCTACCCGACAACTCCTCTCTTGAATACTCGATTAGTCTGCATTTAATTTCATCTACTATTTTCGCTTCTCTGCTTTGAATCAACTCAAAACCTTCACGTTGTAGCGCGTTAGAAAGTCGTTTTAAATCTGCTTTGGAAAGTGTCTGCTCAATTTCTGCCGAGCCTAATTCAACATGCCGTACCGACAACCCCATTTCATTGGAAAGAATTTGTTTTACACTTTCCACACAATGCCTGCACACCATATCTTTAATTGTGAGTTTCATATAACAGAAAATAAAGAATTACACCTCAGAGGAATCAATAACAATAGTTACAGGACCGTCGTTAACAAGCGAAACCTGCATATCTGCACCAAAAACACCTTTCATCACCGGCCTACCTGTTAGTTCACTTACTTTATCACAGAAAGTATTATACATAGGGATTGCAATCTCATGTCCGGCAGCGTGTATGTAAGAAGGTCTATTACCCTTTCTCGTTGATGCTAAAAGAGTAAACTGACTAACCGCCAATACATCTCCGCATACATCAATGATAGATCGATTCATAACCCCGTTATTATCATTAAAAATTCTAAGATTAACACATTTTCTAACAACAGAGTCAAGATCTTGCATACTATCTGTATCAGCTACCCCAACAAGCACTAATAACCCCGATTTTATCGAGGAAATTTCTTTACCTTCAATGGAAACAGATGCCGAAGATACTCTTTGAATAACTAATTTCATAACTATGACAATTTACACGTAATTATTCATTTTTCACAATTTTAAACGATAGAATCAGGAATCTCTCGTATCGAATTGAAAATTACAACAGCCTTGCTTTTGCCTACAACTTCCGAAAGTTCTTCAAGAGAAGCATCTTTAATTCTCTTGAGCGAGCGGAATCTTCTAAGCAACATCTCTCGAGTAACGGGGCCAATACCTTTTATTCCGTCAAGCAACGATACTGTTTGAGCCTTACTTCTTTTATTCCTGTGATGAGTAATACCAAAGCGATGCGCCTCATCGCGCAAATGTTGTATAACTTTGAGTGATTCACTATTTTTATCTATGTATAAAGGAATAGAATCTCCCGGGAAGTAAATCTCCTCTAAGCGTTTTGCAATACCAATAAGTGCAATTTTGCCACGTAATCCAATGGCATCAAGAGCCTCTACAGCACTGCTCAACTGCCCTTTACCTCCATCAACTACTACAAGCTGAGGCAAATCTTGTCCTTCCGCGAGCATACGAGAATAACGCCGGGTAAGCACCTCTCTCATCGAAGCAAAATCATCGGGACCAACAACTGTTTTAATATTAAAATGACGATAATCACGTTTTGATGGTTTAGCATTCTTAAACACCACACAGGAAGCCACAGGATTAGACCCCTGGATGTTAGAATTATCGAAACACTCTATATGACGTGGCAGTTCTTTAAGTCGAAAATCACGTTGCATGGTCGTAAGGACACGCATAATTCTTTGCTCAGGATTCAATTTATCAGCACGTTTATGCTTATCACTCTTATATTGAAGAGCATTTTTCTCGGAGATTTTTAGCAACTTATGTTTATCTCCTCTTTGAGGAATAGTAAATACGCGCTCAGCGAATTCCATATCCGGATAGAACGGCACTATAGTTTCCCTATTTTGTTGACCAAATTTCGCTTGAATTTCACCAATAGCAAAAGTGAGCATTTCCGCATCAGTTTCTCCCAGCCGTGCCTTAAGTTCAAGTGTAAATGATTTACTTACAGCCCCATTACGCACATACATGTAATTCACATACGCATTGTCATCATCACGAACAAAGCTAAACACATCTACATCATGTATTTGAGCACTTACAATTACTGTTTTTGACTTATATTTTTCGAGCAACAAATATCGATTTTTCAGTTCATGAGCTTCTTCAAATTTCATATCTGCTGCAAGTTTTTGCATTTGTCCAAGCAAATAATCTGACAGTTGTGCGATATTCCCGCTTAAAATTTGCCTTATTTCTTCGATATATTCATTATAATTCTCTGAACATATTTCTCCTGTGCAACATCCCATACAATTTTTAATATGATACTCCAGACAAACACGATATTTTTTTCTGCCAATCAGCTCACGAGTAATCGGTAGCGAGCACGTGCGTATGGGATAAATTTCACGAATTAAATCGAGAACATTTCGAACAACAGAGATATTCGGATACGGCCCAAAATACTTCCCATGTGCCTTCTTAACATCCTCCCGTGTAATAATAACACGAGGATATAGCTCATTCGTCACACAAATCCACGGATACGATTTGTCATCCTTAAGGAGCACATTGTATCTCGGTTTATACTCTTTTATCAGACTATTTTCAAGGAGTAACGCATCTTCCTCGGTATTTACAACAATATATTTGAGGTCGGCAATATTGCGAACAAGTCTATTAGTCCTGTTAATAGCGTGCTCACGATTAAAATACGATTTGACACGACGACGCAATCGTTTTGCCTTTCCGACATAAATGATAGTGCCATCTTTATCGAAATACATATATACTCCCGGGCTTTCAGGGAGCAGGTCTATTTTTTCTTTTAAGCTATCCGCCGGTTTCATCGCAAGATGCCGCTACTAATAAAACCAAAATAATTGAAAAAAGTTTATAAATACATTGTGGCAGAGCATCGTTCTGCCACAATAACAATTAATATTGCAAAATGAATACAATCAATACACCAGCACGGACTGCATATCAATATCACTATCCTCAAAGAGGCGACGTCCATTGAGAGCAGACAGTTCAACTATGAAATTGATATAAATCTTTTTAGGGTTGCAGCTTTTCACCAAATCATACGCAGCCTTCATCGTGCCACCGGTAGCGAGCACATCATCATGAATAACAACAATATCATCAGGAGTAATAGCATCCGAGTGAATCTCGATAGTATCCGTACCATACTCTTTATTGTATGTAAGTTTAATGGTATCTGCAGGCAATTTACCGGGTTTACGCATCGGCACGAAACCCGCTTTCAAATCGTGAGCAAGGATTGATGCACCAACAAAACCTCGCGCTTCTATACCCACAACTTTTGTTATACCTTTCCCTGCATACATAGCTCTGAGTTCATCACTAATAATAGCAAGGGCTTCTGCATCCTTAAACAGAGTCGTTAAATCACGAAATAGAATTCCCCTCGAAGGAAAATCCGGCACATCGCGAATCACACTTTTTACTTTTTCTAATTTTGCTTGTTCCATATATTGAATAAAAATAAATCATTGTTCCACGTGAAACATTTTGCAATTATCTTCCTAATAATAGGAGTAATATTGAGATATCATTCGGAGATATTCCCGGAATTCGAGAAGCTTGTGCAATAGTCTCCGGATTGATTTTTGACAACTTTTGCCGAGCTTCAGTAGATAATGACTGAATCGAATTATAATCGAACCGGTCTTTAATTCTCAATTGTTCGAGTCGGGATGCCTTTTCAGCCAGTTGACGCTCTCGGTCAATATACCCTTGATATTTCATCAGAATCTCCGCTGCTTCTATAATTTCCTCTCTTCGATCTTCCGGCAATGTTGCAAGATAATCTGCAAGAGGCTGAACATATTTTGCAAGAATAAATATTGACAATTGGGGGCGCAAAACCAAATCGTAAAGTTTTACCCCATGACGCAATGGAGCGACACCGAGTGATTCTGTATATTCATTAAACTTGTCGGCTCGAACAGAAAAATCCTTACAAAATTCTATCAGAGCATCACGAAAATAAAGTTTTTCTTGCTGCAAACGATATCTTTCCTCTGAAGCAAGACCTATCGCGTAAGCTTTAGGCGTGAGTCGCATGTCTGCATCGTCCTGTCGAAGCAATATGCGATATTCTGCACGCGATGTAAACATTCTATATGGCTCATCAACTCCTTTTGTAACCAAATCATCAATAAGAACACCTATGTATGCTTCATCGCGCCCGAGGATGAACTCCTCGCTTGACCCACGTGCTTTCAACGCCGCATTAATTCCGGCAATCAGGCCCTGGCCCGCAGCCTCTTCATAGCCCGTTGTACCATTAACCTGTCCGGCAAAGAATAATCCTTTAACAAGTTTCGTTTCCAAAGTGTGTTTTAATTGTCGTGGATCAAAGAAATCATACTCAATAGCATAACCCGGACGTAAGAAATGCACATTGGCAAGTGCAGGGACTTTTGTAAGTGCATCAATTTGAGTATTTATTGGCAACGAAGAAGAAAAGCCGTTAACGTAATATTCATTGGTATCTACACCTTCCGGCTCAAGGAAAAGTAAATGCTCATTTTTATCTGCAAAAGTTACAATCTTGGTCTCTATACTTGGGCAATATCTTGGTCCGATACTCGTGATTTGACCGTTATATAGGGGCGAATCAGGGAGACCATCCCGTAAGATGGAATGAACCTCCGGATTGGTGTAAACAATCCAACAAGGTCGTTGCGGCAATTTTCGACCGGAGGAAGGGAGATACGAAAATTTATGAAAATCATTTTCACCATCTTGTCGTTCAGCCAAAGTGAAATCAATAGAGCGCGCATCCAGGCGAGCCGGTGTACCTGTTTTCATTCTTTCTGCGACGAAACCAAATGAACACAACTGCTCGGTAATACCGTGAGAAGCAGGCTCCGACACTCTACCTCCTTCCGTTTTTACACGTCCCACATGCATAAGACCATTTAAGAACGTACCGGCTGTCAAAACTACGGTTTTTGCAGAAAAAGTTACACCTAAAGCAGTATTAACTCCTTCTATTTTACCATCATTTATAACTAATGACACCACAGAATCCTGCCATATATGTAAATTAGGCGTGTTTTCGAGAATTCTACGCCATTCTGCCATAAATTGCATTCTGTCCGACTGAGATCTGGGGCTCCACATAGCAGGTCCTTTAGACCTGTTCAGCATACGAAATTGAATAGCCGAAGCATCAGTAACAACTCCCATCATACCACCTAAGGCATCGATTTCTCGCACAATTTGTCCTTTTGCAATACCACCAACAGCTGGATTACAACTCATTTGTGCTATCTTATTCATATCGATGGTAATCAACAGAGTGGATGCACCGAGTGTAGCAGCAGCGTGCGCTGCCTCACATCCGGCATGACCGGCACCAATAACGATAACGTCGTAGTTAAATTTCATTTTTCAACTTATTGAGCAAATTAAGCGCTTTGTCCTCGTTAAACTCCATAATTTCTCGTTCTCCAGGACCTTTATCGTTAATACCACACAAGTGAAGAACTCCATGAATTATCACTCTATGTAACTCTTCTTCATATGATTTATGTAGCAAATTGGCGTTAGAAGAAACCGTTTCAATAGAAATATACATATCTCCAGTAATTATCCCACGTCGCGAATTATCAAAAGTGATAATATCAGTATAATAATCGTGGTTGAGAAATTGCTTGTTTACCTCTAAAATCCTTTCATCACTACAAAAAATATATGTAAGATGACCGATTCCTTTATCAAATGAAGCGGCAACTTCAGAAACCCACCGATTCACAAGTTGGAAATGAATATCCGGCATTGCTACATTCTCATTTATATAATTTACATCAGCCATAGATAAAACATACATTTTTCGCAAATTTACTACAATTATACGATTTTTGCAACGCAAAAAAATTATTTGAACAATTTTCACAAAGCTTAAATTATTATTTATGCCCCTGAATATCACGTAATTATTAACATTTGTACGTGGCGAGAATTTAAAATTTAAATGATTCCGCATAATTTATCGTGAATTCTGAATTCTCAATTAAATCAAAAGGAAAACAAAAATCAAAATTTTGCGTTATATCAGTATGAAAAGAGTTACAAAACATATAATTGTAATATTTGTTCTACTTATAATCGGTGGAGTGGGAAATAATAATGCTTCCAACTTAAACCATACTAATAATGAACATCTGAATTACGAAATTGTATATCACTGGGGCGTAATATGGAAAGTCGCAGCAAAAGCAGAACTCTTAACACAAACTGACCACCATCAAATATGCGGAGAACTATACGCTCGAACCCAACCATGGGCCGACAAAGTATATCGTGTTCGCGACACATTACAAACCTGGATGAATCCCGCAGACGGTTTTATGCCAAAACGATATATAAAAACAGCACACGAGGGCAAGACATCGACTATTGATACAATAGAATTTTATCACTGTAATGATTCAATAATAGGGAACAGTGTAAGAAAACGAGGAAACAACATCCCACAAAAACACCGAATGGCAGCTGAAAGTAGTGCGTACGATATGTTGAGTGTATTCTATTATATACGAACTCTTAACTTTCAGGAAATGACACCGGGAGATGAAATAATAACAACAATATTTTCTGGCAGGAGAAAAGAATGGCTTAAAATTCGCTATCTCGGTGATGAAACAATAAAACTCCGAGACAAACAGCAACGCCAATCACATCACCTCACTCTTACATTTTCTATGAAAAATCAACAAAACTCATCAGCTCCTATCGATGCATGGTTAGATATTGACAATAGCCACAAGCCTCTACTAATTCGGGGCACATTAAATGTAGGTGAAATTCGCGTATATTATACTGGTAATTAACAACACACATTTGTTATACAGCGTAAAATAATACAGATTGGTACAAATTTATTAAATTTGCACCATCATGAATATCTCAGCCCGTATAAAAGACAACAGGTATGTGCATCTATGCATCAACCTGCTCATAGCGTTAGCAATGTTGATGCTCGCTCGTTTAATATTCATAGCATACAATTATGCGAATTATTATGAAGGATACTTCACATGGAATCTCGTTAAGGGAATATTGACAGGAGGCTTGAGATTTGACCTTTCCACCCTATTTTATATTAATGGCGTGTACATATTGCTTTACTTATTTCCTCTCGGAATAAAAGAATGCACCGGATGGAATAAATTTCTCAAATGGGAATATATAATAACCAACGGAGTCGCACTGATAAGTAATCTCGTGGACTGCAAATATGTACAATTTACAGGTCGCAGGAGTACCGCCACGGTATTTATGGAATTTGAAAATGAACGGAATCTAATAAAAATTGTAGCTACCGAACTATGGAATAACCTATTCCTTCTGGCAATATTTGCTTTAATAATATGGATTGTGTGGAAGGTTTATCGCACTCCTAAACCAATAGCAAAAACCGGCAGAAACGCAAAATATTATGTTGGAAATACGCTAATGATTGCTTTCTTTGGACTGATTGCTGTGGGAGCAATACGCGGAGGTATAAATCGCACCACACGACCAATAACTCTGAATGATGCAAACAAATATGTTAATCGCCCCATAGAAGCCGCTGCAGTGCTTAACACTCCTTTTTCAATACTACGTTCAATAGGAAAAACTTCATATAATCTGCCACCGTATATGAGTAAAGAAGAAGCAGCTTCTATATACTCTCCTCTACACACACCGAATTACAGCGCAATATTCACCACAAAAAATATAGTAATATTAATAGTGGAAAGTTTTTCTCGCGGATTTATAGGTTCTTTGAATAAAGAGATGAACGACAGCACATATAATGGCTATACCCCATTTGTGGATGAACTTATAGGTAAAAGTTACACCTTCAAATATTCATTTGCCAATGGTATGAAGAGTATTGACGGCATGCCTTCAATATTATCCTCTATACCAATGATGATTGAACCATTTTTTTTAACTCCTGCATCGCTCAACGATATGGGAGGTATTGCATACTACCTGAAAGATAAAGGTTACACTTCAGCATTTTTCCACGGGGCACCGAACGGAAGTATGGGGTTTGAAGCATTTGCAAGACGTAGCGGATTTGATAGATACTACGGACTGACAGAATATAACACTAAACACCCTGAAAATAAAGACTTCGATGGGTCTTGGGCTATATGGGACGAGCCATTCCTACAGTATTTTGCCTCTGAAATAGGGAATCTGCCGGAGCCATTTGTGGCATCTGTATTTACGGCATCTTCACACCACCCATTTGCACTGCCTAAAGAATACGCAGATACCTTCCCCGAAGAGGGCAACCACCCGATACTAAAGTGTATCAGATACACCGACCACTCATTACGCAAGTTTTTTGAGACAGCTGAAAAGCAAACATGGTATAAAAATACACTATTTGTGCTTACGAGCGATCATTCAAGTGTGGCAACGGATGAAAAATATTCGACGTCAATGGGGAAATATGCCGCTCCAATAGTATTTTATGCACCGAGCGATAGTTGTTTGCGAGGATTTAATGAGGAATCTATTGCACAACAGATAGATATAATGCCCACCGTACTCAATTACCTGGAATACAACAAACCATATATAGCATTTGGATTAGACTTATTTAACACTCCAGCGAATGAAACTTGGGCATTTAATTACAATGGGGGTATTTTTCAGTATGCTTTGGGCGATTATTTTATCCAATTTGACGGAGAGAGAATCAAATCAGTCTATAATTTCAGAAGCGATGCGGAACTCAAATATAATCTCGTCGAAGATATCAATCCCGAAATACTAATGTCGTGGACTCGCAGAATCGAGGCTTACATACAGCAATACGCTCAAGCTATGAATGGAAATATGTTACTTCCTGAGAATCTAAAATAATATATTTTAAATATTGGGGAAATATGGTCGAGAAATTTGCTGTGAGATTTGTTATTGCATTGTTTATGCTGTCATTGGTATTTAGTGCACATTGCCAAAAAACGGTCGTAAATAATGAGTTTTCAGCATGGACCGACTCTACTTCTGAATATAAATTTAATCCGACACAACTCATATTACCGGCATCTTTAATCACTGTAGGAGCATTCGGTATATATAATGGTTCTTTTCGCCAATTGGACAGATATGTGAAGGACAAAATGGATAATTTGCGTGGGGAACATTACTTCCGTGCCGATGATTATGTCCGATTTTTACCGGCTGCCGCATATTTGGTACTTGGTTCTACCGGTGTTAAGAGTAAACATTCGTTTAAAGAACGTGTAGCAGTAGAAGTTACAGCTTATATGGCAATGACAGCTCTAACAGAGATTGGCAAATACTCATTCCGCGAGAAACGCCCTAATTCGGATGCTCGAAACTCATTCCCATCAGGGCATACTGCAACAGTGTTTACTGGCGCCGAATTAATGCGCGAAGAATATGGTATCGGATTTGGCATAGCAGCATATACTGTGGCAACCGGTGTTGCTTTTTTACGATTATACAACGGTAATCATTGGCTTAACGATGTGATAGCCGGTGCTGGCGTTGGAATCTTGTCGGCAAGGATTGGTTACTGGATGCTCCCGTTATATCAAAAATGGTTTAAGTGGGAAACCGGAGGAAGAAAAACACAAACAGCGCTACTCCCCTATTATGACCATCAATATCATAATTTTGGGTTAAACATGGTAATAACGATGTAAATAATAGAAACAATATCGAAAGTTTTTTGTATATTTGCCTAATATTATAAAGTTTAACAATCCGGTCATTATTTTTATGTTTAACTGTAACAGAATTCGCGTTGCCGCATGGACATTAGCGGCGTTTCTTGTGGGTGTACTATTTATGTCATGTTCAAATCACTATGATTCGGGACTCCCCAAAAAAGTAAAGCTAACTCATGAAGAACTTAAAAATAAGATAAAAGGAGGTTGGGCTGGACAGACTATAGGCGTAAGCTATGGAGCTCCAACAGAATTTAAATTCAGGGAACAAATTATCCCCGACTCCGTAGAAATAAGTTGGGATGGAGAAAATCACATAAAAAACTGGATGCAAAAATTTCCCGGATTATATGATGACATCTACATGGATTTGACTTTTGTTGAAGTCTTCGAACGTCTTGGAATAGATGCACCCGTAGATTCATTGGCAAATGCATTTGCATACGCCGGATACATGCTATGGGAAGCAAACCAGACCGCTCGTTACAATATACTGAACGGGATAATGCCGCCGGCATCTGGGCATTGGAAAAACAATCCTCACGCCGATGATATTGACTTTCAGATAGAATCGGATTTCGCCGGATTAATGAGTCCGGGAATGCCAAATGCCGCCTCTGCGATATGCGACAAAGTGGGACATATCATGAACTATGGTGATGGGTGGTATGGCGGAGTTTATATGGCTGCAATGTATTCGCTCGCTTTTGTTACCAATAATGTTGAAACAGTGGTAAAGGAAGCTCTTAAATGTATTCCGCAAAATAGTCGATTTTACAAATGCATATCAGAAGTCATAGATACATACGAGGCGAATCCGGATGATTGGAAAACAGCATGGCAACTTATAGCCGATGATTGGGATGACGAAAATGCATGTCCAACCGGTGTGTTTGAACCTTATAATATCGATGCAGTCATCAATAGTGCATACGTAGTAATAGGTCTGCTATATGGTAATGGTGATTTCGGCAGAACAATTGAAATAGCTACTCGTTGCGGTCAGGATTCGGACTGTAATCCAGCATCGGCAGGTGGAATACTCGGGACAATGCTTGGATATGACAATATACCCGACAAATGGCTCGATGCCGTAAAAGAGAGTGAGAATATAAAATTTGCATATACATCAAGTTCCCTGAACGACACATACGAAATGGGGTATAATCAAGCTCTTGAAGTAATTAAACGCAATGGTGGAACAGTCAGTGAAGACCTGATAACCATAAAATGCCAGAGACCTAAAGCAGTACAATTTGAGCAAAGTTTTGAGGGATTCTACCCTCTGCGCCGCACATCGCATTACGCCGTAATAGGAAAAGATGAATTTAAGATGATTATTGATGGCGAAGCTGTAATAATTAATGGAGATATTTCCGGTGATAGAGAAACCGGATACGTTGCAGATGTGGAAATAAAAATAGATGGTGAATTACAACAGAGAACCAAAATGCCCGTAAGTTATCAAAGCAGAAAATACAATGTTTATTGGAATTATGATCTTGATGGCAACGCTCACGAAATATCGCTCCGAGTAATAAATCCAAGTGACGAAAATAAGTTAGAAATATATAGTGTGGTAGAACTTACTACCAATTCATCTAAATTGATATCGACAACAAAAGAATAAAAACAATGCGATATAATAATACAAAAGTATATGATGTCATAATAATTGGTGGCGGGGCAACCGGAGCTGGCACGGCTCGTGACTGTGCTATGCGAGGACTCAGCACTTTGCTTATTGAGCGATATGACTTCACTGCTGGGGCAACCGGCAGAAATCACGGTCTTCTGCATAGCGGTGCTCGATATGCCGTAACCGACCAAGAATCGGCAACCGAATGCATCATCGAAAACCGAATATTGCGAAAGATAGCAAGGCACTGTGTGGAGGATACCGGGGGATTGTTTATTACACTGCCGGAAGATGACTTAAATTATCAACAAAAATTTGTAGATTCATGCACACTTGCCGGGATTCCTACCGAAACAATATCGCCTCGAGAGGCCCTTATACTCGAGCCTTCGGTTAATCCTGCACTAATTGGAGCTGTCAAGGTTCCCGATGGTGCCGTAGATCCTTTCCGACTCACAACGGCCAATGTTATTGATGCAAAGATGCATGGCGCGGAAATAATAACATACAATGAAGTAATAGGATTCCTAAAAAAAGGAACACAAATAACTGGTGTAAGATACCGTAGTTCACTTAACGGCACAGAAGGTGTTGCGCAATCCAAAATAGTAATCAATGCAGGCGGTATATGGGGGGCTGGTATTGCACAACTCGCAGGTGTGAAGATAAATATGTTTCCGGCTAAGGGTTCGTTGCTTATTTTTGGCCATAGGGTAAACAATATGGTAATCAATCGTTGTCGAAAGCCGGCAAATGCAGATATATTGGTTCCGGGAGACACAATATGCTTGATAGGAACAACATCCGACCGTGTACCGTATGACCAAATAGACCGAATGGAAGTCACAGCCGATGAAGTAGATATATTGATGCGTGAAGGACAACTACTTGCACCGGAATTGGCAAGGACAAGAATACTTAGAGCCTATGCCGGAGTACGACCTCTCGTGGCAAGCGATGACGATCCGAGCGGGCGTTCCATTAGCAGAGGTATCGTGTGCCTTGACCATAGTGAACGTGATGGTCTTGATGGATTTATTACAATAACCGGTGGAAAGCTGATGACATATCGTTTAATGGCTGAATGGGCAACAGATATGGCGTGCAAGAAATTGGGAATCGACGCTAAATGTGAAACAGCTACCACTCCACTCCCCGGCTCAGAAGAAGTAAAAGAGGTAAAACGAAAACGGAGGCAACGGGCAAAACAATATATTAAGGATTTTTCATACGGAAGATACGGAAAAAAATCGCATGTAATAGAATTATCAACCGAGCAAAAAGCTGCGGCTGAACGTCATGGCACATTAAGTAAACGTATTGTCAACAAAAATTATGGAGACGAAGCTCTTGTGTGTGAATGTGAACAAGTGAGTGTTGGTGAGGTAAATTACGCTATAGAAGAATTGCATGTACATAATCTTATTAACCTTCGACGTCGAACACGCATGGGAATGGGAACATGTCAAGGAGGTATATGCGCATGTCGTGCAGCCGGTATATTAGGACGTGCCGGGGGATGTCCGCAGGAGTCACTGAAAGATTTAAAAGTATTCATAGGCGAACGTTGGAAGGGGATGAGTCCCGTAGCATGGGGTGAAACCCTTGAAGAAATGCAATTTATGGCATGGCTTTATCAAGGTGTTGGAGGGATAGATTTAAAACAATAAGAGAAAAGGAATAATCAATGAAATTCGATACAATAATTATAGGTGGTGGACTCAGCGGGCTGATTTCAGGAATTATTTCAGCAAAAAAAGGAAAAAGAGTGGCAATAATCTCCACAGGACAGAGCGCACTCCATTTCTCATCAGGCTCGTTTGAACTATTGTCTAAAGAAAACAACCCGCTAAAAGCAATAGATTCTTTGCCGGCAAGTCATCCATATTCAAAGATAGGGGCATCGCGTGTGTCTGAACTTGCTAATAAAGTACCGGAACTATTATCGGAAGCGGGAGTAGCTGTAACGGGTAGTGCTGAAAGTAATCATCTAAATATTACGCCATTAGGCAAAATAAAAACAGGTTGGCTGACTCTGAATGATTTCTTGACATTTGAAACCATGACCGACCTGAAAGGACAGAAAGCCGAGATAATCAATATAAAGGGATATTTCGATTTCTATCCTGAATATATAGCTTTGGCTTTACGAAAATTAGAAGTAGAGGCAAAAGCACAGACAATAACAATATCCGAACTTGAAAGATTGCGCAAAAACAGCACCGAAATGCGTGCCTCCAACATAGCTCGTGCACTCGAAGGTAAATCATTAGAGCATTTTGCAACAGAATTAAATCGAATCATCTCGCCAACAACTGATTTTGTATTGATGCCGGCTGTAATCGGACTGGCAAACGAGAAACCACTCGATACACTACGTTCGCGTTTAAAATGCCCGGTATATTTTATCCCTACAATGACATCATCTGTGCCGGGAATACGCACCCAATTACAATTAGTTACTCATTTTGAAAAACTTGGTGGAAAATTTATTCTTGGCGATACCGTTACCGATGGAATAATTGAAAACGGTAAACTGAGATCTATCTCTACATCAAATCTTGGCGACAATGTGCTTAGTGCCGATAATTTTATTCTTGCAACCGGCTCATTTTTCAGCAAAGGATTAAAATCAAATTTTGACAAAGTCTATGAGCCTGTTTTTGATTTGAAAATAAATTATCTCGAACACAGATCTGAGTGGTATAACGACGATTCGTATGCACCTCAACCATATATGAATTTCGGACTCACTATAGACGGAGATTTTCACCCGATATATGAGGATAAGGCGGTTGAAAACATGTATGCTGTGGGATCGGTAATAGGTGGATGCAATCCTCTTGCAGAAGGGTGTGGCGCCGGCGTAGCAATACTTACAGCCATGCATGTGGCAGAAAAAATAAGCTAAATAAAAAGTAATGAAATATCAACAACATAACGTAAGTCCAAACAATTTTGAACAATGTCTGAAGTGCACAATATGCACTGTATATTGCCCGGTTGTACCGGTAAACCCCAATTATCCCGGGCCCAAACAAGCCGGACCTGATGGTGAACGCTACCGTTTGAAAAAAGGCGATTTCTACGATGAAGCATTGAAATATTGTCTGAATTGCAAACGTTGTGAAGTGGCGTGCCCATCTAACGTGCGCATTGGCGATATCATACAATCAGCTCGCATAAAGTATAGTAAGCAGCCAACTCCACTGCGCGACAATATACTATCAGACACAGACCTTGCAGGCAAAATGGCAACAAAGATGTCGCCATTGGTGAATTTCATGTTAAAACAACCTCTTGTCAAAACAGTGATGGACTTAACAATTGGTGTAGATAAACACCGCACATTCCCAAAATACGCTAAACGGACTTTTGTTAAGTGGTTTAAACATGATGCCCTTCCCTATCAAAAAGATTTTTCGCGTCAAGTTACCTATTTTCATGGTTGCTATGTAAATTATAATCATCCTAAACTTGGGAAAGATTTTGTAAAAGTGATGAATGCTGTGGGAATTGGTGTGCAATTAATGGAAAATGAACGTTGTTGTGGTGTTGCCAAGATAGCAAATCGTCTTACACGTCAGGCAATGCGTGATGCACAAATCAATCTTGGAGCTATACGCAAAGCTGTAATCGAACAAGGCACACAGGTGGTAGGAACCAGTAGCACATGTATATTCACAATGCGCGATGAATATCACCATATACTTCACCTTGACAACAACGATGTCCGTAGCCAAATAAATCTTGCCACACGATACCTATGGAACCTTATTGAAAAGGGAGAAATAACACTTGTATTTAAACCCGACTACAAAAAGCGTATCGCATATCACACGCCATGCCACATGGCCAAATTAGGATGGAATATTTATTCTATTGAACTAATAAGAAAAATACCGGGAGTAGATTTAACCATACTAAAATCGGAATGTTGTGGTATAGCCGGAACTTATGGTTTTAAAAAAGAAAATTACAAATACTCTCAAGCAATAGGTTCAGCACTCTTTGAACAGATAGAAGAGCTGAAACCGGAAATAGTGGCAACCGATTGCGAAACGTGTAAGTGGCAAATAGAAATGTCGGTAAAGACTCCGATAGAAGTATATAATCCCATAAGCATCATAGCAGAGGCTCTTGATGTAGAAGCGACAAAGAAATCAAATAACGTATAAACATATATAAACTTTATGGCATCAGATATTTACAAAGGGTGGGACAACACCGTAATTAAAAGATTCAAATCCTGGCAAATGCGCACCATTGTAGTAACAATGATAGGCTACGCCATATATTATTTCGTTAGAAAAAACTTTTCTATAGCAATGCCCGGGCTCACGGCAGAATATGGCATATCTAATAAAAGCTTTGGATGGATAATATTTGCCGGTTCACTCGTGTATGGATTTTCACGCTTTATAAATGGCTATCTTGTGGATAGAATTAAAGGGCGTGTGGTAATGGCGCTTGGTTTACTACTTTGTGCATTGGCAAACTTTGCATTCGGATTTGGAACAGATATGAGTGCATGGATTACCGGTGTGGAAAATGGTCCTAAAATGGTAGAATTTTTAATCTTGATAATGGGAATCACCATTATCGTAAATCAATACTTTCAAGGAATGGGATACCCTCCGTGCGCACGAATTTTGCCACACTGGATTCATCCGTCTGAACTTGCCACTAAAATGTCTGTATGGAACTGCTCCCACTCTATAGGTGCGGCACTCGCAGTAATAGTTTGCGGCTACATTATGGGAACAATGGGAACAAATATGAGCAATGATGAAGGTGTTGTAACTCACATTTTAGAAAATCTTACAGCCAACGGCGTATCATCTGCAGATGCAGCAAGGCAAGCCTTGAGTTATGCACAACATATCGGTGCGTGGAAATGGTGCTTCTGGTTACCGGCATGTATTGCAGTAGCAGGAGCTATATTTATTATTGCCGGACTTCGCGATGAACCTAAAGAAGCCAATCTTCCCGACCTTCCTGACACCAGTCTTGGTGGATATAAGGGTGCTACCGACCCTACCGCAAGAAAGAAATTTGAAGCAGTGATGGTGTGGAAAAACCGTTGGGTTTGGACATTCTGCATAGCGAATTTGTTTGTGTATATAGTGAGAATGGGTATTCTCGACTGGGGACCAAAGTTTCTTACCGAAAGTCGCGACCTCTCGATATCAAGTGCCGGTTGGACTGTAGCTGCTTTTGAAATAGCCGGAGTAGTGGGGACATTATTTGCCGGCTGGGCGACCGACCATTTCTTCAAGGGGAAAGGACACAGAATGTGTGTAATGTGTATGCTTGGTGCGGCACTTTTTATGACCATATTCCGTTTCCTTCCTGCTGAAACAAGTCTCACATGGACAGCATTGGTCCTCGTAGGTGCCGGATTTTTCATTTACGGACCCCAAGCTCTTATTGGCATAGAATTGGGCAATCAAGCAACAAAAGAGGCATCAGCTCGCGCTAATGGTCTTGCCGGAATTCTTGGCTATATCGGCTCAGGATTAAGCGGATTGCTGGTTGGCTACGTGGCCGACTGGTATGGCTGGACTGTCGTATTTGAAACAATCATAGTGGTAGCTGTCATTGGTATGATTGTGCTCATTACAATGTGGAAGGCACCGCGCGACGGTTACGAACGTGCCGCATCAATCAAATACAATAACGATTTGGAAACCACCGAAAAATAATGCAAACTACAATAGAAACATATATTTCGCCAATGAGCGAATCTGAACTCAATACCGCATGCCGAAAAATCAAGCATGTAGCATTGGATATGGACGGTACCATATATTTAGGTTCAAAATTATTCCCTTTCACTAAAAGATTTTTGCAATCACTTACCAATGCCGGTATAAAGTATTCTTTTCTCACGAACAATCCCACAAAAAGTATTAAGGACTACGTGGAAAAGTTGCGCAACATGGGAATTGAAGCCACAGCCGAAGAGGTATATACAACTGCCGTAGCTACAATAGATTATATTAAACAAAATCACCCGAAAGCTAAAAGGCTATATGTACTTGGTACACCGAGTATGATTGAAGAGTTCAAGACAGCTGGATTTGAAATGACAGCCGACGACCCTTCTGATAAACCGGATTTATTGGTAGTAGCTTTTGATACAACTCTTGAATACAAGCGATTTTGTCGAGCGGCATGGTGGGCTTCACAAGGCATAGGATACATAGCAACAAACCCCGACCGTGTATGCCCTACCGACCAGGAGGTAATATTAATTGATTGTGGCTCTATGTGTGAATGTATCTATCACGCTACAGGACGACGCCCTGATATAGTGATCGGGAAACCGAATCCGGATATGTTGCGATGTATAATGACAAAATATGGGCTTGCTGAAGACGAAGTGGCAATGTGTGGCGACAGAATCTATACTGACGTAGCAACAGCACGCAATGCCGGTGCGCTCGGAGTACTTGTTCTCTCAGGAGAAACCACATTGGAAACAGCTATGAATTCTGACCCACAGCCACCAATTACAGCACTTAACGTAGAAGAATTCGGAAAACTACTTATTTCATCTCGCTCATAATAGATTCCTGCTATAAATGGCAATGAAATAAGAATTTGCATGGCATTACAGTAGAATTAAGCGATTTTTCTTAATTTTGCAGTACAAAAACATTGAGGTATATGAAAAATGACAGTCCAACACACGAAAGTGTGATTAAAAAGGTTGTGTCAGAACTTAGCGGTTGCTGTTTTAAAGAAATCACCGCAGGAGCATCGGGAAAATGTCCCACGCTTCCTTCACAATCGATAATTGCTGAAATTATCGAAATATGCCGCAGTGTACTTTTTCCCAATGTATTTTCAACAGAACAGCCAGAGTCCGCAACATCTGACTATTTTACAGGAGAGAAGTGTATGCGATTGTTATTTCTCCTCGAAAATCAAGTCAGTTGCGACCCGTCTGAAGACAAAAATCTACTGAATGCAAACGAAATTTCCTTGAATTTTCTGAGTACACTCCCAAAAATACGCGGTATTTTACTTGGAGATATCGAGGCAACATTCAACGGAGATCCGGCGGCAGAAAGCTCTACGGAAGTATTGATATGTTATCCCGGAATGAGAGCAATAATAAATTATCGCATTGCTCATGAGCTATACAATCTTGGTGCGCGATTAATAGCGCGTTTGATTTGTGAGATAGCTCATAGTGAAACAGGCATTGATATCCATCCGGGTGCAGTAATTGGAGAACGTTTTTCCATAGACCACGGCACCGGGGTGGTAATAGGCGCCACATCAATTATTGGTAATGATGTTAAGATTTATCAAGGTGTCACACTCGGAGCAAAAAGTTTCGACACAGATGAGAACAATAACCCCATCAAGGGAATTCCTCGTCATCCCATATTGGGTAACGGCGTTATTGTGTATAGCAATGCTTCAATTTTAGGAAGAATAACGATTGGTGATAATGCCGTGATAGGTGGGAATATATGGGTAGATGAAAATGTGGCTCCCGGTGAACGATTGATACAAGCTCGCCCGAACAATGTGCTCCGTGTAGCTCCAAAAGAATAAATAAAACGTAAAAACTATTATAGATGAGTTCCGAGAAATTTGAAATGACAGCAAAAACCTTTCAGGGTCTTGAAGGTGTGTTATCAGATGAACTACGTGAATTAGGCGCTGAAAATATAGAGATTGGGCGACGAATGGTGGCATTTACCGGTGACAAATTACTGCTCTATCGTGCTAATTATTGTCTTCGCACTGCTTTACGTGTATTAAAACCAATCATACGTTTCAACGCAGACAATGCCGACACTCTCTACACTTTATGTCGTGATTTTAAATGGGATAAGGTATTAACTGTAGATCAAACATTTTCTATTGATGCCACTGTGAACAGCGATGATTTTCGCCATTCACGATTTGTGACTTATCGCGTTAAAGATGCCATAGCCGATTGGTTTATGGATAACTACAAAAAACGTCCATCAATACGCATCCAAAATGCCGACATCAAATTCAACGTGCATATCACCCAAAATCAAGTTACAATATCACTTGATTCGTCCGGTGAATCACTCCATAAACGTGGATATCGCGTTGCACAAACCGATGCTCCTATCAATGAGGTGCTTGCAGCAGGACTTATAAAACTCTCAGGCTGGTCTCCGGAAAAGAATATGATAGACCCTATGTGTGGTTCAGGAACCTTTCTAATAGAAGCTGCATTGATGGCAGGGAATATTTATCCGGGGGTGTTTCGCAATTCGTATGCTTTTGAACATTGGAGAGACTTCGAACCGGAATTATTCGATTCTGTAATGAACGATGATTCGCAAGAACATCCTATAAATGTTCATTTTTATGGATACGATATCTCCCCAAAAGCAATTGATATAGCCTCTCGAAATGTAAAAAATGCAGGATTAGCAAAATATTTCACTACAGAAGTACGCCCTCTAAGCCACATGGAGTTTATGCCCGACAATTGCATGCTCATTAGTAATCCTCCATACGGAGAGCGTCTCGATTTAGAGAATCTATCAGAATTTTATACATCAATTGGTTCGACACTAAAAAATTCATGCAAAGGAAGTGAAGCTTGGCTCATCGGTCCGAAAGCAGATGTTTTTGACAATATCGGTCTCAAACCATCTATAAAATACCCCGTGCTGAATGGTGCTCTTGAGTGTGAATTCCGCCAATATGTGATTTTTGACGGAACTTACGCTCAATTCAGAAAAGAAGGTAAGAGTGTACATAACAACGATTTTAGAGGTTCTGAAGGTGTGTCAAAACGATATAGCGGTGGACAGGACCGAGCATTTTCAAAGAGTGCCATTTTTAAGGGCGACCGAAAAGATAGGAGGACTAAAACATCTTCTTTCTCTCAGCAAAAATCAGAGAAAACTACACGTCGATACGGATATCGTCCGGAACCGACACCGGCTCGTAATCCACTGGAAGAAACATATCGCAAACCATATTCAAAACGAGTGGGAAAATCTTCTGTTATAGAATTTAAAGAGCCTACTCTTGGTGTCGAGCATGAGCGCGAAATTATACACGGTCGCCGTAAGAGTTGGATGCGTAAAGATTTAACCACTCAAAACAATGGTGAGAATAATAATAGTAATGAATAAAATCACTCGTAATTATGAATAATTCTAACAATAAAATGACCCTATTGCTACTGGGTTCTGGTGGTAGAGAATCGGCTATAGCTTGGAAATTATCACAGAGTTCGCTCCTAAAACAATTATATATCGCACCGGGAAATGGCGGCACAAATTCTTATGGTATCAATGTATCCATTTCGCCTCTTGACTTTGATTCGGTAAAAGATTTTGTTCTTAGTCACGACGTAAATATGGTGATTGCCGGAAATGAAGACCCTTTGGTTGCCGGTATTTATGATTATTTTTCCAATGATACAGAATTGAAAAATATCCCGGTAATAGGTCCATCCAAAAATGGAGCACAACTCGAAGGAAGTAAAGATTTTGCAAAGCAATTTATGATGCGTCACAATATTCCGACAGCACGATATTTGAGCGTTACTGCCGAAAATATACAAGAGGGATACGACTTCCTTAACACACTTGAAGCTCCTTATGTACTCAAAGCCGATGGACTTGCCGCCGGAAAGGGCGTGCTTATCATAAATAATTTGTCAGAAGCTAAAGACGAACTCAAGAAGATGCTAAATGGTAAGTTCGGAGCATCTTCCGCTACTGTTGTCATTGAAGAATTCCTTAGTGGCATAGAGTGCTCGGTATTTGCACTTACAGACGGTAATAGCTACAAAATACTTCCGGTAGCTAAAGACTACAAGCGAATAGGAGAGGGAGACACCGGGCTTAATACAGGTGGTATGGGAGCTGTATCCCCGGTAAGTTTCGCTGATAAGGAGTTTATGGATAAAGTTGTGAGCCGCATCGTAGAACCAACAATAAATGGGCTTAAAGCAGAAAATATCACATATAAAGGCTTTATCTTTTTAGGATTGATTAATGTGAAAGGGAATCCGATGGTTATAGAATATAATGTGCGAATGGGAGACCCTGAAACCGAGGTGGTAATGCCTCGAATCAAAAGCGATTTATTACAATTACTTTGCGGAGTAGCCAATAGCAATCTCTCCGATTATGACCTTGAAATCGACCCTCGTTATGCTGTCACCGTAATGGCTGTGTCTTCAGGATATCCGGAAAGCTATGCCAAGGGGAAAGTGATATATAATATTGATATGGTGAGCAATGAGGCAACAATTTTATTCCATGCCGGCACAAAATTGAATGAAAATGGGTTAGTCACGTCAGGAGGTCGCGTAATAGCTGCCACATCGCTTGCTTCTACCAAAGAAGAGGCTCTTAAATTATCCTACACAGCACTAAACACAATTGATTTTGAAGGGAAATATTTCCGTAGGGATATTGGTTTTGACATCAAGTAAACAAAACTAATCTACACGCATGAAAGAAACAGTGATTAACTCTGTATTACAAAGCAGAGGCGTAATGGTTCTTTTTGCCATTATCGCCTTTGTGCTTTCATTCTACGAATGGGAGTTAATCTCTTTTCCGAAAGAATGTGTAGCGTCTGGACTGCTCGGGGACTTTTATATCCCTCAATTCTTTGATGGAACTCCTGGTATAATACTCAATTATATCGGCTTAGTGCTTATTGGAGTATTAATGTTGATGCTCAACAAGCAATACTTATTTTTGGGGAATATGTCGTCGTTGTTCGTATCACTGTTTTTAATATTTGAAATGGCGATACCGGCTGTAGGAATTCAATTCTGCTACTGCACATACGTAGTATTAATTTTAATGTTTCTGATTATAAAATTATTTTCTACATATAACAACACCGAAAACCACATTGGAGTATTCTTAATTTTCGCAACACTCTCAACGCTTGCCACAATAGAGATATCAGCTATTTACGCAATGCCATTATTTGTGATTGGGCTGTGGCAATTCCGTTCTATCAGTCTGAGATCCGGAGTTGCCGCCATTCTTGGCATTTTGACTCCTTACTGGATAATTCTTGGATTGAACATATATCCATTTGATTCATTAGAATTTCCCACACCAACCCCTATATGGGAATTGGACAGTTTACCATATTGGTTGCCGTCTTCCATATTTGTACTATTTACGGCCATAGTGTCTCTTGCAATGAATTTCTTCACTTTGATGAAGTATAAATTGCGCACTCGTATGTATAATAGTTTTATTATATTCACCCTGCTGTGGAGTATTATCATGATTATAATTGATTGCTCCAATGCGGCCGTTTACGTAACGATACTCATGGCATGTGCTTCAATGCAAATTTCGCATCTATATAGTGTCAGCTCTGCAAAACGCCGTTATATACCCCTGTTTTTGCTTATAGCCTTATCAATTGGAATAATTATATCTCACATGATATGAAAAAGATTATAATTGAGGCAAATATTCCGGCTTTAAAAGGTGTATTCGAGCCGTGGTGCGGAGTGGAGTATTTGACTGCTCCTGAGATAACACCCTTCGCAGTATCCGATGCCGATGCATTGATAGTGCGAACACGGACCAAATGCAATGCCGAATTGCTCAACGGCAGTCGTTGCAGATTTATTGGCACTGCCACTATTGGTACAGACCATATCGATTATAATTATTGCCAAGAAAACAAAATAACGGTCGTAAGTGCCCCCGGGTGTAATGCTCCTGCTGTAGAACAATATGTCATGTCAGTAATAGGATATTGGTTAATCGAAAAAGCAGCAACATTATCTCCACAATCACTCACAATAGGGATAATAGGAGTTGGTCATGTGGGCGAATTAGTAGCAAAATCTGCTGAAAATTTGGGATTTAAAGTAATGCGATGTGACCCTCCGAGAAGTAGAAATGAACATAATATTGTCGATTTTGTATCACTCGATACCATTCTTGCCCAAAGCGATGTGATAAGTATGCACACACCTTTATGTCATGTTGGGACAGACGCAACTTATCATCTAATAAATAACGAGTTCATCGCAAAAGCAAAACGATGCCGTCTGCTCATTAATGCCGCTCGTGGTGAAATCTCAGAGACCAAGGCTCTCATTAAAGCATTATCTCGAATGGATTTGGCTATCGATTGTTGGGAGAACGAGCCAAATATCAATAGAGAGTTACTGGAAAAAGCATTTATAGCCACTCCACACATTGCAGGATATTCTATTGAGGGAAAATTGCGTGGCTCTCTGATGATGGTGGAGGCGATAGCAAAACATTTCTCACTTGACATTGACATGCATAACCTCTCACAATTCAAGTCGATCATTACTCCGGATGGCAATGTAGATATGGGCAAATACACACTAAATGATATCACAAAGGTAATGGCTTCATACAATCCGTTAATCGACACAAAAATGTTGCAACAACACCCGGAGTTTTTCGAATCGCTTCGTAATAATTATATTCTACGACACGAACCGGCATATATTTAAGAGTTTTTTTGTAATTTCGCAATTCCAATCATTACAGCAGATTTTAGCACTATGTTGAAATATCGCAACGAAAAGGATAAAAGTTATGGAATAATCGGTATGGCCATTGCCATGCGGGTGTGGGATGCCGATGATATGTATGGTGGTGTAACCATCGATGCCGATGGCTTTGACTGCATGAGTTTTGTCGGCGAATATTACTATTCTTCGACCGGGATATCTCCTCGTTCTGCTTTCCAACATTCTGTAAAAATATTCAAAATGATGATGGGGATAGCGCTCTCAAATGCAATGTGTCGCTCAATGGTATTAGATGGCAAACAACTAAGTGCATCTGATTCAAAAGAGATTTTTGACCTTTTTTCTGCCGAAGCAGAAGCTCAATATGCTATCACCGCGGAAGAGTGTAATACGATTTTCAAAAAGTCATATAATTATCTTAACCGCCTATATAATTATCAACAAGTACATTCTTTAGTAAAAACGCTTTCGGAAAATCTAATTGAAAAACGAACACTATCACAACACGAAATTGCAGAATTCCTTTCAATTATCGAATAAGGCTCGAGTTTCCCTTAAGGATTATTTACGAAGGCTGTCTAACAATCAAAAGTTAGGCAGTCTATTTTTTAGAGCAATTTCTATAAAAAATATCGCATAGTTGGTTATTTCAAAAACAATTAATAAATTTGTACCAAGCTCCAATGGAGTATGTAAAATAATACAACAATTTGGAATATGCGCATAAAATATAACAGAATACTGCTAAAACTTAGTGGAGAGTCGCTTGCCGGAGCACAAAAACAGGGAATCGACACAGCTCACCTCGGTGAATATGCCGAGCAAATAAAAGATGTAGCACAAAGTGGCGTACAAGTGGCAATAGTAATCGGTGGAGGTAATATCTTCCGCGGACTTTCCGGAGTGGGCAAGGGTTTTGATCGTGTGAAAGGAGACCAGATGGGTATGCTTGCCACGGTTATTAATTCACTCGCTTTGAGTTCAGCACTTGAAAGTGTGGGGCAACCGGCACAAGTTTTTACTGCAATAAATATGTTTCCTGTAGGGGAACATTATAGTAAATGGAAAGCTATCGCAGCAATGAAAGAAGGCAAAGTGGCAATTCTTGCCGGAGGTACAGGAAATCCATTTTTCACTACCGACACGGGCGCCGCTCTTCGTGCAGTGGAAATAGAGGCAGACGCCATGCTGAAAGGTACTCGTGTTGATGGTGTATATACTGCCGACCCGGAAAAAGACCCTACTGCCACAAAATTCTCTGAAATATCATACGATGAGGTATATAACCGTGGGTTGAAAGTAATGGACCTTACGGCAACTGCATTATGCAAGGAAAACGGTATGCCGATTCTCGTATTTGATATGGACACTAATGGTAATCTGCAAAAAGTGCTTTCGGGAGAACCCATAGGCACATTAGTGTATCAACCCAAATGATTGATAACCAAAAACAAATATTACAATGAACGACGTAAGCTTTTACCTCAATGATGCTGAGGAAAAAATGGGACTCGCGGTGGAATATCTCGATGAATCACTTGCCACTATCCGTGCAGGTAAAGCAAATCCTAAAATTCTCGCTAATGTGAGAGTGGATTATTACGGCACCTTGTCGCCTATCTCCAACGTGGCAAATGTGTCGGTGCCTGACGCACGCACAATTACTATTACGCCTTGGGAAAAATCAATGTTTAAGGAGATTGAAAAAGCTATTATCAACTCGGACCTCGGTATTATGCCTGAAAACAATGGTGAGGTTATTCGTCTGAGCATTCCGCCTCTCACCGAAGAGCGTCGCAAACAGCTGGTAAAACAATCAAAAGCTGAAGCCGAACAAGCTAAGATTTCGGTGCGCAACGCTCGTCGCGACGCAATTGACGGACTCAAAAAAGCCGTGAAAGATGGCATGCCCGAAGATGTTGAAAAAGATGCTGAAACTCAAGTGCAAAAAATACACGACAAATATATGAAACGCATCGATGACATTTTTGCTGCTAAAGAAAAAGAAATACTCACTGTTTAACAAACAAAGTCTCTACTATTCTCTGTAGAGACTTTTTTAACCTATATCCAAATAACATGAATCGACATTTACTCCCAATTTTTGCTGTTTGCTTTGGTATCTTCTCAGCAACAGCCCAGACTATGACCGAATGGGATAATCCCCAAATCAACAATATAAATAAGTTACCGGCTCATGCCGATTTTTTCCCATTCACATCATCGGAAGCAATAACACAATCCAAAGAGCAGCAATCCAACTATCTGCCATTGGATGGCATTTGGAAATTTAATTGGGTCGAAAATGCCGATCAGCGCCCCACTGACTTTTTTAATCCCAATTTCGATGATTCCTATTGGGGTACTATCCCGGTACCGGGAAACTGGGAACTCAACGGCTATGGCGATCCTGTATATCTCAATGCAGGGTATGCGTGGAAAGGACATCATAATTCATTATCTCACAAAACTCCGGTCATAGACAATCATGTGGGGTCATACCGCCGAAAAATTATAATTCCTATCGATTGGAAAGGAAAGAATATAATCGCACATTTCGGATCGGTAACCTCCAATATATACCTTTGGGTCAACGGCAAGTTTGTGGGGTATAGTGAGGACAGTAAATCACCGGCTGAATTTGACATCTCCGATTATATTATTCCCGGAAAAGAGAATTTATTCGCGTTTCAGGTGTTTCGCTGGTGCGATGGTACATATCTTGAGGACCAAGACTTCTGGCGATTGAGCGGCACTGCTCGCGAGAGCTACCTCGTGGCTCGTGATTCAAAATCTCGTTTACTCGATGTGAATGCTACACCGATTCTCGACGAAGACTATAATAATGCCATGCTCGATATTAAACTTTCATTAACGAAAAACACAGTTGCAAATATATTACTCACGGATGCAGCAGGTAAAACTGTAGCATCGGCACATAAAGTAACTTCATCAACGACACTCAACGTAAAGAACCCTAAAAAATGGAGTGCGGAAGAACCATATCTCTACACACTTATTATCAGTGTAATAAACAAAGGCAAGGAAACTGAAGCAACATCTATCTCTGTCGGGTTCAGAAGTGTTGAAATTGTCGGTAACAACCTGCTTGTAAATGGAAAACCCATACTAATTAAAGGTGCAAATCGACATGAAATAGATCCGGATTATGGATATCATGTAGATAAGCAACGAATGATACAGGATATCAAACTTCTCAAAGAAAATAATTTCAATGCCGTGCGTACTTGTCACTACCCTAATGACAATCTGTGGTACGAACTTTGCGACAGGTATGGAATATATGTAGTAGCAGAAGCAAATATCGAAAGTCACGGCATGGGATACAAAGAACACACACTTGCGAAAGAGCCGGCATTTGAAATTGCACATATAGAACGCACAATCAACAACATCGCCCGGCAACGAAATCATCCTTCTGTAATAATTTGGTCGCTCGGCAATGAAGCCGGTAATGGACCTGCTTTTTACAAGGCATACGACTTGATTCGCAGCCTCGACCCGTCTCGTCCAATACAATACGAACGCGCTTTAAAAAACTCAAATACCGATATCTATTGCCCCATGTATTATCCATTTGAATGGGTGAAGAAATATTGCGAAAGCGATAAAGAAATTGATTCACGACCTCTCATACAATGTGAATATGCTCATGCTATGGGTAATTCAATGGGAGGATTCGGCACTTATTGGAATCTCGTTCGACAATACCCGAAATATCAAGGCGGTTTTATCTGGGATTTCGTTGACCAGGGACTTCGCGGCATCGGAAGCAATGGTTCAATGATTTATACATACGGTGGTGATTATAATGATTACGATCCGAGTGATTGGAACTTTAATTGCAATGGCATCGTAAACCCCGATCGAATTCCCAATCCCGGCATGGCTGAAGTTAAGTATTATCAACAAGATATTTGGGTTACACCTGTTGATATTGCTCATGGCAAGATTAAGGTTTTTAATGAATTCTTTTTTAAAAACCTTGATAATTTCTCCATGAAATGGACATTATTGGCAAATGGTGATGCTATTAGCACCGGGACTGAAAAAATATTTTTAGAACCACAACAAAGCGCATACATTAACCTGCCATTTAACATTGCACAATTACCAACAGAGAAAGAAATATTTCTCAATGTGGAATTTATTGCCGACTCCGCATATAACCTCATTAATGCCGGACATGTTGTAGCTGCCAATCAGATTCTTGTATCGGAGCCTGAATGTGTTGATACAATCTCCATAAACAAAAAATATCCGCCTCTAAATTATAGACAAAGTATGGGGCAACTGATAATAGAAAGCGCTCGAGTAAAAATCATATTTAAAGGCGATAATAAATATCTGTCACAATATTCGGTGGATGGGGTAAACTTTATAGAAACTAATAAAGCTATAACCCCTAATTTCTGGCGACCGTGCACCGATAATGATTTCGGAGCACACACATCGAAAAAATATGCAGTATGGCGCAATCCTGAAATATCACTTACCAACCAAGAAGTAAATCAGACTTCCAATGGAGGAATTGATGTTATTTGTACTTACGATATGCCGCAAGTACAAGCATCACTACAAATGAAATATGAAATATTTCCAGATGCTCAGATTATATTTACCCAACAACTTACCGTATCCGATTCTGCAAAATCACCCGATATGTATCGGTTTGGAATTCAGATTCCCATGCCCGGCAACTTCTCTAATATAGACTATTATGGAAGAGGTCCCGGTGAAAATTATCCAGACAGGAAAGCCGGCTCGTTTATAGGACACTATCGCCAAACGGTAAGTGAACAAGCATTCCCATACGTTCGCCCCCAAGAAACAGGTTTAAAATGTGATGTACGTCGTTGGAGCCAAATTACCACCGGCAATCGCGGACTCACAATAACCTCTGCAATTCCATTCTGCGCCTCTGCACTGAATTATTCAATAGAATCGTTGGATGAAAATGAAGAAAAGCTTAATTTGCATTTCCCCGAAATAGAAAAAATACCTTATGTAAACTTGCTTATTGACTCCAAACATCAAGGTCTTGGTGGTGAGGATTCATGGGGCTCTATGCCTGAGCCGGAGCATTTGGTGAAATATTGCAATCAAAAGCTCACCGTTTTTATCAATCCAAATTTCCAAACATATCAATAATTTGCGATTCAGTCGATACGAGAATGTGAAAAACTGTTAATACGTTTTTTTTGTATTGTGTATTAATTTATTATAATATATCTTTGCTAAATCGTAAGTTGAATTTAGAGTACAAACTCTATGTACCAAAAACTCTCAAAATATATGACTAAATCAATTATTAGTATTGCAGCCTTTTTACTGCTGTCAGTACCAACAGTGTATTCCAAAACAATCAGCCGCAATCAAGCTGAGGATATTGCAAAAAATTGGAAAAATAGCTCAGCTATGACCACCCGCGCTACCGCAACTGATGTTAGTCCGGTGTTAGCGTTAGAACTTACCGATGCCACTACAGAGGAACCGGCATTATGGGTTTTTAACTACACTGAAAACAACGGATATGTAGTCGTTGCTGCTGACGATATGGCTGCAAATACCGTCCTCGGATATAGCGATGAGGGTAATTTCAATCAAAATGATATGCCGGAAAATCTCAAATATTGGCTTGATGAATATGCACGACAAATAGAGTTTATCCGCAATAATCCTGAATTATCACAGCAAATCACACGAACATTCTCTACCAGTGTGCAACCTTTTGTGCAATCAAAATGGAATCAAGGAAATCCATATAATCTACTCTGCCCTGAACTAAACGGACAGAAAAGTGTAACAGGTTGTGTAGCAACAGCTACTTCACAAATCATGTATTTCCATAAGACTCCACAAGGGCCGGGCGAAGGTTCAATCAGCTATAAATGGACAAACGGTGGAATAAATCTTTCCGAAGATTTCACCAAAGTGGTTTTTGATTGGGAAAATATGACTCCTACATACTCTACCAGTTCTACCGATGTTCAGAAATTGGCTGTTGCCAAACTAATGCAAACTGTCGGTTATGCATGTCAAATGGGTTATTCTCCATCGTCAAGTGGGGCCGTAAGCCGGTACTCAATTAAAGCATTAATAGAGAATTTCCGCTATTCAAAAGGCATACTCGTCACCCAGCGTGACTATTTCTCTCTTAGCGAATTTGAGGGGAGAATGGTTGATGAACTCAATGCCGGACGTCCAATTTATTTCTCCGGAAGGACAGCCGGGGATGCCGGACACGCATTCGTGTGCGACGGATATAATACCGATGGATATTTCCATATCAATTGGGGTTGGGGAGGTACAAGTGATGGTTATTTCTTGACTACAGCTCTTGGTCCTAATGCACAAGGTATCGGTGGCTCAAATGGCGCTTATAATTATAGTCAAGCTATCTATTCCAACATCAAACCAAGAGACGACGACGATGAACCATATAAATTACTTTTGATAAGTAGCGGTGATCTAAGAACCTCCGCCCAAAATGTAAATCTTGGCAAGAATGCATCATGTTCCCTTTCCGGATATGTGTATAACTATTCTTTCGCGACTTTTAATGTAACTATGGGTATGGGAATATTTAATGACCAGGATGAGATAATTTCTGTTTCTACAACATCCGCTCGCAATATGGCCTCGTACTCCGGTTATTCAATGGGCACTATATCACTTCAGATTCCGGAAGATATCGAAGAAGGCACATATTTTATTCGTCCTGTATATAAGGAGACCGTAAAATCTGAATGGAACAAAATAAAAATCTCTGTGAATAAACCTCAATCTATCTTAATGCGAGTTGCCAATGGAGTTGCCACCTTTGCTACACCATCTACATCTATTCTCTCAGCTACCAATTTCGATATGGCACCGAGTCTTCCCAAAAAACCATATTCGATAAGTGTAGATATAGAGAATACCGGCATGACGGAATATTATGATGAATTGATGCTCATAATACGTGAGAATGAAGAAACCGGAACTCATCTCGCTGAATCGGATATCGTAGTCGCTGATATTGAGGCAGGGCAAACTAAAACCTATACTTTTGTAGGGAATGCGCCTTCTCGTGGTGGCGAACTCGTGGCATCCGTAATAGATTCTAAAGGATATGTTATCGGTTCACAGATACTTGAGTTTGATAAAGGAGAACCAAATATCTCTGCCGTAAAAGCTTCTGTAATAAATAATCCTGACACAAAAACTGTTGAGTATACTTGTTATCTTACTAATTCAGGTGGTGATTTCACCGGGAATTTATATCTTCGTTTCTATATAAGCCAAAACGGATCAACTACACTACTCAACACCTACGAGAAAGAAATAACCCTCATAGATAAAGATGGAACAAAAGAGTTTACATTTGCTTTTGAACCTGAAAATCCGATACCGGGGGCTTCATACACTTGTATTCTTATCATTGATAATAACGGAACTCTTACAGAAGTGACTCAAAATCGTACACGTAAATCGTTTAATATGACAACTAACCTTTCGGTTGGCAGTATAACCACTGATAACGATAATTATACTGTTTCGGGTATAAATGGAGGAATAGAAATCGTTGCTAATGAAGCGACAGAAGTCCGCGTATATAACGCAGCCGGTGTCTTGGTAGCGTTTTCTTCGGTCGCTGAGGGTGCATCTGTTATAAATGTCCCTGCGGGATTCTATATTGTCCGCACCGCAAACGGATACTCTCAAAAAGTTATCGTTAAATAGTCACTTTCAAATAGTATAAGAAAGTCTCTGTCAGATATTATATGGCAGAGACTTTTTACTTTTAAGTCCCCTTTTTGTTAAAATTCTGTTTTTCACATTGTCTTTTGATTTCTTATACTTATCTTTGTTACATTATTTCGGAAACTCCGGAATTAAAACAATCTTAACATTACAAAGTATGATTAAACCGATACTCAGTATTGTAGCTCTTACATTGCTTTCAATACCATCAATTTATTCCAAAACAATTAGCCTTAACGAAGCTAAGAGTATAGCATCCAATTGGAAAAGTAATTCAGCCTTAAGCACTCGCGCTGTTGTAAATAGCAATAGTCCGGAATTAGCTTTGGAACTTACCGATGCAACCACAGAAGAACCTGCATTATGGGTATTCAACTATGCCGAAAACAATGGATATGTAATTGTTGCAGCCGATGATATGGCTGCAAATACCGTCCTCGGATATAGTGATGAAGGTACTTTTAATCAAAATGATATACCTGAGGGTCTCAAATATTGGCTTGATGAATATGCACGACAAATAGAATTTTTACGTAACAATCCGGAATTAACAGAACCAATCACACGTGGTTTCGATAAGAATGTGCAACCAATTATACAAACGAAATGGAATCAAGGTAATCCATATAATCTACTTTGCCCCGAACTTAATGGGCAACTGAGCGTAACAGGATGTGTAGCCACAGCACTGTCTCAGATAATGTATTTCCATAAGACTCCACAAGGGCCGGGTGAAGGTTCAATCAACTATAGATGGACAAACGGTGGAATAAACCTTTCCGAGGATTTCACCAAAGTGGCTTTCGATTGGGGAAATATGACTCTAACATACACAACCAATTCTACTCAAGCCCAGAAACTTGCAGTAGCCCAACTTATGCAAGTAGTCGGATACGCATGCCAAATGGGATATTCTCCATCAGCAAGTGGTGCTCGCAACGACTATGCTGCGGGTGCTCTTATTAAAAATTTCAAATATACAAAAGGCATTCGACCGGTGTTGCGCGACTATTTCGCTCTCAATGAATTTGAAGGTATAATGGTTGATGAACTTAATGCAGGACGTCCTGTCTATTATTCCGGATTCACATCAAGCTCCGGCCATGCATTCGTATGCGACGGTTATAATACCGATGGTTATTTCCATATCAATTGGGGTTGGGGCGGTTCAAGCGACGGATATTTCTTAACATCCGCACTTGGTCCTAATGCTCAAGGCATTGGTGGCTCTAATGGAGCATACAACTATGATCAGATTATATATACAAACATAATTCCCCGCGATCAAGATGATAGCCCTTATCAATCTCTTTTCCTTAATTCAGGTACATTAAGATCGTCGGCTTCAAGTGTAGCTCTTGGGGGGTCAACTGTATGTTCTCTCTCGGACAATGTGTATAATTACGGTCTGACCTCTTTCACTCCTACTATGGGGATGGGAATATTTAATCAACAGGATGAGATGATTTCTGTTTCCACAGCAACAGGGACTTCATCTCCGCTTCAATCATATTATGGGCGACCATTTCCAAATGTAACACTCAAAATTCCATCCGATATTGAAGATGGCACATACTTTGTTCGTCCGGTATATCAATTAAGCGGGTCTTCGGAATGGGACAGAATTAGAATAATACTCTCCAATCCGCAATCAATAATAATGCAAGTGAAAAATAAGGTTGCTACATTCTCAATTCCAACAATAGCGGCACTATCTGCCTCAAATTTCAATAAAATTTCTAATGAGGCAAAAAAACCATACTCAATCAATGTAGATATTAAGAATTCCGGCATGACTTATTATCACGGGGATTTAAGGCTCATTATTCGTGAATCTGAGGCTTCTGCTACTAATCTTGTAGAATCGGATATCGTAGTTGCCGACATAGAAGCAGGAGAAAGTAAAACCTATACATTTGTAGGGAACGCTCCTTCACACGGAGGAGATCTCGTAGTATTAGTTTTGGACAATCGTGGAAATAAAATCGGTGCTCAAACTCTCTATTTTGAAAAGGGAGAACCAAATATAACAGCTGTTCGCGCTTCGGAAATATATAATCCGAATATGAAGACTGTGAAATATACATGTTATCTCTCAAATTCCGGAGGAGATTATAACGGTAAAATATATCTTCGTTTCTACCTAAGTCAGGGTGGTAATACATTACTCAACACATACGAACAGGATATTTCCATAAAAAATACCGACGGAACAAAAGAGTTTGTATTTGAGTTCGAACCGGAAAATCCTATAGCCAATGCTTCATATACCTGTATTTTATTAATCGATATGGATGGAACCATTTCAGAGATAACTCAACAACGAACTCGAAAAGTGTTTACTATGAGCGACAACGCTTCTGTTGAAACCGTTCTTGACAATAATAGCAGTTACTCTGTTCGTAGCATAAACGGTGGTGTGGAAGTTAATGCACTTGAAGCTACAAATGTTCGTATCTATAATGCATCCGGCTCATTGGTAGCATATTCTCCGGTAGATGAGGGCACAACAGTCATCAATCTTCCTGCCGGATTTTATATAGTTCTTACAGATACCGGATATACAAGTAAAATAATTGTTAAGTAATTAATAACGTCATTAATCCATTTATTATAGCTCATGGAATACAATTTCAGAGAAATAGAAAAGAAATGGCAACAATATTGGAAAGATAATAACACCTATCGCACTCCAAATAATTCAGATAAACCGAAATTTTACGTTCTTGACATGTTTCCTTACCCATCAGGAGCAGGGTTGCATGTGGGACATCCGCTTGGTTATATAGCGAGCGATATATATAGTCGATTTAAGCGATTACAAGGATACAACGTGTTGCATCCAATGGGATACGATGCCTACGGATTGCCGGCAGAGCAATATGCCATACAAACCGGACAACACCCAGAAGTGACAACATCGGCCAACATAGCCCGTTATCGTCAGCAACTTGATAAGATTGGTTTCTGCTACGATTGGGAGCGTGAGATTAGGACATGCGACCCGGAGTATTACAAATGGACTCAGTGGGCATTCTTGAAAATGTATGGGAGCTATTATGATAATGACTTGCAAAAAGCTCAACCAATAGAAAAACTGATAGCTCAGTTTGAGGCAAACGGCACTAAAGGATTGAATGTTGCTTCTTCCGAGGAGTTGGAATTTACCGCCGACCAGTGGAAAAATTTGAGCGAAAAAGAGCGTAATGATATCCTTATGAATTACCGCATTGCCTATCTTGGTAAAACAATGGTAAATTGGTGTCCGGAACTCGGCACTGTACTTGCTAATGATGAAGTAAGTGAAGGAGTATCGATACGCGGAGGATATCCGGTAGAACAAAAAATGATGTGCCAATGGTGTTTGCGCGTAAGTGCATATGCATATCGATTGCTCAAAGGATTAGAAACCATTGACTGGACCGACTCGTTGAAAGAGACGCAACGAAATTGGATTGGCTATAGCGAAGGAGCTGAAATGAAGTTCCCATTGGTCTCGAACCCTGATGAGAACATTCTAATCTTTACAACACGTGCCGATACAATATTTGGGGTGACATTCATGGTGCTTGCTCCGGAAAGCAGTTATGTTGAAATGGTAACAACTCCGGAACAAAAGCAAGCAGTGGAAGAGTATCTTGCAGAGAGCAAACGCAAAACTGAACGTGAGCGCATGATAGAAAAGCGTGTGTCGGGAGTGTGGAGCGGATCCTATGCAATAAATCCTGTTACAGGCAAACAAATTCCAATTTATATAAGCGATTATGTACTCGCCGGCTATGGTACCGGCGCAATCATGGCTGTGCCCGCGCACGACAGTAGAGACTATGCGTTTGCCAAACATTTTAATTTGCCGATTATCCCTCTTATCGAAGGAGCAGATGTGAGCGAAGAAAGCTTTGATGCTAAAGAGGGAATAATGATAAATTCTTCAAATGAAGCGCTATCACTCAACGGGCTAACTGTGAAAGAGGCAATAGCAAAAACGAAAAAATATATATCTGAAGCAGGAATAGGCAGAGTGAAGGTGAATTATCGCTTACGCGATGCAATATTTAGCCGTCAACGTTATTGGGGCGAACCGTTCCCCATTTGGTATGACCAAAATGGACAACCCCAGCCACTTGATGAATCATTGCTTCCTTTACAATTGCCTGAAGTGGATAAATTCCTCCCCACCGAATCCGGCGAGCCACCTCTCGGCAGAGCAAAGAATTGGGTGGCTCCAAACGGACAACCGCTTGAGTTATGCACAATGCCGGGATTTGCCGGCTCATCGGCATACTACTTACGCTATATGGACCCGCACAATCATAACGCGCTCGTAGATAAAACTATAAATCAATATTGGAGAAATGTAGATTTATATATCGGTGGGACCGAACACGCCACAGGACACTTGATATATAGCCGATTCTGGAACAAATTCCTTTACGATTACGGTGTGGTTTGCGAAGAAGAACCATTCAAAAAGCTTATAAATCAGGGTATGATTCAAGGTAGAAGTAATTTTGTATATCGCATCAAAGACACTAACACTTTTGTATCATACGGATTAAAAGACCAATATGATGTAACACCTATCCACGTAGATGTAAATATCGTAAGCGGAGATGTTCTCGACACGGAAAAATTCCGTAATTGGCGTCCTGAATATGCCACTGCAGAATTCATTCTTGAAAATGGCAAATATAATTGCGGGTATGCTGTGGAAAAAATGTCGAAATCGATGTTTAATGTAGTAAACCCTGATGATATAGTGGAGAATTACGGAGCCGATACACTACGACTCTATGAAATGTTCCTCGGTCCACTTGAACAGAGCAAACCGTGGGATACAAAAGGAATTGACGGAGTGGCACGCTTCCTTAAAAAATTATGGACATTATTCTATAAAAAAGAGGAACTACTCATAGATGATTCAAAGCCCTCGGCAGACGCATTGAAATCACTTCACAAGCTCATCAAAAAAATCACATGGGATATTGAACATTTTTCATTTAACACCTCTATCAGCGCATTTATGATATGTGTAAATGAACTCACACAATGCAATTGCCACTCTCGCGAAATATTAAGGCCACTTGTGGTTCTAATAGCCCCATTCGCACCCCATGTTGCAGAAGAACTATGGCATATACTTGGAGCCGAAACCACTGTATGCGATGCTAAATGGCCTGAATATAACGAAGAATATACACGCGAATCGAGCGTTACATACGCAGTGTCATTTAATGGGAAACCTCGTTACAATATCACAGTGCCGGCTGACAGCACTCGTGAACAAGTACAGGAAATAGCGCTCGCAGATTCAAATGCAGCCAAATGGATTGACGGGAAAACTCCTAAAAAGATTATTGTGGTGCCGGGTAAAATAGTGAATATTGTCATTTAATCAGCGTTTCTCTTGATTATCACGAAATTTTTCACTTACTTTGCAGCCGTTTAAGTAAAAAGAGTATTGAAACATTACAAAAACATTATAAAAAGATGTATATATTTCTAACAATTCTTATCATTTTTGCCGCACTTCTTCTAATCGGCATAGTGTTGATTCAAAAATCAAAAGGAGGAGGGCTTGCGTCCAATTTTCAAAGTGGTAACCAAATTTTAGGGGTTAAATCCACCAACAGCTTTGTAGAACAGGCAACTTGGACGCTCGCAATCATTATCTGTGTTCTCAGCGTGCTTTCAGCATTTGTGGCACCTCACAATCTTGTAGAGAGCAAAGTAAATTCTGTAGCTCCGGTAGAACAAACAGCACCGGTATTCCCTTCTGTTGATACACCAGCAGAAACTCCTGCCGCTGAAGTAGCAGAATAACACAACTAATCACTACAAAATATTGGCGCATTCCATACGGAGTGCGCCTTTGCTGTTTGTATCTGATTAATCATTGAAACACGACTGTGCGGATAAAGTTAAATATGGCATTATTTCTGAGAGATATGTGTTTACCTCAATCGATCCAATAGCCCACGGGCCGATGTCGTACGGATTATAATAGAACGTTATTCCTTTATCTGTAAAATACACGTTATCTGATAAAAACAACGCTTCTGTAAAGATTCCACTTGCATTTGCAAGATCTTCCATTGTAGTTGTTCCATAATCCCTCATTAGCCGGTGCACGACTATCGCCATTAACTCGTCTTCGCATCCGGGGATAAAAATATCATCAAAATTCAGCAGTTTATTGTTTTTCACATCATAATTTATATACCTACTGCCGTAATAGCCGTGAGCACCACCACTATATCCACTATAACTAATCTCACACACTACAACCTTATCTGAAAGATATGGAATAGAAACATCAATATTATCATATAGGATTCGCGCATTTGAATCAGAAGGCACAGTGGTTATTTCTACCAAGTCATCTGAAGGAGTATCAAGATAATCACCTATAGACGTCACGAAGTTTTGCATGGCACCATCTATATTTACACCTTTTTCATCGAATGCAATAGCTATCACAGAGTCTTGAAGGACATCAGGAACTTTCCCCTCTATCTCTGTAATGAATTGCACATTGGCACTACGCTTGTAATATAGCCTTACACCTTCACCATACACAGAATCCGGAGGGCAAAGGTATATTTTTGATATTTTCTTTATCTGCTGATTAACACTGTATGTGGCAATATTGCAACCCGCATTCTCCGGAGAACGATTAGCACAAGAAAGACATAACAATAACACGCATGCAGCAAAAAGTGAAATTATTTTATTCATAGACCATTATTTAATTCTGTCACAACCGGCAAAATTATTATTCACAATATCGTTATAAAAATCTATCCCGTTACTTGAATCTTTAGCTTCGCGTGTGACATATATCTCAACAAACGGGTCGCTATCAACAATAGAGGAAAGTAATTCTGCAACAGATGGGACATCTTTTAGTCGGGAATACTCCTCATACGTAAAGCGAGTGAATACAGTATTGATTCCTATTCCACGATTATCAAGCAAATAACCATCAATCAATTTAGTCGGCACAGCATTAACCAAATCAGAAGGCGCGGGATAACTTATTACTTTAGTTTTTGAAGCATCAAGAGTAATAGGCACAAGATTTATATAGTCATTTTTAGTTTTATATATAACTGCCTTTGGACGGTCCATAACGGGACTTGACATCACAACCGGAACAGAGGCCTCAACCCGGGTTTCGTCGCTGTGATTGCCATTTAAATGCCTTTTTGAGCCACATCCCACAAGTAGCACAATAATAGAAATAGTTAATATTAAATTTCTCATAAATCAACTGCTAAATCAGAAAACGATAGGCGTACTATCTGTTTGATGATTATTTTCAGCTACATTACCTGATTTCTGTTCTGAAATTTCGCGACGAATAGCCTCGAAACGATTCTTGTTAGCGGCTGTACGATTAAATGTAGGGGTAGTCTCAAACAAATTCAACAAATCGTCATTATTAAACTCATCGGCCGAGAACACAAAATATTTTGCCCGTTCCTTGTTTTTACGAAGACGGTCAACATATTCTTCGCCATATTCATTTTTAATCTTATCAGCCGAGGATTCTGCCGCAGGAGTCGGTTCGGATTCCTCGTCAAAAATTTGACGAACAGTAGGAGTCACAGGTTTTGTATCACTTGCAAGAGATACTTTGAATCCCGACGCAAGTATTGTTATTTTTATTTTTTCGCCAAGAGTATAGTCGAGATGAACACCAGTAATAACATCGAGTTCCGGAGCAAACCGAAGCATAAAGTCATTAATTTCATCAGTTTCACCTATAGTAAACTTATTATTCTCTACCGTGGGGTCGAAGCTAACGTCAATCAAAATATGCTTACTATCTTCAACGTCACGATTTTTGAGCAATGGAGAATTCAGCGCGTTTTCTATAGCTTTGGTCACACGATGCTCTCCTTCTCCATATCCGCTACTTATAATAGCCGGACCACCATTCTGCAATGTGGTTTCCACATCTTTAAAGTCGAGATTCATTAGACCCGGAGCTGTAATCAATTCACTGATACTTCGTGCAGCAATGGTGAGAGTGTCATCGGCCTTGGCAAAACCATTGTGGAAATCGAGGTCATGATAAATATCAGCAAGACGCTGATTGTTGATAACCAATAGTGCATCAACATATTTTTCCATTTCACCGGCACCTTCAATAGCCTTGGCAATCTTCTTCTGTCCCTCAAAACCAAACGGAAGTGTAACAATACCAACAGTAAGAACACCTTTTTCACGAGCTATACGGGCCACCACCGGACCTGCACCGGTTCCGGTTCCACCCCCCATTCCTGCCGTAATAAACACCATCTTTGTTTCTTCATCGAAAAGAGCCTCAATTTCTTTAGCACTTTCTTCAGCCGCCTGACGAGCAACATCCGGCTTATTTCCGGCACCGAGTCCTTTTGTAGTTGTAGGACCAAGTAATAACTTAGTCGGAACAGGAGAGTTGGCAAGAGCCTGCCAATCGGTGTTAGCAACCACATAAGTCACGCCTTCAATTTGCTGCGAATACATGTGATTGATGGCATTACATCCACCTCCACCAACGCCAATTACCTTAATAATTTTGGCAAGAGAAGGTTCTTCGTTGTTAGAGTCGGCCGACATGTTTCTCAAATCGCTATTATCGTTGTAGTCGAATATATTGTTGTCCATAATGATATCTCTTTTTAGATTAAACACTCAGCAATAAGGTCTATTCGTCCTCATCATCTTTCTCATCATCAAAAGCTTTGTCAGCAAGATCCTTTGCAAAATCCTGCACTTTATGGAGGATGTTGGCAAATCGATTTTCTTTTTTGATTTTCGGTTTTGAAGGATTCTTTGGCTTCTTCACTTGCTTCGGTTTATTGACTTCCGGTTCTTTATTAATCTCTTCGACTTTAGACGTTGTATTAATAACCGGAGAGATACAACAAGATTCTCCATCTTTCAATTTTGCAGCAGCCTCAAGTAAAAGTGAATAAATCGACAAATACGAGGGATTTTTCGGAGATATATCAACCCCTCTTTTATTCGCCTCCGTCAAATTTAATTCCTTATGCGATAAATCTCCACGTCGAGCCTTTATCCCAAAATGGTCAGAAATAAGCTCTACAAAGTTTTTAAGGTTACACCCCCCACCTGTTACAATTACTCCTTCAGGAATGTCGGAAATAGTTAACCCCGCTGCTTCGATTTGAGCATAAATATTGGCAACAATTTCACCCGCACGAGCAACAATAAGATTCCCGGCATCTATAGCTTTGATACTTCCAATCTTAAGATCGGTGAGAGTGCCAACCTCTTTAGCATTTCCGATAGATTTCTTGATATCTTCTGCGTTTTCCTCTAAAACATTAAGCGATGTAATATCGCGAGTAATATTTCTTGAGCCAATAGGCATAGTGTAAAGGTAAACAGGAGCATCCTTTTTATAAATTGCTACGGTAGTAGTTTCAGCTCCGAAATTCACAAGCATTGCACCGAGTCGGCGCTCCTCTGCAGTGAGAACATGTTCACCCTCAGCAAGGATTGTGGTATTAAATCTCTTAATTTCAAGATTATTTCGGTCGCTTATAACTCTACGAATATTAGCTTTGAGCTGCTCTTTACCTAAGATTACCGTGAATTCACCTTCAATTTTATTACCAACAGAGCCAACCGGTTTAACGGATTCCATGTTATCGACCATGTATCGGGTCGGTAAAACATCAATAATCTCCATGCCTTCAACACCGACAGCGTAAGTAACATCACGTATCATTCGGTTTATAATTTCATTGGACACCGGCTCTCCTTCGGTAAGAGGCAAAGATGTTTTGTGCGATACTGATTGTAAGGAACGACCAGACAGACCTGTGTAAACACTTTTGATACGTTGTGGCGAAATTTGTGCATGAGCTTCAAGTTTCGCAATCACATCGGCAATTCTATTTGCCGTATCTTCAAGATTTTTAATACACCCGTAACGAACACTTTCGTGCGATTGTTCTTCATCCAAAGCAAGGACAGAAATTTGCCCCTTCGACGACACGGAAGCAATAGCGCCAACAATTTTAGAGCTGCCAATCTCTAAAGCGACGATGTAAGGACGGTTATTCATAATAGGATACAAATTATATATCAAGAAATTCGTTAATTATCAATTTTATCACCGATGCACATTTTATTCACCAATAGTTATAGAAGCAATATCAGGCGCTTCGTCCTCTTCATCGGAAGAAAAGTCGGGTAACGGTGCCTTTCTATAATTTCTCCGAGATGCCACTATCTGATGTTTCCATTTCACCGAAATAGTATCATACATCCACCAACCACTATGAGGAATAACTTCTTTATAAATTTGCTTAATCTTGGCAAATTTATTATCAAAAGAACCGTGACTAATATTTCCGAAATTAATCACATGTCCTCGAACATTGGGAACTATAATCACGTTGTCAGCATCTTTTACATTAATCGCAGTTACATAGCCATACAGTTCCTTATGTTCGATTATATAGTTTGCCAACCTGATGTAATCTGAAATGGCTGCGGTGTCGGCGAGATTAACCCCAACAAATAAAGGGACATCAACATGAAACTTTAGAGACGCATCAATACGCTTTCCGATTGCATTGTAGTATGAACTACTACCATCAGTAGCAAATACTCTCATCACCGGAATAATCTGCTTCACATTCACATTCAGAACATTGTTGGAAAGGAATACGCATGAAGCTTCTTCAATATAGTCGCTGTTGTTCAGCATCTTTTGCAAATCGTAGGAATTGTATTCATCGACTTTCACACCTTTTGCGTCCATACCCGCCTTGATGATATCGGATAACACAAGTTCCGGAGTGAGGAATGCAAGAGTATCAACACGATGCACGGTAATTTCCATCTTTTGGCAAACACGTTCTGCAGCAACATTATTGCCCCACAAAACTCCGGCTACTATTGCAACAAGCAATAGCAGAATCGACAGGCACTTACCGATGCCAATAAATATCTGTTTTATTTTCTCTTTATTCAGTTTCACTTAGATTCAACACGAAAGGTTTTACAGATTTCAGGCAATAAATTTACAATATCGCCGGCACCTGTAACTAACAACACATCAAAGTTAATATTTTTAAGTGTATTAACCAATTTATCTTTAGAGCAAAGATATTTAAGCGGAGTTTTTATATCATTGAAAATGATTTCTGACGACACACCCTCAATAGGCAGCTCACGAGCCGGATATATATCAAGCAGAACAACACTGTCGGCAAGAGATAAAGCCTCGGCAAACTGCGGAGCGAAATCGCGTGTTCTCGAATAAAGATGAGGCTGAAAAGCAACCGTGAGTTTGCGATTCGGGTAAATCGCTTTTACAGATTTAATTGCAGCTTTCAATTCATCGGGATGGTGTGCATAATCGTCGATAATAACTTTACCATTATCACCTTCTTCTTTTAACCAGAACTCGAAACGACGTTTAGGCCCTTGAAAAGAAGCCATAGCCCGGCGTATGCTTTGCGAATCTACGCCTGCAACATAACACACCGCAATAGCGCCAACGGCATTATCAATATTTATTTCCACCGGCACACCAAGTGAAATGTTATCAATTCTACCATCGGGAGCCACAAAATCGAATGTGATAGTTCCATTCCCAATTTTAATATTCTCTGCATGGAAATCGCCATCAGAAACCGAATAAGAATATATGGTGACATCCTTGTGGGTACGCGGTATAAGTTTTGTACCGGTATGCAATATCAATGTTCCACCAGGCGCTATCAATTCTGTAAACCGAGCAAAACTTTCAACGTATGCATCTTCATTCCCATATATATCCAAGTGGTCGGGGTCGGTGGCTGTAATAAGTGCGATATATGGATTAAGCCAATGGAATGAGCGGTCGAATTCATCGGCTTCGGCAACAGTAAATTCACTTGTGGGCGACAACAGAAGGTTGCTATTGTAATTTTTTAATATACCCCCCAAAAACGCATTACACCCAATAGGTGAAGTGTGAAGAATATGTGCAGCCATTGAGGAAGTAGTGGTTTTGCCATGAGTTCCGGCAAAACATAATGATTTACTTTGTTTTGTAATAATACCTAACAGTTGTGCACGTTTAACAACTTCAAATCCGTTGTTTCTGAAATATTGCAAACCGGCATGTGAATCAGAGACCGCCGGAGTGTAAACAACAAGCGTAGATAATGGATTTCGACACCACTCAGGAATTAAATCCACATCATCAACATAAACAATCTCCACCCCTTCTTTTTGCAATTCTTCTGTAAGGTCGGACGGGGTGCGGTCGTAACCTGCAACTTTTATACCGCGAGAAAGGAAATATCGCTCCAAAGCAGCCATGCCAATACCACCGGCACCAACAAAATATACAGATTCTATATTGTTAAAGTCCATTATCAGTTTTATTTATCAATTATTCGAGAGATACAGTCCACAATATCATCAACTGCATTATTTTTTGCCATTTTAGAAATATTTTCAGAAAGAGCAAGTAATCTGTCATTGTCATTTATCAGTTGTAAAGCCACATCGACAAGTGATGCTTGTGCATCAGAATCTTTGACAAGAATAGCCGCATCATTTTTAACCAACGCCATGGCATTGTGGGTTTGATGATCTTCTGCGACATTAGGAGATGGGACAAAAATTACAGGTTTACCTAACAATTGCAGTTCTGAAATGCTACTTGCGCCAGCTCGCGATATCACAATAGAGGCCGCTCTGTAAGCGGCAGCCATATCATAAATGAATGCCGATGCCTTAATATTTGTAGCAGGATTCTCTTTCAACATGGTATCGGCATACTCTATTCCTTGTTTTCCGCATTGCCAAAGGACTTGTATATTGGATTTCGCCAAGGAGGTAATGTGCGTGCCAATACTATGATTGATAGTACGAGCACCCAAACTCCCGCCAACAACGAGAATGGTGGGCAAATCCGGGTTAAGACCAAGTTTTAAGCGAGCCTGTTGCGGAGAGAGTTCTGATTCAACTAATTCCTGTCGTACAGGATTTCCAGTGAAGACAATTTTATCAGCCGGGAAAAATTTTTCCAGACCATGATAAGCAACACACACAGCATCGGCTTTAGCACAGAGCATTTTATTAGTGACTCCAGGATAGGAATTCTGCTCTTGAATCAAAGTGGGTACACCTACATTCTGAGCCACTTTAAGCATAGGCCCACTTGCATAACCTCCAACTCCAACAGCTATATCAGGGTTAAACTCTCGTAATATTTTTTTTGCCAATCTCAGACTTTTATATACGCAAAAAAGCACCTTAAAATTTCGCAACAGGTGTTTACGGTCAAACCCCATAACCGGCAGACCAACAATATCAAAACCAGCTTCAGGAACTTTTTCCATCTCCATACGCCCGATAGCCCCTACAAAAAGAATTTTTGCTTGTGGATATCTACGCATGATGCCAGTAGCGATGGATAGAGCCGGGAAAATATGCCCACCGGTGCCACCACCACTTATAATTACTTTCGGAGAATTATTATCGTTCATACTGATAGTTCAAACATTAATTAGCACTATTATCGGCTCTCATTTCAACCGGCAAAGACTCCATTTCGGCATTTATATCGGCTTTCTTGTCGGTAGTCATACGTGCAGTGCGACAAACACTTTGCATGATTCCAAATGCAATTGAAATGATAAGAATCGATGTACCACCCATAGATATAAGAGGTAACGGTTGACCGGAAACCGGGAAAACCCCGGTGTTGATAGCCATGTGGAAAAGCGCTTGAATTACAATCATAAAGGCCAAACCAATAACAATCAAAGCGGGGATTGCTTTTTTGCATTTCTGAGCAATATTACCGGCACGGGCAAGAATCAACAGATACACAATCAACAGAAGCACACCACCAATCATGCCAGTATCTTCGACAATAATAGAGAAAACGTAGTCGGAAAATGCTAACGGGAGCATACTGCTATATTTTGAGTTGCCAATACCGATATTACCCGCACCGCCAGAAGCCTGAGCCATAGTGGCAAACATTTCCTGATTATTTTTTTCGGTGAAAGGTCGCGTGTAAAGCGGTCGAGGATCAAAGAAATCACGCAAGCGCGACGCATGAGTTTCAAAACGAGGAATATATGGTACTATAATTTCTTCAGCAGCGTCAATAGCCCTGATAATAAAGCTATTATGTAATGCAGAATCAGCCTCTTCCACCATCGGAGAAACATTGCTCGCAATAATTCCGGATGTAATCGGGTCGCTTTCCGGAGTATCATCAAAAGCATTCCGCATAAGCATCACTCCGAGAAAGAACAGAATCAATACAGAGAAAATACCAAGCAAAGTAAAAATCTTGCGCCACTGTGTACCACTAATCAAAATCATTGCAACAGTAATGGACATCAAAAGAAGAGTATTGGTAAGCCCTTGTTTAACAAGAAAGTATCCAAACATACCAATAACAAAGAAACAAAGATAAATTCCGGTCCAACGCACTCCGTTTTCCATCTGATTTCGCGCCATAATCCAGGCAAGCAGAAGAACAACCGCAAGTTTTGCCATCTCGGTGGGTTGAATTGAAAATCCCATTATTGAGATGTGTCGCTGCGCACCATTAATAACCTCACCAAACTGATCGACATAGAAAAGGCCAACAAATGTGACAAGTGCAAAATATGGGATAACCCTAATAATCTTTTTGTAATCGATTTTTTGAATGAAAAAAGCTATGGAGGCCCCAAGCGCAAGGAAAATACCTTGTTTAATCAAAGGAGCAAAGACATTAGCCCCTTTAATTTCCCGTCCAGAAGCATCGTAAGTGATAACAAGTGAAACGAGGCAAAGAAAAATATATATTCCCCAGAGATACGGGTCGCCAAATCTTCGCACAGGCGATACATTTTGATTCTGAGTGTTGAGTTCGGCAACAGCTGCAGCAGCAGTATCAGAAGTTTTATTTTCAGGAACTATATCGTTAAATTCATTGTCAACCATAGAAAACACCAACTAATGCGATTACAGATTATTTACAATATTTTTGAACTGTGTTCCACGATCTTCATAACTTTTGAAAAGGTCGAAACTTGCACAACATGGAGAAAGTAGCACAGTATCGCCTTCGGAAGCAAATTCCGAAGCTTTATCCACCGCCTCCTGTATGGAATGAGTGTCGGCTATGACCGGAACTTTTCCAGAGAAAAAATCGAGCAATTTCTGATTATCTTTGCCCAAACATACGATGGCTTTGACCTTCTGCTTAACAAATTCCTCTATCTCCGAATAATCGTTACCTTTATCCTTTCCTCCAAGAATCAACACGGTGGGAGTAGTCATACTTTCAAGCGCATACCAAGTGGAATTAACATTCGTGGCCTTAGAATCGTTTATATACCTCACACCCTTAACAGTTCTAACATATTCCAACCGGTGCTCAACAGCTTCGAAATCAGAAAGAGCCTGCTTTATATCTTCGTTTCTAATATTGAGTAACATTGCAGATAGAGAAGCCGCCATTGAATTATATAGATTATGTAATCCGGGCAATGCCAACTCATCACGCGGAATGGCAAAAGAATTATCCCCAACATTGCACATCAGCATCTCATTCTCCACCCAAGCACAAGATTGTGCAGAACGTGATTCACCAAAAGGGAGCTTGTGGGCTTCGATATGCAACGCCTCGATTTGAGAACGAATAATAGGATCATCCTGCCAGAAAATAATGGCATCGTCGGTAGTTTGATTACGAAGGATACGGAATTTAGCATTCACATAATTTTCCATTTTATAATCATATCTGTCGAGATGGTCGGGTGTGATATTCATAATTACAGCAATATTTGCCTTGAAATCGTACATATTGTCGAGCTGAAAGCTGCTGAGCTCAATCACATAAACATCGTAATTGCAAGTGGCAACCTGGAAAGCAAGACTTTTTCCGACATTCCCCGCCAATCCGACGTTGATACCGGCTTGCTTAAGGATATGATACGTGAGTAGAGTAGTTGTAGTTTTACCATTACTACCTGTGATGCAAACCATTTTTGCATCGGTGTATCTTCCGGCAAACTCTATTTCGCTGATAATAGGAATATTTTTACTCTTGATTTTTTGAATAATGGGGGCTTTATCGGGAATTCCGGGGCTTTTTACAACCTCGTGAGCCGCAATAATTTTAGATTCGGTATGAGAACCTTCTTCCCATGGGATATTGTATTCGTTAAGAACATCTTTGTATTTGTCAGCAATATTACCCATGTCGGAGAGCCATACATCAAAACCCTTTTTAGCAGCAAGAACAGCAGCACCCACACCACTTTCTCCCCCTCCAAGAATTACCAATCTACGTTTGAAATTAAAATTATCTGTACTCATACTTTATGGAAAAACAATATCAACGAATTTTTAAAGTAACGAAAGTGATAACAGCAAGAAAAATAGCTACAATGAAAAATCTCGTAACAATTTTCGGTTCGGCGATAGGATTTACCGGATGCTTAATCAACACACTCGAACCATCGGCAGGGAGAGCCCTTTGGAAATGATGATGAAGCGGAGTCATTTTGAAAATCCGTTTTCCTACTCCATATTTTCTTTTTGTAAACTTGAAATACGCGACTTGGATAATCACCGACAAATCTTCAAAAAAGAAGATAGCGCAAAGAATCGGGACAAGCAGTTCTTTGCGGATAAGGATGGCAAATACGGCAATAATACCGCCAATAGTTAAAGACCCCGTATCACCCATGAACACCTGTGCAGGATAAGAATTGTACCAAAGGAACCCGATAAGCGCACCGATGAAGGCGGCAGCAAATACTACAAGTTCTTCACTCCCGGGAATATACATAATGTCGAGATAAGTAGCATATATTACATTACCACCAAGATAGCACATAATAGCGAGAGCGGTGGCAATAATGGCCGAAATTCCGGTAGCAAGTCCATCGAGACCGTCGGTGAGGTTTGCACCATTGCTCACAGCCGTAACGACAAAAATTGTAACCAGAATGAATACAATCCAACCACCGGATTGAGCATATTTTCCCATCCATCCCGTAATGTAAGCATAGTCGAAGTTGTTATTTTTCACAAATGGGATAGTGGTTTGAGTGGTTTTTACATTTTCCGGTTTATGTGTAATTTCAACGTGACTATTTTCTACGTTTACAATTTCAACATTTTCACGCATTACAATCTGAGAATTAAGGAGCATAGTCAATCCGACAATAAGTCCTAACCCTACCTGACCGACAATTTTGAATTTACCTTTAAGCCCTTCTTTGTCGTGATGAGCCACTTTGATATAATCATCGGCAAATCCCAGAACTCCGAGCCAAATAGTGGCAACAATCATGAGCAACATGTACACATTGTCGAGTTTTCCGAGCAACAGACACGGAATCAGAATTGAAATAATGATTATAATCCCCCCCATAGTGGGAGTTCCTTTTTTACTCATCTGCCCTTCGAGTCCGAGATCACGAACAATTTCACCCACCTGCATCAACTGCAGCCGTTCTATAATTTTTTTACCAATAATCAGAGCGATGAAGATTGAGATGATAACCGCGGCACCGGCACGAAATGTGATGTAGTCCATCAATCTCATACCCGGGACACCGAGTTTATCAAGATATTGAGCAAGATAATAAAGCATATACTTAAAAATTACAGATTAAACGAATTGATGAATTGAACGACAATCTCGCGGTCATCGAAATGGTGTTTCACTCCATTTATTTCCTGATAACATTCATGCCCTTTCCCGGCAATCAACACCACATCGCCCGGGTGTGCCATTTTTAGAGCTGTGAGAATAGCTTGTCGTCGGTCGATAATCTCCAAAATACGCGAAGTATCCTGTGTGGTCAAATTTTGTTTCATATCTTCGATGATATCCTCCGGCTTTTCGTTACGAGGATTATCGGAAGTCAGTATAACCAAATTGCTACCATTTAGAGCTTCACGAGTCATAATCGGTCGTTTTCCTTTGTCGCGATTACCACCGGCGCCAACCACAGAAATTATGTTGTGAACACCTTGTATGCTACGTATAGTATCAAGCACGTTTTTAATTGCATCCGGGGTGTGGGCATAATCTACGACAGCGGATACTTTAGATGGTGTTTGAAAAATCTGAAATCTACCGGCAACGGGAACAAGTCGGCTGAGATTGATTAGCAGAGTGTCATTCGGGAGCTCAATCAATGAAGCGGCAGCAAAAACAGCCAACAGGTTGTAGGCATTGAACGCACCCACAAACATGACATCAACTTCTCTACCATTGATTTGAAGAATCGAACCATCGAGCCGAGATTCTATGATTTTTCCATGGAAATCGGCAAGAGTACGCATGGAATATGAGAATTTCCGAGCTTTCGTATTCTGGAGCATGACATTTCCATTTGAATCGTCGATATTAGTAATAGCGACAGCATCATCGGGGAGGAGGTCGAAAAATCTCTTCTTTGCGGCTATATAGTTTTGAGTTGTTTTATGATAATCAAGATGATCGCGAGAAAGATTAGTGAAGATACCACATTTGAAATGCAGTCCATCGATGCGGCATTGCACGGCAGCATGGCTACTAACTTCCATAAACGCATATTTGCATCCGGCGTTGACCATTTCGCAAAGGAGGCGATTGATTGTCAGAGGGTCGGGGGTTGTTTGTGTTGCCTCAACCGGAACATCATCAATATAATTGCAAACAGTGGAAAGCAAACCCGCTTTATATCCCGACATACGAGCCATCTCATAAAGCAAAGTGGCGATTGTGGTTTTGCCATTAGTACCGGTAACCCCAGTGAGAATGAGTTTACGAGAGGGATTACCGTACCATTGAGAAGCGATGTGCCCACAAGCGGCAGCGGAGCTCTCGACAAGAATATAGCAAACATTATCGATTAGCGTTTGGGGAAGGATTTCGCAAACAACCGCTTTAGCGCCGGCGTTAATCACGTCGGGAATAAAATTGTGACCATCGACAGCCGTACCGTTAATGGCGATAAACAAGAATCCAGGTTTGATGCGACGAGAATCAAATTCTACGCCAGAAACGCAAGAATCAAAATCACCATAAACATTGATAATCTGATGATAGGATTGCAATAACTCTTTGAGAGAAATATTTTTCATATCAAATCTTCAAAACGATATTAATTTCTTTATTATCGGGGATGGAGTCTCCAGGATTAATGCTTTGAGAAACGACATATCCAGAACCACGGAATTTTACTTTCAATCCGGAGCTTTCGAGAAGATTAACGGCATCTCTCAACCCTAATCCACGCACATCCGGTATATTGGAATGAGAGCCACGCGATTTGATTCTAACGGCATTGTTAATGCCCATATTCGTAACAGCAATATTCGACAAATCGACATCGGAAGCGGCATATATTCTGCCCGCTGCTTTAGAAACGGTGCGTTTACCAGAATCCTTAACATAATTACTTTCGTTGTCGAGGAGACCTCGAGAATATAATTTCAGAGCTACGTTTTTGAGGACCATCCCGCTGCATCGGGCAGCACCACGATTGGCATGGCTAATCAGGACCATACAAGAGTATTTCGGGTTCTCATAAGGGAAGAAACCGCAGAAAGCGAGGCGCTTTTTCGAAGTATCGTACCCCCCATTAACGAGGTCGTAGCAGGTACCGGTTTTACCGGAAATATTAACTTTAGGGTCCTGCAAAACACGAGCGGTGCCATGACTTCCCCATACGACAGAATTAAGCATCCGGCGAAGTTTTGCAGCATTTTCAGGGGAACAAACTTGTTCACGGATATAAGAAACGGGAATAACGGAATCGGTGACACCATCGACCATCAGTTCTTTAATAAGCCGCGGACGCACATATTTTCCATCGTTAGCAATAGCGTTGTAAATGGCAAGCGTGCTCATCGGCGGAATTTTCGTGCTATAGCCATAAGCCATTCGAGACAGAGCGATTCTATCCCAGTTTTTATCGCCTAAGGAATCGACCTTTGGGACTGTTTCACCCCCAATACCAGTGTGCATTTTGTCGAAGAAACCAAGTTCTTTGAGTCTGCTATAAAACTGCCCCGGGTGTTTTTCATATTTTCGAAGGATGATTTTTGCCATACCGATGTTTGAGCTTCGCTCGATAACTTCTCTAATTTTCATAGAAGGGGCCCCATGAGAATCGGAAATAGGTTTTCCACCAGCATAGGGGAAAGAATATCCGGTATTAATAACATCCTCAATATTTGAGACGATGCCATCTTCAAGAGCCACGAGCATAGAAATCGGTTTCATAACCGACCCCGGCTCATAGCCAAGTACGGCGTGGTTGATGCCTTCTTCGAAAATATTGGTGTTTTTTCGACGGGACAGGTTTGAAATGGCCTTAATCTCACCCGTGGCGACCTCCATAAGGATAGCGGTACCCCAATCGGCATTACTTTCAACACACATGGAGTAAAGTTCTTCTTCGACGATGTCCTGAATATCGACATCAATAGTGGTCTTGATATCCCGCCCCCGCAAAGCAGGAGTAGTGGCATATTTAACCATCCGGTTGTTCAAATTGATATTTGTAGCAATACCCGGGACACCATAAAGCAATGTATCGAGAGCCATTTCCAGCCCGGAAATTCCGTGCTTTTTTTTGTCGGCAAACATTAGAGTATCGTTTCTGTAGAACCCAACTTTACCAATACTACGAGAAGCCATTTTTCCGAAAGGCTTAATTCTGACAGATATATCTTCTTTGTAGAAGAAATTTCGAGCACTTCTACGATTTAAGAAAGGGAATTTCTTCATTCTGTCGAATTCGGCGGGAGTAATTCTCGACACCAATTTATAAGAACGATTCTTTTTCGAACGGTAAAGCTGCGATTTAATTTCGCTTTCCCACACGGCTGCTTTTTTATCGGGGAACATACTTTGAAGCGAATCGCAGAGCGCCGGTAAATATTTCAGCAAAGAGTCGGGCGTAGCAACCGATTTAACACCAAAATCCAGTCTTCCGATATAATAATAGACATTACCGGCAAGTAAACTACCATTCGAAGCGTAAATATTACCCCGCTCCGGCTCGACAAATTCTTCACGAGAAAGAATTTTATCGGAAAGTTTTAACCATGTTTCGCGGTTACGGATAGTAGTGTCCATCAAATGCGCCACAATGTATCCAACGAGAACCAATACGAAAGCAATCACGAGCAGGTATCGTCGAATGATGCGTTTTTTGTTGTCTTGTTTCATTATATATCGGGAACTTTATTTGTTGTTTATACTGGAGATGTGGTAAGGGGGTTGGTCGGGAACCTGAAGATTGATATCGGCATTTTTCAAACGATTCCTCATTTCCTGTTCACGAATTAACGAATTGTAATTAGCGGAAGCCTTGACTTTCTCGGTACGGGCATTAGCAAGTTCGTTTTTCAGCTTAATAATCCGGTCCATTCTATCTCTAACTTCATATCTACTGGAAGTGTACACAACGAAAACAAGAACAATAATGGCAACATATTTCCAATATTTAAAAAAGAACTGATAACTGATGATTTCCCCGAGCCAAATTCTGCGAATAAAACTGAGTTTTTTCTTTTTCTTGGCGGGGACTTTTTTTTCTTTTTTGTTTTGTTTCCTGAACAGAGCCATATCAATAGAATAAAACGTTAAATTTTTTCAGCAATTCTGAGTTTTGCACTACGCGACCGCGGGTTGGCAGAAATTTCATCATCGGACGGAGTAATCACCTTATTGTTAACAAGCCTAAACGGTGTTGAAATTTTTCCAAAAAAGTCCTTCTGTATGTCGCCATTAATATTTCCAGATTTGAAGAAGTTTTTTACAATTCTATCTTCAATGGAGTGATAAGTGAGCACGCAAAGACGTCCACCGGGTTTCAAAACGATGTTTGCTTGCACTAAGAGCCGGTGCAAAGCGTCAATTTCATTATTCACTTCGATGCGAAAAGCCTGGAAAATTTGCGCCAATTCCTTTTTTTGATTCGCAGGCGAAATGAATTTTGCAACCACATCGATTAAAGACTGAACAGAAGAGAATACCCCACCAGCGTTTCTATGCTTAATAATGGCAGCAGCAATTCTGCGAGCAGATTTAAGTTCACCGAAAAGATACAGGATATCGGCAATCTGTTGCTCCGAATAATTGTTGAGAATATCAGCGGCTGAAATAGAAGCATTTTTGTTCATTCGCATATCAAGCCTACCGTCGAAGCGAAAAGAGAACCCCCTCTTTTCATCATCGAAATGATGAAAGGAAACACCGAGATCGGCTACGATTCCATCAACAGCCGTGACTCCGTGAAATCTCAGGAAATTTTTCAAGAAACGGAAATTGCTATGTACAAATGTAAATCGTTTATCCTCGATAGCATTTTGGAAAGCATCGATATCCTGGTCAAAAGCCAACAAAGAGCCGTTTGAAGAAAGATTATCAATGATAGCACGAGAGTGTCCACCACCTCCAAAAGTGACATCTACATAAGTGCCGTCGGGCTTAATATTAAGCCCATCTATTGTTTCTTTCAACAACGCCGGAATGTGATAAACGGATTGTTCCATCAATGAGTGAAGATAACTTATTAAATAATAAACGTTTAAGACGAATATAAAGGTCAGAATCAACGGAAATGAAAGTCGCTAAATATTCGCATGTAAAGTTATCAACTCTTGGAATTATTTACAAATATAAATTGCTCAATTTTCAAAAAAGTGAAAAAAAGTTATTAACAATCACTTTTTCACCATTAAAAGTTCGTCGAGCAATCTCTACGAGATGGTTTACATTTGTGAATATAGAACTGATACATTCGGCTTTGTTTTGCGCGGGGTGATGAGGGATATCCGTCGGGCGCCAACCTGCGGCTATCGC
>JAFLTZ010000019.1 GCA_022509045.1 Muribaculaceae bacterium | reverse complement strand
AGAATCTGTATTTGATTACGGATAACGAACGCGACAGCGTTACGGTTGACGGCTGCAAGATAGAGATTATACCTGCCTATGAATGGCTTTTGAAATCTTAAAAGAGTTTATGTAAAGCCATTACAGCTTCAATATGCTGTGTTATTTAATTTTATCAACGATTCAATTATTGAGCGGTCATTGCTCAATCGCGGTATTTTGCGCTGCCCACCTATAGCACCGGTGCGATTTCGCAGCCAATTATCAAAAACTCCTCGATGTGCCGGGATAATTTTTAGCGTGTCAAGGAATATTGAATTTGCACGCTTCGCCTCGTAATCTGAATTCTCCATACACAATGCATTATCAAGAATACGTGCAAAGTTTTCAATTTCAGAAGCGGTATAATTCTCGTTGTCAAACTCTACAAACCACTGGTGCGCCGCTTTATTATCATCAGAAGCAAAAAGCGGAGCCGCCGTATAATTTATCACACCCATACCCGTTTCAGCCGAAGCCTTTGCTACGGCAGCATCGGCATTATATACCATCAGTTCCTCTCCGAATGCATTGATAAAATGCTTCGTTCGCCCCGCAATTTGGAATTTCACAGGCGATATTGAGGTAATAGTGACTGTATCGCCTATTCGATATCTCCAAAGTCCGTTACACGATGATATCAGCACTTCATACGTACGACCTTTTTGCAACTCCCACACCGGGATTGGTGCAGTTTCGGGAGCATCCATCGGAATAAACTCATAAAACACCCCTGTATCAAGCAACAAAAGCATATCATCGGAAACAAAATCATTCTGCACTCCAAAAAATCCCTCAGACGCATTATAGGTATTTACAAAATGCATTTTGCTCATATCACAGATAGATTGATATTGCATCCTGTATGGAGCAAAGCTGATACCGCCATGAAAGAAAACCTCAAGGTTTGGCCACACATCGTGGATGGTTGTTGCGCCTTTACTTTTTATTACCTCCTTGAGGACTGTCAGAAACCATGACGGAACCCCGGAAAGATTAGTGATATTTCTATCTGCACTCGCCTTCACAAGAGCCGGAAGTTTTATTTCCCAATCCGGCAACAGTGCAATTTTCTTTGACGGAACACGCAACAGATTGGCAAGAGGACTGATATTTTCAATAAGATTGGCCGACAAATCACCCACATGCATGGCCGGAGGCAAATCGGCAATAGCATTGGCAAAACTCCCTCCCAGAATAAAAGCCTGACCACTAAAAAGTTTCGAATGTGGGTTGAGATGCAAATATGTAGCCACAACATCTTTTCCACCTCGATAATGAGTATGAGAAAAGGAATCGGATGTAACCGGAATATATTTGCTTCTGCCGTCATTAGTGCCGGACGACTGGGCATACCACCTGCAACGACCACGCCACAACAAATCCGGCTCTCCGGCTATCATACGCATAACATCATTTCGTATATCGGAATATTGCACAATAGGCACCCTCGAAGAATACTGTGCATACGTCTCTATTGAGGAAAAATCATATCGTCGTCCTATCTCTGTAGAGACCGACGAAGAAAGCAACCATTTCAGAAGTGCACGTTGCGATTTTTCAACGTCGGAAGAAGCCGTTATTATTTGTTTGTATATATGCGAAAAATACGGACGTATAAGAGTAGTTATTCCTGCCATTATTGTTTATCTAATCCGGTGTCAACGCGCACTTTTTCTATGCGCGATGCACTTTTCTTGAGGATTGTATATTTTAAATTTCCAATATAGAACTCTTCGCCTTCATCGGGAATCTCCTCAAGATTATAAAGGATATACCCGGCTATGGTCTGATATTCATCATTCTCCGGTATATCCAGGTGAAATTTATCATTGATATGATCTATCTCGGCTCTGCCGGAGAACTCATATAATGAATCGTTTATTTTGCGTAAAAGTTCACGGTTGCGGTCATGTTCATCTTCAATTTCACCAAAAATTTCCTCTACAAGGTCCTCGAGAGTTACCATCCCGGCTGTCCCTCCGAATTCGTCAACAACGATGGCAACACTTTTCTTTTCAGAAAGCAACTGGCGCATCATTTTTTGCGCGAGCATCGTCTCCGGTGCAAAAACCACCGGTTTCAGCTGTTCTTTCCAATTTTTGTTTTGGTCAAAAAGTTCACTTACATGGATACAACCCACTATATCATCAATATCCTCTTTATATACTATCAATTTAGACAGTCCGGAATTGGTAAAGATTTTCACAAGTTCGTCACGAGTAGTATCCTCTATATCGATTGCAACTATTTCATTGCGCGGAATCATACAATCGCGTAAGTGTGTATTGCTGAAATCCAACGCATTGTGAAATATTTTCACCTCATGTTCTACTTCTTTATGTTCCTCCTCCGTGCGGTCGATATTCTCTTCAATATATGCTTCAAGCTCTCCGACAGTAAAACCTGTAACACTTTTTTTTACTTCTTTTACACCAATCAATCGCATCAACACACCCGACATCGACGATGAGAACCACGAAATCGGATATAAAATCCAATAACTTAATACGAGCGGTAATGCCCCGGCTTTAAGCGAGGAATTTGGATTGATTCGAAAAATCATTTTCGGAATAAATTCTCCTGTAAAAAGTATAACCAATGTGGATATAATTGTTTGCAAAATCAACACCACAGCCGTGTTCTGTGTGAAGGAATATATAACCGGTTCAAGCAACCACGCTGCCGCTATACCATATACCACAAGCACTATGTTATTTCCGACCAAAAGGGTGGATATAACCATATCTGTATGCGAATAAAACAATTGCAGTATCCTGTTGGTGAAACCTCCACGATTAACATCGATACTCGCCCTCACTCGGTTTGAACTCAGAAATGCAATCTCCATTCCCGAGAAGAAAGCCGAGAGAATAATGGCAATTATTGTTATAATCCAAGCGGAATAGTTGTTCATTATATACTCTACTTATTAATTACAGAAACATCGGTGAGTGAATCACTCTCATTGCGTGGCTTACGTTCCTCCACAGGAAACATGCCCATTGGTTTTGAAAGTTCATACACCGTCATGCGTTCATTCGAATTAAATCCATAGCCTTCAAGAATCCGGTCTTTTCGTTCAATGTGTATAAACGAATCAGAATAAACCTTGTGCGAACGTTGGTCCCAGAATATTTGTTGTGTCAGAATCACTTCATCGTTTGTGTTCAGAATGGTAACATGTCCATCAAGTTGCCACAATTGCTTCTTGCTGTAATATTTTGCCGAATCCGACTTAATCGAGGCTTTAACATTAAACACCGAATCGAACTGCTCAAGGAAAAGCCCTTCCGGAAACGACCAAAAAGGTTCTGATGCCTCCTGATACATATTCCACAAATCGGTAGTAATACGATATTGCGTCACTCCGGAATCACTGACAAGCGTGAGCACATTTCTCGTAACAACTGTAGCCGTAGTTTCCGGATCTGTTTGCAAATTAACTACCTCTTTCTTATCGTCAGCGCATCCCCACACAATAGAGAGCACCAATATCACCAACAATATATCACGCAACCGATACAAGGCAATGATTTTTATTTTCTAATCTTATTCGAAGCGGCGTTTCCAGAACCACATCTCGTTGAAATTAACACCTATTGTAATTGTCAGGTAATCTTCTTTTACAAGACCAACAGGTGTTGTATTACGGCGTTTATATTCCAATCCGATATTTATCATTGTTTTGGAGCCTCCCGGAGCCGGTAAGCCCAACCCTAACGACACTCCGACATTTTTAACCTTATTACCAAGAACCGATATATAGTCATCTCCATAATACACACCCGCGCGATATGCTATTCTGTTAACGTATGAGCCGCGTGGATTATGCACATATTGTGCTCCGAGCGCCATTTTCCATCTGTCTTCAAGAACTGTTTGTTCAAAATTGTCTGCCGAATTAAACTTTGCTTTTTTCCACGGCTGATATGTATAATCCAGTTCCACCGTGAGTCGTTTTTTAAATGTGTATGCAATACCGGCTCCTATCGACATCGGTGTGGAGTAATTTCCACTCATTTTGGAATTTGAAGCTGTGTCAGGCTTTGCATCAGAATTCAAATCATAATATACGCCTGTTTCAGTGCCATGCAATCCCTTCTCCGGTGCAAAAGTAACACCAAGGGTTATTTCATTGTTTTTGTTGACATTAAATGAATATTGTGCTCCAAAATTGAGCGAATAGTCTTCTATGCGCATTGTATGCTCAAAAAGGGATAGACCTCCTGTGGAGATGGTTGCATAACTGTCATTCGCAACCGTTCCCCACAGATATCCCACATTTACTCCCAAATTAAAGCCCTTGAATATATTGGCACTGAAGCCGGCATAAAGTTGATTAATGCCTCCCGTTCCCGATGAAGAAACAGAGCCATTGGCAACCTCAGCCCCGAAAGAGTATCCCACCGAAGAATATGGCATCAACCCGACACTTGCGCCAAAGCGCTTCCCTATAGGAAATTGCATAGTCACATATTCCAATCCGCCGCCGGTCTTATTGGCATGAGAATTATTTTCCGTCGCCCAATAGTTTGCCATTGTCACACCTATGTCCCAAAGGAATGTAAGGGAGTCGATAGATGCATACGACGCCGGATTCATCACATTAATCTGGCGACCTCCTTTCATCGCATACCCCACTCCACCCATAGCATGCTGCGTGCTTGTGGCGCCATCAGTAAGCATACCATATCCATATTTTGAATATGGTGAAAGCTCGGTTCCTTGAGAAAATGCCGGCAGAGAACTGCCTGCAAGAACAATCATCGCAATGATTGATATGTAGATTGATTTTAAATTTTTCATCCTATATTGTATAAAAGAATAGTATTCAAACCTCGTGCAAGAAGATTTTGGTCTTCAAAGATGGGATATTTTATCCATTTTGCCAAATATTTTGAATCTCCGCCGGTAATAAACACAGCAATTTTTTGCATTTTGCCGCTAATTTCCGAAATATAACCGTTAATTTCATACGCCAATCCTCTCACCACACCGCTCCGCATTGCCGACACCGTATCATACCCTATCAACGGTGTGTCCGCATTGGCATCAATCAACGGAAGTCGCCCTGTGTAGTCATTTAGCGCACGAAATCGGGAATTCAACCCAAGCGATATATTCCCTCCGAGAAATTTCCCGTCGGCATCAACAACATCCATTGTGAGTGCCGTGCCTAAATCTATTATCAATAAATTTCTGCCCGGTGCTTGTGTCTGAGCGCCGACTGCAACCGCAATCCTGTCGCTACCCAGCGTTTTTGGCGAGCCATAGGCAATTGTGATAGGAAGTGGTGTGGAATAAGTCAGATTTATCACTTTTCCTGTAATTTTCAACCGCAGGTCATTGCATATCTCCGCATCATCCTTACGCACCGACGATATGATAGCATTCCGCACACCGTATTGCGATATTAGCAAGTCGATAGTTTCACGCACCCCGGTGTCGCATCGGCGCATATCAACCATATCACTGCCGTCATACACATACAGTTTTGCTGAAGTATTTCCTAAATCTATTGCAATGTTTTTGCTCATAATTTATTGCAAAGTTACTAAAAGAGCATCAATTAGAATATAAAAAATACTTAAATTATCTTTTGGATGTTCCCTTTTACATATTCCTTTTATGAGTTTAGAATGAACAAAAAAGAGATTTACACATTATATATATAGCAAACATTTTGTTTTCACATGGTAAAGCACTAATTTTGCAACGCTGTAATTATATATATGGCATCATTTTTGTTACTCAAGTATTTGAAGAATATATCTACACTATAAATGACAAATAATTCAGAAACAGAACTTGTTAAAACAATTATAGAAGCTATCCGGGAAAAAAAGGGCAAGGATATATCACACGTAGATTTAAGTACGCTTGATTTATCGACTGTATCAGATTTTGTAATCTGTTCTGCCGGTAGCACTTCGCAAGTAAGTGCAATAGCCGACTCCGTGCGAGAGTATGTAGAAAGCCACCTCGGTCTTCGCCCTTACAATTACGATGGATATGCCAATTCTATATGGATAGTAATTGACTACGGTTCTGTTATGGTGCATATATTCACTCCCGAAACCCGCACTTTCTACAATCTTGAAGATTTGTGGTTAGATGCAACTATTACCGAAATCCCCAATCTCGATTAGGATTTCAATCATTTTCTCTCATATTAATTGAATAAAACCAAATAACTTATGGGCAAAGACTCAAACAAAGGAAAACGCGGAGGATTCACTTTCCGATTCAATATGTACTGGATGTATCTCATTATTTTTCTCATTCTTGGAGGTATTTATATGTATCAACAAAATGAGATTGAGAAACAGGTAAACTGGACTGAATTTCAGAAATATGTTGAAGCCGGGGGTGTCAAGGAAATCACCGTGTTCAGCAATAAACGTGAAGCTGAAGCTGTAATTACCGATTCGCTTGCACAACAATTGTTTCATGACAATGAATTTGCTCCGGGCAAAGGTATAATTCCTAAAATCATAGCGGGAATTCCATCTACCGAAACAATTGATAACGCTGCTCGGCAGTGGCATGAAAGTGGCGTCTTTACCGGCACCATTGAATATACTCGTGCAAGCGACTATTCAGGCATGTTTTGGACTATCGCACCAGTGCTGCTGCTCATATTTTTCTGGATTTTCATGTTCCGACGCATGTCTGGGGGCGGTGCAGGACCGGGAGGGGGCGGTGTGTTCTCTGTTGGGAAAGCAAAAGCCCAATTATTCGACAAAGACAGCGACAAAAAAGTCACGTTCGATGATGTGGCTGGTCTCTCCGAAGCAAAGACCGAGGTCGCCGAAATCGTACAATTCCTCAAAGACCCTAATAGCTATACCAATCTTGGTGGGCGAATTCCAAAAGGAGCTCTTCTTGTAGGCCCTCCGGGAACAGGCAAAACACTTCTTGCCAAAGCTGTAGCAGGCGAAGCCGATGTGCCGTTTTTCTCTTTGTCCGGTAGCGATTTCGTGGAAATGTTTGTGGGGGTTGGTGCTTCGCGTGTCCGCGACCTTTTCCGTCAGGCCAAAGAAAAGGCGCCGTGCATAGTATTTATTGATGAAATTGACGCAGTCGGACGTGCTCGCGGTAAGAATCCAAACATGGGAAGCAACGATGAGCGTGAAAACACTCTCAATCAATTATTGACCGAGATGGACGGTTTTGGCGCCAACAGCGGTGTCATCATTCTTGCTGCCACAAACCGTGCAGATATATTGGATAAAGCGCTTATGCGTGCCGGGCGTTTTGACCGACAAATATATGTTGAGCTGCCTGAACTTAACGACAGAAAAGAAATTTTCAACGTACACTTGAAAAAAATCAAAATCGACGAAAGCGTGGATGCTGATTTGCTTGCTCGACAAACTCCGGGTTTCTCCGGTGCCGACATAGCCAATGTCTGCAACGAAGCGGCTCTTATTGCTGCTCGACATAAAAAAGAAGTGGTACAAAAAGAAGACTTCATGAATGCAGTTGACAGGATTATTGGAGGTTTGGAAAAACGCTCTAAGATTACTACCGAGGAAGAACGCCGTTCAATTGCCGTACACGAAGCCGGACATGCCACAATCAGTTGGCATCTGCAATATGCCAATCCCTTAGTCAAAGTGACAATTGTCCCGCGAGGCAAAGCTCTCGGTGCTGCATGGTATTTGCCCGAAGAACGACAAATAACCACCACGCAGGCTATGCTCGACGAAATATGCTCGACATTAGGCGGTCGCGCTGCCGAAGAGTTGTTCCTCGGCAGGATATCTACTGGCGCGGCCAACGACCTTGAGCGCGTCACCAAACAAGCCTACGCTATGGTAGTATACTATGGTATGAGCCAAAACCTGCCTAATCTTTCTTATTACGACAGCACCGGGCAGGATTACGGGTTCACAAAGCCTTATGGTGAAGAACGTGCTGCACTTATCGACAAAGAAATAAGTCAGATTATCGCCGAACAATATGAACGTGCCAAAGAAATTCTCAACAAATACGCTGACGGGCATAAACAACTCACCGATGTATTGTTGTCGCGTGAAGTAATTTATACCGATGATGTGGAACGAATATTCGGACCGCGCCCATGGCGCTCTCGCACCGATGAAATTTTAAGCCTTAACGCTCCTGCCGATGAAAATTCAGCACCTGCCGACGGATGCGATAAATCAGCCGACGACAATATTGTTCCGCCTCCGGTACCGGAAGATGCAAATAAATGATTCCTTTTTGTTATATTTTAATTTATTTGGCTATCTTTGTCGCGTTAATTAGGTCAATTGATAATACATAACTCATATATTTATACAAATTAACAGTGTCATGTTAGACAAGTCAAATGTAAAAACACTTGAAAAAGTAGTTATCCGCTTCTCCGGTGACTCCGGCGACGGTATGCAGTTGGCTGGAAACATTTTCTCTAATGTTTCTGCCGGCGTAGGCAATCAAATTTCTACTTTTCCGGACTACCCGGCTGAAATTCGTGCTCCTCAGGGCACATTAGGTGGTGTTTCCGGATTTCAGGTAAGTATTGGTAAAGGCGTTCACACGCCTGGCGATCAAGCAGATGTGCTCGTAGCTATGAATCCTGCGGCTCTTAAGCAGCACGCCAAATTTTTAAAACGTGGTGGAGTGGCCATCATCGATGTAGATGCTTTCAAAAAAGCTGACCTTGATAAGGCCCTTTATACAACAGAGTCTCCTTACACTGAAGTTGGACTCGACCCGCAACAAGTTGTAGAAGTGCCTCTTACTTCTTTGGTAAAAGAAGCTCTCGCCGACTCTGGTATGGATATGAAATCCATCACACGTTGCAAAAACATGTGTGCCCTCGGTTTAGTTTGCTGGCTTTTTGACCGCCCGCTCGAAGCTGCTGAAAATGCTTTAAAAAATAAGTTCGCAAAAAAACCGGCTATCTTCGATGCTAACGCAAAAGTATTGCATGCCGGATATGATTACGGACACAACACACACGCTTTCGTTTCCACCTACAGAATCGAATCCGATACAATTCGTCCGGGAGTATATACCGATGTGAACGGCAACACTGCCACTGCTTGGGGGTTGATTATGGCCTCTGAAAAATCTGGTATGCCTTTATTCCTCGGTAGCTATCCTATCACTCCTGCAACAGATATTCTCCATGAACTTGCTAAACGCAAGGATCTTGGTGTGAAAGCTTGTCAGATGGAAGATGAAATTGCTGGCGTTTGCTCTGCTATTGGTGCCAGCTTCGCAGGTAATCTTGGCGTTACAAGCACTTCTGGCCCCGGACTTGCTCTGAAGAGTGAGGCTATCGGTCTTGCTGTAATGGCGGAATTGCCTTTAGTAATAATTGATGTTCAACGCGGTGGACCTTCAACCGGACTCCCCACAAAAACAGAACAAACCGACCTTATGCAAGCCATATATGGCAGAAACGGTGAATCTCCGGTTGCTGTAGTCGCTGCTGCTTCGCCTGCCGACTGCTTCGATATGGCTTTTGAAGCAAGTAGAATTGCTATCGAACATACTACTCCGGTTATTCTTCTGACTGACGGATTTATTGCTAATGGTAGCACGGCTTGGAGAATTCCGGAAGCATCAGAATATCCCGAAATTCATCCGCACTACGTCACTCCCGACATGAAAGACAAAGGATGGCGTCCTTATTTACGTGATGAAAAAACTAAGGTTCGATACATCGCCGTACCGGGAACTGAAGGCTTCGCTCACCGTTTAGGTGGTCTTGAAAAAGATTACAACACAAGCGCCATATCCAACGACCCGGAAAACCACGAACTAATGGTTAAAGTTCGTCAGGAAAAAATCGACCGTATCGCTGACAATATTGCGCCGCTTGAAGTGCTTGGCGATGCTGATGCCGATACTTTACTTATTGGATGGGGTGGCACTTTCGGACACCTTTACACTGCAGTGGAAGAACTTAACGCTGCCGGCAAAAAGGTGGCTTACGCTCATTTCCGACACATCCGTCCGTTGCCTGCCAATACTGCCGATGTAATAAATAGATACAAAAAAATCATTGTTGCAGAATTAAATCTCGGACAGTTTGCCGACTACCTTCAGGCTAAATTCCCCGGAAAGAAATTGCTTCGCATAAATAAAGTTCAAGGACAGCCTTTCACTGTTAAAGAGGTTGTTGATGGTATAACTAAACTTATGGAGGACTAAATCATGGAACAAAATATGACTACATATACGGCACAAGATTATAAGAGCGACCAATATGTGCGTTGGTGTCCTGGATGTGGCGACCATGCTATTCTCAGTGTGCTCCATAAAGCAATGGCTGAACTCGGAATCGCTCCGCATGATACCGCCGTTATTTCAGGTATCGGGTGTAGCTCTCGTTTGCCATACTACATGAACACTTATGGTTTTCACACCATCCACGGTAGAAGTGCAGCTATAGCTACAGGATTCAAGACCGCAAATCCCAAAATGACTGTATGGCAGATTTCGGGCGACGGTGACGGACTTGCTATCGGTGGTAACCACTTCATACATGCTGTACGACGCAATGTGAATATAAATATGCTGTTGCTCAACAACAAGATATATGGACTCACAAAAGGGCAATATTCTCCCACTTCCGACCGCGGTTTCGTATCAAAATCCTCTCCTTACGGAACCACTGAAGACCCGTTCATCCCGGCTGAACTTGCATTCGGTGCTCGTGGACAGTTCTTCGCGCGAAGCATCGATATTGAACTTAAAATATCTCAGGAAGTGATGGTTGCTGCTGCAAAGCATCAAGGCGCATCTGTTGTTGAAATCCTGCAAAACTGTATGATTTTCAATAATGGTATCCACAATTACATCTCCGACCGCGAATGGCGTGCCGACCGCACTATCCATCTTCGCCATGGAGAAAAGATGCTTTTCGGCAAAAACAACGAAAAAGGACTTGTGCAGGATGGTTTCGGCCTTAAAGCTGTTACTGTGGGGGAAAATGGATACACCATCGACGATGTCCTCACACACGATGCTCATGTTAAGAGCAATTTCCTACATCAGCAACTTGCCATGATGGATGGTTATGAATTACCTCTTGCATTAGGTGTTATTCGCGATGTCGAAGCTCCGGTATATGACCTGGATGTTGAAAAACAAGTTGCCGAAGTAAAAGCAAAGAAAGGTTTTGCAAACCTCCGTCAAATGATTCTTGCAGGCGACACTTGGGAAGTTAAATAAATACCTCAATTATATGTTCCAAAGGAAGTGTGGCGCGATTTCTTCACGACACACCCCTTTGGAATTTTTTTAATCTGTATATCTGTTAATCATGATTGTATGCATCACCGAAAAGCCAAGCGTGGCTAAAGACATTGCTGCCATAATTGGAGCCGACAAACGACACGATGGCTTCTACGAAGGCAACAACTATTGTGTCACATGGACTTTCGGTCATTTGTGTACTCTTAAAGAACCTAACGACTACTCCTCCGACTGGAAACGGTGGTCGCTCGGGGCTCTCCCGATGATTCCACATCGGTTCGGTATAAAACTTATCGACGACCCCGGTATAAAAAAACAATTTGAGGTAATTGCATCTTTGATAAATAAAGCCGACTATGTCGTCAATTGCGGTGATGCCGGACAAGAAGGTGAACTCATACAACGCTGGGTAATGCAGAAAGCTGGTTGTAAAAAACCGGTAATGCGTCTATGGATTTCATCTCTTACCGACCAAAGTATCCGCGAAGGTTTTTCAAATTTACGACCGCAAACCGAATTCGACAATCTATACTATGCCGGGCTTTCACGTGCTATTGGCGATTGGGTGCTCGGAATGAACGCCACCCGGTTATACACCCTCAAATATGGTGCTAACAGAACCATTTTATCCATCGGACGTGTCCAAACTCCCACACTCGCTTTGATAGTAAACCGACAACTTGAAATTAAGAATTTCGTTCCGGAGGACTATTGGGAAATAAAAACGGAATATCGTAACGTCATTTTTAATTCCACTCAAGGACGCTATCCATCGGAAGACGCTGCATTGCAGGCCATGCAAAAAATTGAAGGCAAACCTTTTGTGATAAACGACATATCCGAGAAGAAAGGAAAAGAAGCGCCTCCACGACTATTCGATCTCACTTCATTGCAGGTCGAATGTAACAAAAAATTATCGCTCTCAGCCGATGAAACACTCCGCACTGTGCAGTCGCTGTACGAAAAAAAAGTAACCACATATCCTCGTGTCGATACCACATATCTGAGCGAAGATATTTACTCAAAGGTTCCGGATATTTTGCAAGCAATGGTCCCTTATAAAAATTACACCGACCCCATTCTTTGTGCAAAATTAAAGAAATCAAAAAAAGTTTTCGATAACTCAAAGGTCACCGACCACCACGCCATTATTCCAACCAATATTGACCCTCGACGTGCACCACTCTCTCCAACCGAGAAGAAAGTATATGATATGATAGCTCGCAGATTTATCGCTGCATTTTATCCTGATTGCGATTTTTCACAAACCACTATTCTCGGCGAAACAGGTGGCGTGGAATTTAAAGCCGTCGGGAAACAAATTTTAAATGACGGATGGCGAGCTGTTTTTTCTCAATCCTCCAATGACAACGACGAGACTACAGAAACACAAGTGTTGCCCTCTTTCACAAAAGGTGAGAACGGAACACACACGCCCGATTTGCTGAAAAAAGCCACACAACCTCCGAAAATGTTTACCGAAGGTACTCTCTTGCGCGCTATGGAAACTGCCGGTAAATTGGTGGAAGAGGAAGAACTTCGTGAAGCCATGAAAGATAATGGAATAGGACGACCTTCCACTCGCGCCGCTATTATCGAACTGCTGATTAAGCGAAAATATATTAAAAAAGAACGCAAATCGCTTGTGGCAACGGAGGCCGGCATTGAACTCATCTCCACAATCAACGAAGAGCTTCTCAAATCGGCGAAGCTTACCGGTCTTTGGGAAAACAAACTACGACGCATCGAACGTGGAGAATACAAAGCCGACACTTTCATTAATGAATTGAAACAGCTGATTTCTCACATTGTGATAAATGTACTATCCGACAATTCTGTACATGTCTTTAACATTGAACCCGATACTCAAAAAGTCAAAAACAAAAAAAACAAGAAATGATGACTATTTCACCTCAATTTCAACAATATTTAGTACTTGCAATAATAGCTATCGTTTTTGCTCTGATTGCATACCGGCTCGTTAGAAAAATCTTGTTTCCTGCTAAAAATTGCTCCGCTTCAGATTGCTGCGGATGTAAAAAAGCTAACAGTTGTCGTGAGATTAACAATAAGGTCGATACTCCCGACAAATTATAAAATATTTTAACCCTGAAGGGCATACTTTTTGCACACATCCGGCAATATCTTTGCATTGTAAATAATAAATAACTACTTCAAAGTTCTAATATTGATAAAATATTATTAACTTTGAGAATTAAACAGCAATTAATTATAACTACATATATTATTATGGCAGAAGATAATAAAGCTAAGCAAGCGGCAGCAAAAAAAGGCGCCGATGATGCAAAATCAGCAATGGCAGAAAAATTGAAAGCTCTGCAAATTGCTATGGAAAAAATCGAAAAATCTCATGGTCGCGGTTCTATCATGAAAATGGGTGACGATAAGATTGAAGATATTGAGGTAATTCCTTCTGGCTCAATTGCTCTTGACTACGCTCTTGGTGTGGGTGGTTATCCTCGAGGACGAATCATTGAAATCTATGGTCCCGAATCAAGCGGTAAAACCACTCTCGCAATTCACGCTATCGCTGAAGCACAAAAAGCCGGTGGTATCGCTGCAATAATCGATGCTGAACATGCTTTCGACCGCTTCTACGCAGAAAAACTTGGAGTAGATGTAAATAATTTGTGGATTTCTCAACCCGACAATGGTGAACAGGCCCTTGAAATTGCCGACCAACTAATCCGTTCATCTGCTATCGACATTATCGTTATTGACTCCGTTGCTGCTCTAACGCCCAAAGCGGAAATTGACGGTGAAATGGGCGACAATAAAGTCGGTCTTCAAGCTCGACTTATGTCCCAAGCCCTACGTAAACTCACAGCCACCATCTCCAAGACCAATACTGTGTGTATATTCATCAACCAATTGCGCGAAAAAATCGGCGTAATGTTCGGTAATCCTGAAACTACTACTGGTGGTAATGCTCTAAAATTCTATTCTTCCGTGCGTATCGACATTCGAAAAGTTACTCAAATTAAAGATGGTGAAGACGTGCTCGGCACTACCGCTCGTGCTAAAGTTGTTAAGAACAAAGTGGCGCCACCATTCCGCAAAGCGCAATTCGATATCATGTTTGGTGAAGGAATTTCACACTCCGGTGAACTTATTGACCTTGGCGTAGAAAAAGGTGTAATTAAAAAAAGCGGTTCTTGGTTCTCTTACGACGGTGCTAAAATTGCGCAAGGTCGCGATGCTGCTAAACGTATCTTAGCCGACAATCCCGAACTTGCAGAAGAAATTGAAAACCGCATCAGAGCCATACTAAACGGTGAGCAACCGGAAGGTGACGACATCCAAATTCCTGCTGACGAAGAATTTTAATCCGAATATCAACCAATCAAATCAAATAAGCCTCACACCATCATGTGAGGCTTATTTCTATGGAATATTCCTTTATATTGTGTGTGTTTCATTCAAAAATTGAATTTTAATCACGACAAAAATAACACAACTCCTTCAACATTCCAAATATTTGGAATACAAATATTTACAAAATAAAAAAATTACCCCCCCCCATTTACAACACTCTGATTCACAAGCACTTAAAAGGCTCTGTTTTTCTGCTAATTTTTTCTGATATTTTGATAATTTATATAATTATATTACTTTTGAATTAGAAATTTAAAACAGCCCTGCAAATGAGAATATTAATCATAAACTACATATTATTCACGCCCGACAAAGGTATTATCCCAAAGGTTAATTCTATAAAAGATACTATGATTTATGGGATGTGCCGCGGATTTATAGACTTAGGTCACAGCGTGACACTTGCAGCTGGAGAAGAATATAAACCACAAACGAATGAAACATACGATTGTGAAGTTCTATTTTTTAAATCCAATTTTAAGAAACTTTTCAACCCTACCGTTTTACCATATTCTTCAGAATTAAAGGATTTTCTTAAAAAAAATCATTCCGAATATGATTTAATAATTACCTCTGAAGTATTTTCGTTTCTCTCACTGTATGCTGCTCGTATTTGCCCGGAAAAAACAATTATCTGGCATGAACTCGCCATTCATCAACGCAAGTTTAAGAAATTACCCTCAAAAATATGGTATAATATCGTTGCTCCCATTCTTATGAATAAGGTATTTTGTGTAGTGCCTCGTTCTAAACAAGCGCAAATGTTTATTTCGAGATACATGCCAAATGTATCGGTCCCCGTTGACCACGGAATTGACATTAACAAGTTTCAAAGCTCTGCGTCAAAAAAGCGACAAGTAATTTCATCATCACAATTGATTCCACGCAAAAGGATTGACGGAATCATAGATGTTTTCCATAAATTAGTAAACATGCCTAAATACGCTGATTTCAAACTGATAATAGCGGGAAGAGGTCCGGAGTTGGAATCACTTCAAAAAAAAGTGTATGATTTAGGAATAGAAAAAAATGTGGAATTTGTTGGATTCCTTGCTCAAAAAGTACTCAATATATATATGAGAGAATCCATGGTGTTTTTAATAAATACCTTGCAGGATAACAGTATGCTCGCCATCCCCGAAGCGTTAGCTTCAGGGACACCGGTAATCACCACATCCATTCCCAACACCACACATAATTTGGGAAAGGACAAGTTAGGCATTGTTGATGATAATTGGGACATAAATGAATTGTGTGAAATAATTGATAATAATAACGCCTACGTAAGCGCTTGTATCGAATACCGGGAAAATCTGTCAAATAAATATTCGGCAACAAAAATGATAGAATTCTTTTCACAATACGCCAATAATGCTAACGCTTAAAAAAAATACAATTAATTCCATTAAAAGCGCTATTCTTAGTTCTGATATAGCTACAAGAATGGTAAGAGGCACCTTTTGGTCATTTACCGGCACAGCTATTGCTAAAGCGATTGTGCTTATTTCCGGAATTATATGTGCGCATATTCTTGGTAAAGATCAGTATGGCGAATTAGGAATGATTCGTTCTACCATTAGTATGTTTACCATTATCGGATTCTCGGGATTAGGACTTACCGCCACAAAATATATAGCCGAGTTTAAATATTCGCATAAAGAACGTATTTTTTCCATCTATTCTCTCACAAACACATTTGCCTGCATCTTGGGCGTAGTTATTACATCTCTTGTTATCTATTTTGCACCGTTAATAGCTACGATTTCGCTCAACAGCCCATATTTGGTTAATGAAATAAGACTCGGAGGTCTGTTGCTATTTATAACAATTCTTGATGGGGCACAACAAGGCACATTATCCGGGTTTGAAGATTTTAAATCTATTGCAATCAACACACTGATAGGCAGTCTTTTTGAATCGGCATTAATGTTAACTGGTGCTTATTACTATGGTGTCGGAGGTGCTGTGTTTGGATTTGGATTCGGATACATCGCTCTTTATATTGCTAATATTGTATCCATTCGTAAAAACTTTAAAATTCTTGGGTATAGTAATGTGAAATCTTTTGCAATTGAACATCGCGACTTGCATCTCCTTTATAAATTCAGCTTGCCGGCGGCATTGTCTGCATTGGTTATTCCATTTGCATTTTGGCTTATAAAGGCATTATTGGTGCGAAATGATGGATACGGGGCTCTCGCCATATTTGATGCGGCCGACCAATGGAAAATTATTATTCTATTTATCCCTACCGCTGTCAGTCAAATTGTACTTCCCATTTTATCTGGAATAGCAAATGTAGATACTACCAAATTCTGGAAAGTGTTATGGCTGAATATTATATTAAATGGATGTATTGCATTGGTTATCGCTATAATTATTTCTTTGTTCAGCGGTCAAATTATGAGATTATATGGTAATTCCTTTGATTATACGACACCGCTGATTTTATTGGCGGCTTCAACAGTTTTCACTTCTGTTTCCCATGTAATTGGTATGTCTATTTCAAGCCGAGCAAAAATGTGGATAGGATTCTCCTTTAATATCATTTGGGCTCTGATATTAATTCTTTGCTCTTATATTTTTATTAATAAAGGACTCGGAGCCACAGGTATCGCACTTTCTGTATGTATTTCATATATAGTTCATACTATTATACAGTTTTGTTACGTTAAAATAATAACAAAATCTAATTAGAATGAAAAAAGTTTTACTTGTATTTGGAACTCGTCCGGAGGCTATAAAAATGGCTCCATTAGTAAAAGAGCTTCAACAACGCAGCAACCAATTTACAACTGTTGTGTGCGTTACCGGACAACACAGGCAAATGTTGGACCAAGTACTTGATATTTTTGAAATTGCACCGGATTATGATTTGAATATAATGATGCAAAATCAGGACCTATATGATGTGACTTCAAAAATACTCATTGGCATGAGAGACGTGCTTTGCGAAATAAAACCTGACATCGTTCTTGTACACGGCGACACCACGACATCTACAGCTGCGGCCTTATCTGCTTTCTATCAGCAGATACCGGTTGGCCACATTGAGGCAGGTCTTCGCACTTATAATATATATTCTCCATGGCCGGAGGAAATGAATAGACAAATTACAGGTCGAATTGCAACATACAATTTTGCGCCTACCGAATTAAGTAAAAAAAATCTGCTTAGTGAAAATATAGATAGTAATAAGATTTATCTTACCGGCAACACTGTTATAGATGCATTATACCTCGTCATAGATAAGATTAAAAATGATGAATCTTTGGCTATTCAATTACAGAATACTCTGAAAATTGCCGGTTATAATATTGTTGATCGATTAAACAACAATAAAAAATTGGTTCTCATCACAGGGCACCGTAGAGAAAACTTTGGAAACGGATTCCGGAACATTTGTAAGGCCATAAAATATCTCTCATATAAGTATCCCGATGTGGATTTTGTGTATCCTATGCATCTTAATCCTAATGTACGCAAACCCATTCACGAAATCTTTGGTGAGAATCTAAACGAAAACAGCAATATGTTCTTCATTGAGCCTTTGGAATATTTGTCGTTTGTATATATGATGAGTAAATGCTGCTTGGTCTTAACTGATAGTGGGGGGATTCAAGAAGAAGCACCAAGTTTGGGAAAGCCTGTACTTGTTATGCGCGACACCACCGAACGCCCTGAAGCGTTAGATGCAGGGACTGTAAAACTTGTCGGTACAGACTATAACAAAATTATTGACGAAGTTTCTGCCCTTCTTGATAATGAAGAATATTATCAAAGTATGAGTGGTGCCACTAATCCTTATGGGGATGGATTGGCGTGCAAACGGATAGCTGATGCCTTGTCACAATTATAATTTTAGTTTCAAATGAATGATTCTATCTATTTTTATATTCCGGAAGGATGCTCTTCTGCCACTAAATTTTATGTTGATATTATTAAGGATGTATATTCATCGCATGGATTGGAATGCAAGCTTACTGATAAATTAGCCGATATACCATATAGAGCTAATGTAGTCACAATTCGCCCATTAGAATTCCTGAAAGTATGGCTGACAAAACATCCGAAATATACTCTTACATGGTTTCAAGGATTGTCTCCCGAAGAAATCAAGATGGAGTATAAACCTTCTTTGCGACGATTTTTAAAAATTCCCGTACACGAATTCGCGGAAAAATTATGTCTTAAAGTTTGTGATGTGTGCCTTTTTGTTTCTGATGCTATGAGGAATCATTATATTAGGAAATATGGCATAATACCTGACAAATCTTTTATTATGCCGTGTTTTAACATGGAATTCAATGAAAATCTCATCCGGAAAAACCCTTACAGATACGAACGTCCGACTTTTGTATATGCAGGTAATCTTTCTTCTTGGCAATGCTTTAAACATACCTTAAAACTATATAAAAAGATTAAAGACATACTACCTGACGCATCACTGAGAATATACACACATGAAATCGACAAAGCTCTTTCCATCCTTAAAGAACATAATGTCGATGCAAAAGTGGATTGCGTTTCCGCCCAACAGCTATCAGAAGAATTAGCTGATTATAAGTATGGATTTATCGTCCGAGATGATATTGTGGTTAATAATGTCGCAACTCCTACAAAAATGAATTCTTACATGTCTTCCGGATTAATACCGGTATATTCTGATGTAATAGAGGCTTATAAACAGCCTATATCAGGGCATGCACATGTAATTCCTTTCCTAACTGATGAGGAAGCCATAAATAAGATTTTGCATATGGAACAAACTCCTGTTTCAGTTGATAAAATCGTAAATGAGTATGGTGATATCTTCTCAAAATACTGGAATCGCAACAAATATATAGAAGAGTTATCGGCAATTTTATATATTTGACTCATTACAGTAAGTCTCGATAGCGCGAGCAATCGTTGGAGCCATGTCGTAATAACGATACTCGGCAAGGCGACCTCCAAATATCACATCTTTCTCCATTTCTGCGAGCCGGTGATATTGCTCATATACACGCATATTGCGCTCATCATTTACCGGATAAAAAGGCTCTGCACCGGGCTTCCACTCCGATGAGTATTCTTTAGATATTACAGTGCAGGGATTTTCATATACTTCCGCTCCAAATTTCTCGAAATGCTTATGCTCGATAACGCGGGTATAAGGAGTCTGGGCATCAGTATAATTTATCACTGCATTACCTTGATAATTCGGCACATCCAGCACCTGTTCTTCAAAAGTAACCGTACGATATTCCAGATTTCCATAACAATAATCAAAGTATTGATCTATTGCTCCTGTAAACACAATTTTGTCAGCTATCGATTTATAATATTCTTTATCATGAAAAAAATCACACCCAACTTTTATCTCCGAACCTTGCAACAACGCATTTATCATCTTGTTATACCCTCCAATAGGTATCCCTTGATAACAATCATTAAAATAATTATTATCGTATGTGAGACGCACCGGAAGGCGTTTGATGATAAAGGCGGGAAGCTCACTACATTTTCGCCCCCACTGTTTTTCCGTATATTCTTTAATCAGGGTCTCATAAATATCCTTTCCCACTAATGATAAAGCTTGTTCCTCAAGGTTTGCAGGCTCTCTACCACAAAGTGCTGCCATCGCCTTTGAACGCTGCTCATCAAGTTTTGCCACAGCCTCCTCCGGCGTAGTCACTCCCCACATTTGGTAAAATGTGTTCATGTTAAACGGAAGATTATACAACCTCCCTTTATAATTGGCAACCGGACAGTTTGTGTATCGGTTAAACGGCACTAATGAATTTACAAAGTTCCAGATTTCTGAATCATTGGTGTGAAATATGTGCGCTCCATACACATGGACATTTATCCCATTAACTTCCTTGCAATAGATATTACCACCAATATGATTGCGTTTATCTATTACCAAACATTTTTTGCCGTTAGATGTTGCAAGATGTGCAAAAGTGGCGCCAAATAATCCGGCGCCAACTATTAGGTAATCATATTTCACAGCCATATAAGCTTTTATCAAACATTTTAAATTGAAAGGCGACGCAATGTGTTGAGCAAATCCCGGTTAATTGGTTTGTCGTTTTTTATTGCCTTGGCAAATGGCACATATACAATCTCGTCATTTTTCACACCTATCATCACATTGCGCTGGTCATCGAGAAAAGCATCTACTGCAGCAGCGCCCATTCGTGAAGCCAAAATACGGTCATGGGCTGTAGGTGATCCGCCTCGTTGTAGATGTCCCAAAATCGACACTCGCACGTCATACGTCGGATATTCTTTCTTCACACGCTCAGCAAGAGCCATAGCACCTCCTGTGACAGGGCTTTCCGCCACAAGTACTATCGACGAGTTTTTACTCTTGCGAAATCCGTTCTGAATCAACTCTGCAAGCTGATCGACCTCAGTCGATATTTCCGGAATAATAGCAGCTTCCGCTCCGGACGCTATGGCGCCATTCAAAGCAAGGAAACCGGCATCACGACCCATTACTTCTATAAAAAACAACCGCTCATGCGATGTCGCCGTATCACGTATTTTATCAACACACTCCATAATAGTATTGAGAGCTGTGTCGTAGCCAATTGTCGTATCCGTACCATAAAGGTCGTTATCTATTGTACCGGGAAGTCCCACTATCGGAAAGTTAAATTCTGTGGCAAAAATACGCGCTCCCGTAAGCGACCCGTCGCCACCAATCACAACTAAAGCATCTATTCCGTGTTCTTTGAGCACACTATACGCAAGGCGGCGTCCCTCTGGGGTTTCAAATTCCTTACAACGTGCTGTTTTAAGGATTGTACCTCCCATTTGTATGATATTCGACACATTTTGTGTTTTAAACTCAACTATCTCATCGGTAATCAACCCCTTATATCCACGATATATGCCCTTTACCTTAAGTCCGCTATATATTGCAGAACGAGTCACAGCCCGTATAGCCGCATTCATACCGGGAGCATCGCCCCCTGAAGTCAAGATTCCGATACAATTTATTCCTGGCATAATTTATTTCTTTTTATCCTATGCAAAGATACTACCTTTACACATAATTCAACTACTTTGATTCCACTTTTTTGCCTTTACAAAAAACCATATCTTAAAAAAATTTCGTCGGAATAATAATTGCGTGTCCTCACTCGCGGCGGCGGAGTATGTGCATTTAGCACAGACTCCGATACAACAATCTTTTTTCAACATTAGTAATTCATTTCAGTGTCTTCATGATAACTACCTATCTTATGAGAAAATTTTATGATTTATCACTAATTGGACTGCAAAATTAATACACTATCGGCAAAATACAAAATTTTATTACATAATAATTGCAAAATATATAAAAAAAGAGACAAAAAAATTCATTTTTTGCCTCTTTCACCACAGCGTAAGATTATTAGCGAATAATTTCTTTAGCCACAGAACCGCCTCGACGAACAATAACAATTTGTCCTTTTTGCGGATTTGTGATTTTGACTCCCTGCAATGTGTAGTATTCAGTAACAACATCATTAACGTTAGAGTTAATTTCAATTACTTCGGATACGTAAGTACCACCACCATTGGTATATACCGGGATAGTATATGAGAGTCCCTCGTACCAAACCGTCAGAGTGGTATTGAATTTACCCTTGCCAACTACAAGCGTATTATTATCAAGCGTACCGATTTCCGGAGCGGTAGCTATAGTGAATCCTTTGACATTTGTATTGACAAGAACTCCATATCGGTTATAGCCATACACAACGGGGGTATATGTATCGCCTTCTGAAAGGTATAACGATTTATCAACAATCTCTATTGATGTAATCACATCATCTTTCGGTGCACGACTTACAGCAAACAAACCATTTGATACCGGACGAAGATATGTACCGCCAACAGGTTTATTTCTAACCAAACAGCCATTCGGCCCTTTCAATCCTTTTACATAGAATTGGGAAGAGCCGCCACCATCAAAGTTCATGGCATTCCAGCATCCGAGATATCTCATTACATGCCCCAATGTCTTGGTACGCATACCATTGGAAACACCCGTGTCGCGACCATCTACAACCACCATGTATAATTGCTTTCGGTCTTGACTATAACCTACCGCGGTGCGAGGTTCAAGATTATTAAGATGTGCCAACGATTTATCGGCATCATCCACACGTGCACTATCCACAATTCCGTTTTTGAGCATTATTGGTGAACCGCCCACGAGTTGCGACGGATAAATTTCAAGTCCTGACGCATACAACTGGCCTCTAAATCTTATTCTGTCACCCACTTTAAGCGATTTTACCACACTCAGGCACGATGAAAGCACATATCCGTCGCGAGGAATTGCTGTATTGGCAAGTGATATATTTCCATCGGGAGACACCACATTGCTCGTGATTTCAAATTCCATTTGAGAATCTTTTAAAATATCTGTCGGAGTCCCGCTTACAAGTTTCATAGTACATTCATTCCCCCATTCATTGGTATATGTAGAGTCGCCATAAGCCGGTGTAAATATAATCAAGTCTGTTGCACTGCGTCCATATTTATTCAACGAAGCAGGAATCGACGAACTGTTAGGAAATATCACCGTGGCTGATATGGCTGCGTTGCGAGACAAGTTTGGGCGCTTATTCTCAAGATAAAAATAACTTGAAAAATCTGCCGCGTAGCTGCCGGTGCTGATAAATGAGCCATCAGATATCGAATACCCTGCAGCCGGTACTTTCTGATTGTTCATCGAGAAAAAATCAGCATTCACTCCCATTATCTGCTGCACACTGTCATTGTCGTGGTATGTGGCAAGATTATACACCGACGTGTGACCTATCATCATATCATCTTTGGTGAGAACCCGTATATCGTTATACTCATTTTGTAAGTCAATTTGAGCAACATAAATCTTACCGATATATGAACCCAGCGACATATTAAGATGCGTTTCTGTCATTCCGGGACCTACATTCGTGTGATAAAGCGTATCTACTCTATATGCGCTTCCGCCTATTTCCCATTCGGTATA
>JAFLTZ010000018.1 GCA_022509045.1 Muribaculaceae bacterium | reverse complement strand
AGGGCCGAACGACGGCGCGCGCTCCGCGAATTCCGAAAACTGCAGAACACACACCTTTCCCCCACCAACAATCTCCCGATAAAATGAACTGATTAACAAAAACTGCTGCCGCTTCGGGGCTAATCTTAAAAATTCAGCGGCTATCCTTTATTATTTGCAAGAAAACCATTACTTTTGCAGAAATTTCGTGTTGTTGTATGACACGACTATAAAAGGATATTTAAAATTATGATAACCATTACATTCCCCAATGGGGACAAAAAACAATTCGATACCGGCATCACTCCGTTACAGATTGCCGAAAGTATCTCTCCGCGTCTCGCTCAAGACGTTATCGCTGCATCTGTAAACGATAAAGAATGGGATATCACACGACCCATTTCAGAAGATGCGGCCATCAAACTTTTTAAATGGGATGACCCCGAAGGCAAACACGCTTTCTGGCACACTTCCGCACACCTCCTCGCTGAAGCTCTTCAAGAACTATATCCTGGGGTAAAATTCGGTATCGGGCCGGCTATTGAAAACGGTTTCTATTACGATATCGACCCGGGAGAACACACCATCACAAGCGCTGATTTCCCGAAAATCGAAGCCAAGATGATGGAACTCGTTGCCAAAAAAGAAGCTGTCGTGCGCAACGACATTTCTAAAGCCGATGCCCTTAAAATGTTTGGCGACAGAGGTGAAACTTACAAGTGCGAACTCATTAGCGAACTTGCCGATGGCACTATATCAACATATACACAAGGGGCTTTTACCGACCTGTGCCGAGGTCCGCACTTGCCTAACACCGGTATCATTAAAGCCGTTAAGGTACTTTCTCTTGCCGGGGCTTACTGGCGTGGCGACGAAAAGCGCAATCAACTTGTTCGCGTTTATGGTATTTCATTTCCAAAGAAAAAATTACTCGATGAGTATCTCGTTCTACTTGAAGAAGCGAAAAAACGCGACCACAGAAAACTCGGTAAGGAAATGGAGCTTTTCACTTTCTCTCAGAAAGTTGGTGCCGGACTGCCGCTCTGGTTACCCAAAGGTGCCGCTTTGCGCGAACGCCTCGAAAATTTCCTCCGGAAAGTTCAGAAACAACATGGTTACCTTCAGGTAATCACTCCTCATATTGGCAATAAAGCTCTTTACGTTACATCCGGGCACTACGCCAAATATGGCAAAGATTCATTCCAGCCGATTCACACTCCTGAAGAAGGTGAGGAATATTTGCTAAAACCCATGAACTGTCCACACCACTGCGAAATATACCGCTCTTCGCCTCGTAGCTACAAGGACCTCCCTTTACGTCTCGCCGAATTCGGCACCGTTTATCGCTATGAACAAAGTGGTGAACTTCACGGATTAACTCGCGTTCGTGGGTTTACTCAGGACGACGCACACCTCTTCTGTACTCCTGAACAGGTAAAAGGCGAATTCCTGAAAGTCATGGATATCATCTTCTACATTTTCAAAACTTTAAAGTTTGAAAATTTTGAAGCACAAATCTCTCTCCGCGACCCTAACAAAAAAGAAAAATATGTAGGGACCGATGAGAATTGGGAAAAAGCTGAACGCGCAATCATTGAGGCTTGTGAAGAGAAAGGGCTGAAAGCTCGCACCGAATTAGGCGAAGCTGCTTTCTATGGGCCGAAACTCGACTTCATGGTCAAAGATGCTATTGGTCGTCGTTGGCAACTTGGCACAATTCAGGTTGACTACAACCTCCCCGAACGTTTCGGATTGGAATACACCGGAGCCGACAACCAAAAGCATCGCCCCGTAATGATTCACCGCGCTCCTTTTGGCTCTCTCGAACGATTCGTTGCTGTTCTGCTTGAACACACTGCAGGAAAATTGCCGCTTTGGCTAACTACCGATCAGGCTGTTATCCTCCCTATAAGCGAAAAGTTTAACGACTACGCCGAACTTGTTCAAAAAGAATTGGCCGAATTCGATATCCGAGCTATTATCGACTCTCGCAACGAGAAAATCGGTAAAAAAATTCGCGATAATGAACTCAAAAGAATACCTTATTTGCTCATTGTTGGTGAAAAAGAAGCACAAAATGGTGAAATTTCTGTAAGAAAACAGGGCGAAGGTGATAAAGGTTCAATAAAAATTGCTAACTTTGCCGCTGATTTAGTCAAAGAAATTGAGGAATTGACAAAACAATAATTTATTTGAATGCAGAATAAACCAGTAGAACCTAATAATCAAGGGCAAAACAACCGGTCGCAAAACAATGATAAAGACCAATATGCTATTAACGAACGTATCCGCGCTCGCGAAGTCCGTCTTGTGGGCGACAATGTAGAAATTGGTATTTACCCTATTGCAAAGGCTTTGGCTATTGCCGATGAACTGGGTTTGGATTTAATCGAAATTTCCCCTTCGGCAAATCCTCCGGTCTGCAAAATTTTGGATTATCAAAAATTCCTCTACCAGCAACGCAAACGGCTCAAAGAGCAAAAAGCTAAATCCACTAAAGTGGTCGTTAAAGAAATTCGTTTCGGACCTCAAACCGACGACCACGACTACAACTTTAAGCTCAAACACGCCATTGGCTTCCTTAAAGAAGGAGCAAAAGTCAAGGCATACGTTTTCTTCAAAGGGCGTTCCGTCCTATTCAAAGAACAAGGGGAAGTGCTGTTATTGCGTTTCGCCAACGACCTCGAAGAAATCGGAAAACTCGACCAGATGCCCGTTTTTGAAGGACGACGCATGACGATTATGATTTCTCCTAAAAAGCAAAAATAAAAATGATATAAACGAGCCATATCGTATGGCAATTTTAAAATCAATAATTAAAAAATAAAACAAGATGCCAAAGGTTAAAACTAACTCCGGTTCCAAAAAGAGGTTTGCCCTTACCGGATCAGGAAAAATTAAAAGAAAACATGCTTTTAAAAGTCACATCTTAACTAAGAAGACTAAAAAGCAAAAAAGAAATCTCGGTCACTTTACTACTATTACTAAAGCCGACCTCCACAATGTGAAGAAATTACTTTGCATTTAATACACAGGTTTCATTATTTTTTTTAATTCTCGATTTTATAATTTATTTATTAACCGAATGTTTAGCCCAAATTTAAGTGCACACTATTGCCGCTAACATTCAAAAATTGATAACAAAATGCCAAGATCAGTAAATCATGTGGCTTCAAGAGCCAAAAGAAAGAGAATCTTAAAATTAACTAAGGGTTATTACGGTTGCCGTCGTAATGTTTGGACTGTTGCTAAAAACACTTGGGAAAAAGGTCTTACCTACGCTTACCGCGATAGAAAAAACAAAAAACGCAATTTCCGCGCTCTTTGGATTCAACGTATCAACGCGGCTGCTCGCCTCGAAGATCTTTCTTACTCTAAGCTTATGGGGTTGATACACAAAGCTGGTATCGAAATCAACCGCAAAGTTCTTGCAGACCTCGCTATGAACAACCCCGCTGCTTTCAAAGCTATTGTTGATAAAGTAAAGAATGCCTGATAACAGGTAATTCATACTATAGCAAAGTATCAAAATAATGGTATCGGAGACACTGTTTCCGATACCGTTTTTTTCAAACTGTTATTGTTTATCAAAACAATATTTTATAATTTTGTACAACCATAAGCCACATTGAAGTAGATTGGGAAACTCATCAAATAATATGAAATGCCGAGACATCCCTTTGTTTCAATGGCGGGCCTCAACCGTTTGGTGTTTCTTCTGAAACCGGAGGATTACAAAGATGCAGAGGAGCTCAAATCCTGTCAGTCGGAGTTTCATCGCATCCTTCAATGTGGCTTTCTTAATTTAATGCATATTTACCAACGGTCCCCCTTTGCTTTACACCCTTGCCTGCACTGTTAACTTTTTTTCACACACCACCACGCGAACATTATTTCATCATTTAAAACACCGATTTTTTACATATCACATAACAGTTTCGTCTAATATGCTTTATTATAATGGATTTAATCCCCAACTTTGCAATTAGCGATGAGTAATAATGACTTAGTTAAACAAACTATAAGCAACAAGGAAAAGAAAGCCAACATTGCTACATACTTTCTTTTGTGTTGTATCATTTTCGTTTTACCGGGAGTGATACGGAGCATTTCTCATCCTGCATATCCAATGATATACATACGCCCGGCCTTGTGTGTAGTCGTTTTAGCTATAAACTATTTCATTCTTATCAATAAATATTTCTACAATAAAAAACACATCTGGAAGTTCGTCACATATAATGCCCTGATTATTTTCTTTGCAGTTCTTATATTGGCGTATCCTATAATCAACCAATTGCTGTTCAATCACGAGAGCTTCTGCCGGAATGAAATTCCAAAATATGCCCATCATTTCAAAATGAACCCATATTTGAAATTAGTGCATAGTTTCTTGTGCGACACTATTCTCCTTATCCTTACTATAGGTTTAAGTCTCGCACTTCGTTTAAGCAACAAATGGCATAAATTAAACTCTCTGCAAAAGGAAATTGAACTAAATAATCTCAAAGAACAAATCAACCCGCATTTCTTATTTAATACGCTCAACAATATATATGCACTTGTTGAAGTATCTCCCGATAAGGCAAAAAATGCAATTCACGAGTTGAGCAACCTCCTCAGGTACTCATTATACGACAATGGCAGCAACACCTGTTCCACCATTAAAAAAGAAGTGGATTTGATAAACAATTACATTGAACTCATGCGGTTACGTCTCACTTCAAATGTGGAAATTAAATGCGATTATAACATAAAGGACGAAGAGCTGCCCATCGCTCCTTTACTGCTTTTAACTTTGGTGGAAAATGCTTTTAAGCATGGTGTCAGCAACGCAGAACAATCGTATATACATATATATGTGACAACAACCGACAACCGGATTGATTGCTTGGTAGAAAACAGCAATCACGCCAGAACTAATCCGGAGTCAGGAATAGGTCTCACTAACCTACGTAAACGACTTAAATTAATATATTCAAACAATGCCGTTTTAGACATAGAGGACTTGACAGATAAGTTCTCCGCTAAATTGGCAATAACAACAAAAAAAACTAAACAAGTCCCATGATTCGAAAACTGCGTTGTTGCGTTATTGACGACGAGCCTTTAGCTCTCGATCTCATAAAAAAATATATTGACCAAACTTCACCGTTGACGTTTGTCGGTGCATTCACCTCCGCTTCCGAAGCCATACAAACCCTGTTAGGTAGTGATGTTGATATCGTTTTCCTTGATATTGAAATGAGCGAGCTCAGTGGTATCGAACTTGCTACTGTTATTCCTCCTCACACTCGTATAATATACATTACCGCATACCAACAGTATGCTTATGAAGGATTCAAAGCCAACGCACTCGACTACCTGTTAAAACCGGTAAGCTATACAGAGTTCCTTGCTTCTGTCAACAAGGCCATCAGATGGTTTGAGCGAGAGGAGAAATATCAACAACAGATTAATGCAGAAAACGACCCTAAATATATATTCGTTAAAAGTGAATACAAATTGGTACAGATTCCCACTGAATCAATCCTATATATTGAAGGGTTAAAGGACTATGTGAAGATTTTTTTGGAGAACTCACAGACTCCGATTATGTCACTTATGAGCATGAAGGCATTGGAAACATATCTGCCGTCATCACGGTTTATCAGGGTTCATAGGTCCTTCATTGTTCAGACATCTAAGATACGTGTTGTCGAACGGAATCGCATTGTATTCGGAAAGCAATACATACCCATTTCTGAAACTTATAAAGAATCATTCAATGAATATGTGAGCAAGCATCTGCTCACATATAATAAAATAAAATATGACTAACGGAATAAATAACGTGTATTCTGGAGTGGATTGGATTTTGTATAATGTGAGGTAACAGAATACACGGCGTAGTATCATCATCGGGAGATGATGATACTATTTCTATATATAAGTAAAAAGCACCGCTTGAAAAACGGTGCTTTTTACTTTATAACATGTAGTATATTATATTCTATATCATACAAGAATTAATCACACATCATAGTTATGCCACACAATACGCCATGATAAGATATCAATATAAGCATCAATCCAACGGTTATTATATAGGAAGAATGTCATTACGAACTCATCTTCACGGTCAAGCAATTCTTGGTCAGTCATTACATGACCATAAGCCTGCTCGTAATATTCGCGTGAGAGCATAGCATACTGGATAATCGGAACGCGAGCAATGATGTTTTCCCCAGTCTTAGCATCACGTATGGTGAGCATCATTTTATTGGCATCAGAAACCATCATACGTCCTACACTAAGGTCAGCGACAAGCCCTTTAACATATTTAATACCGTCAGTTTCCACACGTCCCACACCTACTACATCAGAAAATTGAGCCCATGGGGTGAAACGTACTATCTGATTCCCGACAAGCGAATTATCATAAGCATAACAACCATTGGCCGATTCAATACTAACGATGTAATCTTTTTCGTTGAGCCCCTCATCATTAGAAAGTTCCTGCAATATGATACGTATGTGATTAGTGTCTTTTGTCAATTCCACTGTGTGGATATATTCCCGACCATCGTGATTATCTTCGAGCGTAACATTTAGTAAGCCATGAAACATGAAATGAAGCTGCTTGTTGGAATATACCATCTGCTCATCATCGGAGCGACTAATAACAGGCTCCGGTGATGTATTCATCTTACATGTCATTTCTTCAATGCGAGTTACACCTTTAACCGGAACCGGCACAGAGAACGACTCTTCAATGTCTTCACCATTATCAAGCCCGCACCATGCCAAAAGTTGATAATCGCCTGCCGGCAAATCTAAAACAATGTAGTAGTCCGGGCGCGACAATTCATCGCCACGTCCAAAATACTCCTTGACAAAAACGCCGTTAGAGTCGAAAACATAAAGATTGACTGAATTTACCTCTGCAGGGAAAGCATCAGCCCATTTAAGATTCCTATTGTAAACGAACCTTACTTTGTGAACGACATCACAATCACCTTCGTAGTCAAAAAAATCTTCGCACGAAGTCCCTAATAAAGAGATTAACACGGCACAAATAACCGTCAAATATGTTCTTGCCGATTTTAAAAAATTCATTTTAAACACTTTTTTACGATTCAAAAGATACTCCGGATACAGCCGGAATATCTTTTACACGTATTCTCATTATTATTACCAAGTTAAGTCATAACCTTGGCTAACAACGCGCCATGAAAGGATTTCCACCTTAGCAGCAAGTATAGATTCCTTAGGATCAACAACTTCCGGCTCTATTTTCTTACCGGGGTCATAAACCGGGGTACCAAGACCTGTTACCGAAGTAACTGTAGTACGATAAATGTGGTTGCGAACTATACCATGGAAACCGGGAGTTCCTTTAGCTCCAAGATGACGAATATCGAAGAAATAATATGTCATACCGCTATTCCAAATCATAGCATGATTAACAAATCTACAAATATATTTATTTATTTCTTCAAATGCAGTGCTTCCATCATCTTTTTTGAAAGGTTTAGCATTCTCACCGAAGCCATCATACCAATCATAATCTTTAGCCGCGTCTTCATCAAGAACAGCATAAACGTAATAATCCTGTTCTTCGCTACGGCCTAACGGGTCTGTAGTTGTAAATGTAAGCATACTCGGTGCTATCTGATTCCACTCCGTCGGTTTTTCTGGATCTTTATAATAAAGATCATTCAACACCTTAGCCAATTGATTTTTCAACCCATCAAGTGTGTATTTATTATATCCCCATTCGCAAATAGTAAGCGCTTCACCTTTTTTATCCACCAATTGAGCTGCAATTATCACTTTAGTTGGACTTTCAGGAGCCATAGCAGTCAATTCAGCATTATACGGATTAGCATTCTCTTGGATATATGTCTGTGCATATTTCCCTGACTCTGGCATATCAAATGATAAAGCAAACTGACCCTCAGGAACAACACTGCTTGACTCATCGACTTTTCCAAAGTTGCCATATTGATATCCGAAGTTAGGATTCAGTGTTTTATTAGGATTTACAGCCCAAAATGAACGATGATATATAGCAGCGTTCCATGGTTCACCTTCTCCCAATACATTCTTATCATCTGTCCACGCTGGATTAACTTCTTTTACAAAGCGAGAAAGATTGGTAGTTGATGTTACATCCCAACCAAGGAATTTAACATAAATCGGAACATCCGGAGTACTTGTTTCTTTACCGCCCTCAGCGTCAGCATCATTTAAAGTGTATTTTCCCACTTCATAAAATGTACCTTTAACTCCGTCAAGAGTCGCTTTTACCATTTCATCACTCACTCCAAAATCTACACGAGCCAAAATTCGCTCGATATAGATTACTACAGGGTCTCCCTTAGCGGCCTCTGCAGTTTCCTTGAATTTAGTAGCCTCAACTGGGGTAGCATATACAGGTTTATTGTCGTCAACGTAAACAGAGTTAGTCATAACAAATTTTCCTTCAGTTGTTTCAGTTGTTTCAGTTGTTAAAACTGACAGATAGTCATCAACAATACCTTGTAAATCCGTAAGATTCATACCAGACATTTCTTCAGGAAGATTTTTCCCCTGTTTTGTCAGAAGATCTGCAGTCGGATTAGCAACAGCAAAAATCATCTTTGGCACTTCGGTACCATCAACAAAGGTAAGACCAATGGTTGCAGTCATCGTTTTTTCCACTGTTTCATCATGATCGCCACCTCCAAAATCATTTTCGGAGGAAGGTACCCAATCAACATAGTTTAGATGTTTATTAGTGATATTGTTAAATCTCACTTTTGCTGCTTCTCCATTTTCATCAAAGAAATAGAAACGCACACGCGAAACATAGTTTTCATCGGATGTACCGTCTTCATAGGTACCTTTGCCATCAGTATATGTACCATCATTATTTTCGGTAGCACGTGTACCGCTGTTTGGTGTGCGTAACCTAACTGAAATATAACTATTAGCTTGGCTATAGTCACCTTCATTGCCATCATTTATCAATGGTTCATTGTTAGAACAGCTTGCAAGGAATAATGTGAGTAATGCTGTACAAAATAAACTTTTTTTCATTTCTGTATTATTTTTTAATTTTATTTTCATCAAATATGCGCGATCTTACTGTAATGCAATTATTTCATTAATATTTGCCAAAGCATCAGCCGCTTGCGGAATGGAATCAACGACCTGCTCAAAAAGAGCGGCAGCCTGCTTATATTCACCTTTCAAAGCAGCATAAACTCCACGGGTATAAATTGCAGCATCTTTATCACCGGCTTTAGCAATATATTTTGCCGCCGTATCTAAATCGCCTCTATGCATAGCAGAACTTGCAGCATTCATGTTAGCCACCTCATCGTTAGGATACATGCGCACTGCCGTTTCAAAGACTTCATTATACTCATCACTACCCGGCTCAAGCGTTTTAGCCAAAATAAAGAATTCGTCAAGTGACAATTTCTGAGGAGCAGTAGCCATAATCTGTTTGATTTCCACCGGGTCGCTAAAATGGCGAATAGTGTATTCAATTGTATAGTCGGAGTGACGAAGTCCTGGATATACAGTCTTCAACAAGAAGCTATATTCCTCCGGATATCTTTTCTTGATAAGGGCCTCTTTGGGGTCGGGTTCGATAGTGTCATCATCGATAAGGGCAAGAATTTCTTTTTTGTGTTCAAGTCCTGATTTCTCAACAAATTCACGAAGACCTTCCCAATCTTCAGGACAATAATCAGTTTTGATGAGATTTTCGTCAAATCTATATAGATTCTGAACATACTGTTTCAAAGTAGCAGTACGTCCAATCGCCAAGCGCGTATTGTTAGACCATGGACTCTCGGGAGAAGCATAACCTTTAATTGTTATTTCTTTAATTGTAATATCCTCGTCATTTCTCACAGAGTCAATCGTAGCAATAATTTTCAAAAGTTCAGTAGGGTTTTTGCGATAATCAGGATAAAGATTCGTCATATTAACCGGGAAGTCAATATATGCCCTACCTCTAAGTTCACGCATTTTAACTTTTTCAGCCTCAGGGGTAACATAGTAGAATTCCGGATTATATGCCATTTCATACCAACGTCCAAGCGGCACAAATTCACGATTAAGCAAAGTGTGGCAACAACCGTAGTCGCAACGTTCGAGGAACAAAGTAGAACCACTCATCCAATCAAGATAAGGAACAGACTGGTCAACATTTTCTTCATCGGGACGTGCCGAATATTTGTAGGATGTTTCATCCGGGCCACTCACGCCTTCGCGTCCATCGCGCAAATATTGAATATAACGTATTCTGCTATAAAGACCTACGCTATTTAAACCAAGTGTATCGGTACCATTAACCAAAACCGGAGTAAAAACCGAAACTTTATCGCCTTTCAATTTATAATCAGCGAGTTTCATATTCAGACCCACAGTCATCAAATCGGCATTACGCTTGATTTTGATATCATTAACCGGCAAAGTCCAAACTGTAGTATCACGAACAGTTGCAACTTGCCGTACCAGATTCTGTTGTTGCGCCGCAGCGGTTCCGGGAGTTAAAAACAAAAGGAACAAGGCAGCTGAAATAACGCTATTATATATTTTACAATTTTTCATACACTTAAATTTTAGAAGATATAAACTAAGTTAACAGCTGCTTTAGTAGGACCAACGTAATGGTGCTTATCGTTACCCACTTTTTTTCCACAGTTTTGACACTCAAAAACGTCATAATCAAGATAAACATAGCCAACACCAATTTCAAATTCCAAATTCCAATGTTGACTTAACGGCAGAGCATATCCGTATGCAATACCGGCGCCGGCACCCCAGCCTTGATAACGTTTGTGTTCCAAATTTGAGAAGTTATTTCCCAAGAAATTAGGTAAACCTTTAATATTACCTACATTATACTGTCCTCCAATGAGATGAAGACCTATAAAGTGCTTTGCAAACGCATCACAGAACCAGTATCTTGCCTCCGGTTGTGCAAACCAGTGCTTCCATTTATGTTCTTTTATTGTCCATATATTAAAGTCACCCGACAGGTCTAAAGACCAGCGAGGAGCAAGTTTAACTTCTGCACCTACATTTACATTAGCCGCAGCGTCGTACAATAAGTTTGTCTTAACAGACACATCCTGAGCTTTCATCGAGCAGACAAAAGCGAGCGATATCAAACCTAAAACAATTTTTCGAACCAGCATATCTTTAAAACTTGATTATCAAAATTCAAGTGCAAATTTACTACTAATTTATAATTAAAACAATATTTATCATCATATTTACATATTTATAAATATAAAATTAAGATTAACTAACCGTGCCTTTGGAAAAATCGATTTTACTATTGCCGGAACTTTTGAGTTTTCCCGTAGCTTTATCAGGGTCCGGAGGGAACACAAAATTATTATCAACGAGGTAAATGTCACCTTCCGCATCAATATATATAGTATTCTTTCCGTCGGAAAGATATACATTTCTCACATTTTTGACTTCAACAGGTGATTTACTTACAGTTATCAGATGTCCATTGCCCTCAAGGATATAATCATCCGGGATGACAAGATTTGACTCGGAAAGGGTAACATTTTCATACAGATTGAATATATTATCACCTTGTCCATAAAGGGCAAATATATCATTTATATTATCTTTAGCAGCCTTGATAATTTCCGATAGAGAAGAATTATTATAAATACCGGGACGAGAATGATGCGTGGATTCTTTCGGGTCCTGCGTGCTCCACGGAACTATTTTGATAAATAAACCGCCTCCGCCACCCGGATACAATATAATCCTTATTATCATCATTTCACCGGCATGAAGAATTGTAGAATCATCCGCTTTCCAACTACCATCCGGATTCAGATTATCCCAATTAACACCTGTTCTGTCAAAAAAGACGTTACTGAAATTTCCACTGTATTCCCTCATTCCGTTGAACTCTTCTTCAGTACTTGTAAGTTTAATACTAAACGACACTTTTGAAAAGTCGATTTCAGGGCAAATATAAAGATAATCATCCTTTTTAGAGGTATTACTAATAAAGAATGTAAGTTCGTCATCCACAGTAGCTTCATCGGGCACTACTACCGGAGGCATATCACCATCGGGACGAGGAATAAAAGTAGCCGTTTTGGGCATACCATAGAATGTGACATTTGCCTGGAGGTGTTCCTGAATAGAACCGGACTGATTGAGTATCAATTCCTCAACAAATATTTTAGAAACAAGGTGCCGAAAAATCAACGGAACGTACGTACCATTTTTCATGTATGTTACCGGTCCTTTTTTTACCCCGATAAATGTTTCGTATATACTATTGTTTTTATACTTTGAATATGTCTCATCACCTTCGGGAGAATCTTGGAATTTAATCCGGGCAGAGGGCACCGGCTCTGACGCGTCAAGTTCATTGAAATTCAGATAGGGATTCCGGTCGTAAAATTCCGAATTATCTCCAAATGGGAAAGTCCATCCGTAAAATGTGTGTTCACCACGAAGAGACTGCCAAATTAACGGCAGAGAATTGTTTTTTTCAACCAATTTACCCTCATAACCGGAAGCAACTACATAAGTTCCGAAATTAGATACCGGATTATTCGTATCGTCGGCGGATGCCAACTGGATATAAAAATCCATATCGTACGGTTTTTCGGCAATATATACAGAACTATCTTCCGACGGTACACGAGACATTACACTTGCCGTATTTTCAAGTCTCGCGCCAAAAGACACGACATTTCCCGGCTTACCATCGAATTCAGCCAATTTATCAGACTGACACGCTACCGAAATCAATAGAATGACGAATCCAAACAACTGTGATACTGATATATATTTCATCTTTATTTTATTCATATTTCGCTAACATTAATTTAACCGTTTAACCGGTCAGCGCCAATCTCATTGTCTATACCGGAATTATTGACAATAATATTGATATTATTATTCGAATAGGAATCCCAACTCCTCCCTATAGGAACCAGACCAGCAAAAGTACCCACATGTCTATCATATTGAACGTTATTATCAGAAAGTGTGAGTGACATGAGTGTTAATGTGATATCACTGACAGTGATTTCAGAGTATATACGACCAAAACATCCACCGGTAGAATTAATAATATCATCTGCAGAAGCCCGACTATTGTCCAAAGAGTTCACCACAACAATACACTCTTTAATATATATTCCACCTTTGTTATTGTCCGGTTGCAAAACAGCACCACAAATTCCACCCAAATAAGAACCGCTATCAAGGGCATCAAAAGGAACCACTTCCCCACTTACAGCCCTACCGGCGACATTACATTCACTCATAGTCGATGATGACCCTGAAGATGTAGTAATTTCACCTACAGCAAGTCCGATAAAAGATTTTGTACATTTACTCTGCGATGCATCAATCTTTACTTCGGGAATACTAACCGCGACAATCGAACTTTCATTAAGCCCGACAATCCCACCGATATAATATGCACCTTTACTACCGGTACATTCATTGGAAATCGAAACAGAGTATGTTGTGCTTTCAAGAGCCGCAATATCAGAAACAGATCCTACATTTTGCCCCACTAATCCACCGATATTCATTGTACAATCGATATCGGTATCTGCCGGATCATTTTTCAAAACCAATGAAAAGTATCCCGAAAGCCTGACAGTTTCCAAAGTTCCGGAGTTAGAGCCAACAATACATCCAATATTTTCGGTATCTTTCTCATTTTTATTGTACACAGTAGCAACTAAGTTAACATTCGACATACGAATATTTCCTACCTTTCCTTTATTATTGTTACAAAGTATGCCTTTACGACTTTGATCCGATTCTTTACCATCAATAAGCTGATACTGATTTAACACCACCTCGGTTGCATTCACATTTTTCACTACCAAATTCTGTATTGTACCATTGTTGGTAGCAAACAAAGGACAGCGTAGGTTTTGAATATAGTGAAAACCGCCATCGAAGACACAATCTTGCGGCACATCCGGCGCCTTGCCGTTTTTAAGCAAAACATAATTATCAGAATTTTGGAAATCCACATTTCTCAATAATTTGAGCACCCCATTCTCAAACTTCGTAATAGGGACATCATCACCTTTTTCATTCTTTTCTGAATATGACCTATTTTCAGAAATGCTGGTAAGGAACGCATCCACATCAACAATCACGTGATTATCACCATCTTCCCATTTTTCTTCACCACCTTCAGGCTTTTGCTCCAAAGTAATACCGGGGGATTCCAGAATATTAAGAGAGTAAGCACATCCTGCTTCAAGCTGAGGCGGAGTGTTTTCAGAGTCCCAAAGAGGTGTATAATTGAAAGTGAGGAAATTAAATTTCAGATTATCTTCTAATGAAGGATATTTCAATTGGAAAGTAGGATAATAACCCGGCTCAAGGAAGAATCCAACAGCATTAGTTCCGTTTTTATCAACCTCTTTCGCATCGCCAGGAATAAAGACATTACCTTTTAAATCAGGACTTTGTATAAACTTAAAAGAAATTGTTTTATCTTGATTCAGACCAAAAGAAAAAGCATTGTTGAAGTTATGCGCCTCTCCATCCATCGATGTATATACTTTATCGGTTACAAAATTATAAGCAGTTGACACAATTGGATTTACACTTTCACAAATAAGGTAAGTAAGCAAGTGTTGAAAACGGAAATTAACTGCAGAGCCATAGGGTAATTCAATCTGCAAGCCATCGGGACCTACCGGAGATTGAGCATACAAAGGGTCGGCATTCGTCTGCACCTTTGCCAACTCATATACAGTCGGAGTCTTTGGATTACCGTTTTCTTCAGTCAGCACCCCGGTGAGACCTGCAACGTAGTATGCTTCAAATACACCTTTGTCCGCAGTATTTGGCCAAGTAAGACCGGAAGCCTGAACGGGTTCCCATTTGTTTGAAGTTGAATTATATTTAAGAGCGCCATAACGTTTTTCTATACGACCGGATGAAAGAGTAAAAGTACCCGTGATATGTACAACCTCACCATCTGCAAAAGATTTCTTTTCATTGCTGATAGCACGCGTATTCATGCTTTCAGGCAAAAGGAACGAGCACTCCACCGGAATTTCATCAGCATTGTTACTTCTACCAATATAAAGTGAGTCATCGTTGCAGGAAATATTCATAAGAGCAAATACCCACGAAAGAAATATTATATTTAAGAATCTTTTAATTACCTTCATTTCGTATATTATTGAAGATTACTGATGAACTGTTTTTATTTTGAGTACCACCGTTAATAACCGAGCCTGCAAGGAAACTGAATTGGCTGTCGGATGACGTGCCGAGCAACACACCTGAAGCAGTACATTCATTAATTTTACCACCATCCAAAGCACCACAGAGCATTCCAACCGGACCATTAGAATACAAGTAGCCTTGATTTATAATACAATTTTCAATAGCACCCGAAGTGACGGTGTTAACCAAACAACCTGCAGCAGGCAACAGAGTGTTGTCAGAAGCAGTATTTTGAAGTATTTTCGGAGCATCGACAGTTAAATTAATAAGAGCAGCATTCGAGCCGGTCATTCTATCAATAAACGGTTTATTCAGCCCCACAATAGATACAGACGAGGCAGCCGGTGCCGTTTTCCCATCAAGGGTGTCCTGCAGTTCAGGAATAATACACCCAACATTTTTATCAATACCCGTTAAATTAATGGTTTCAAACAAATAGAAATGCCAACGAGATTTATTATTGACAATTATCTTATCGCCATATTTGGATAATTCTTTATCGAACGATTCCGACCGATTATCATTAAGATATGCCGTGTACTCATTGAGCCATGCCTCAAAAGTATTGGCATAAATCCCTCTAATACGCTTATTGGTTATAGTACCGTCAGTCCAAGGTACAATAGTGCAAGGGAAGATTGTTGGCACAAGCTCCTGCATTGCAATCACCATCGGATACCTCCATTTTGGAGTGAGCATATTTGCCGAGCTTCCATCAAGATGCAAATCTTTAATAGTTTGTAATGTTCCCTCATTATCATAGAGTTGAATATAATCCACTTGAGTTCTTTGAGCCGATTTTTTGTCATTATCGCCCAATGTAGGTAAAATAGCATACCATGCCTCTAACCCAACTTTATCTTTTTCAGTCAATGCATAGTTTCCACCTTTCCAAGCCTGCCATAACTTTGCATCGAAATCAGAGACATTGTCAGGAGCATAATCATCATTATTGGTCAATGCGATATTGCAACCCCATGGTGACAGGGTGTAGTCAATCTTTACGTGAGTAAACGGCTTCTTCAAAGCTATAATAATTTTATACGGGTCCTCACCCGACGGTGCAGAAGGATGGTCAAATCCGTCGCCACGCATAATGATGAGTTCGCTAAAAGCATGTGCCATTTCCGCAGAGATAGTGCCTTGATCAAGGTCGGAAACATCCACAAAAGATGAAGAAAGAAAATCGACGCAGCGCCACACCCCATCGGCAGCATCGACCGATTGCCGTCTGAGTTCCATGCCGCGTGCATGTTGATTTTTATCAGTGGGCATCTGATTGCTATACGGGAAGTATAAGAACACTCCGGAAGAAGCGACCTGAGTGGCATCGAAAGTTTCACCCTCTACCGGGCTAAACTGACAAAACAAGTCATCTTTCAGATAATCGGTAACGGAATAAAGCATATCCACATTCAGGAATGGCACTTGCGGATTAATTCGCGATGCCGCGTATAAACCTAATTCATCCCCATCGGAAAAATCACGATACGACCATTTATCCATATCCTCCAAAAGTATTGCTCTTGTTCCAGCAGAGGATTTATCTAATGTAACATAAACTTTGAGAGGCTTTTTATCGTGAAAAAAACCGGATGTGTCGTCTGAACAGGAAGAAAGGACAATTCCTGCAACAGCAATACAACCAATTATATATTTACGTAAATTATATGAAATCATAAATTATCACTTTTTTCGACTCGAATCACGCATAGTCTTAATTTCCATCACCACCAGGCTCGTCGGGTTCAGGAAGGACTCCGTTTACAATCAGGTTATCGAAATCATTATTATCTTTAATTTCATAAACAGAGCCATCATCTCCAACGACAATAACTTTATGGCCATGAAGATTGAATTTCACTCCGTATTTATGATTGCCTTTTGCCATCGCACCTTTAATACGGTCAAGATTGAAAGTTAAGCGTTTAAAAATGTCGAATGACCAATATTTCTCTTTAGTTTTACCATCCGTAATCAACTCGCCAAATCGTGCAAGCATTTTTTCATTGTCTGTCGAATAGTAGGAAATTATGTCATATAAATCTTTATCGGTATATAAGCCTTCCTGATTACCGACCAAAGTATAAGGCCCCCACTTAACCCAATCATAAACCTTAACAGGCATAAAAACAAGTTGAGGAGGGTTCTGTGTTATTTTCGTGCGAATCTCAAGAATATGCTCTCTTAAAAACGATAGTTGCATTACATAATTTTTACCGCCAACATAATCAGTTTCCATACTAAGCGGCAAATAGCCAAAAAATTCCAATATCGGTTTATCCTCCTGTTTTTCCGCAGTGGGATTCGGGAAGCGCACGACAACCTGCGGACGTTCCGGCGATGTTATGGATTGAGGAGGCAATATAAAATTGGAGGTGGTGAAAATATGATATTCATCGTCATCAGATTCCGGAATATCTATAGAGCCCCAATTTTGTCCGGCATCGCCATCGAGGGTATTCACCAATGTAAGAGTTTATAACTTTGACCCTTACCCCCGCCATAACATGATGCAAGTTGAAATCGATATAGCGACTTGTGCGTTTTTGTGGAACAGAGCCCCACAATAAGTCATTACTATCGTCCATCAGACCAGCCACAAAGGGATTGGTATTATTAAAAGTAACAACACTATCTGCAGAGGTTGTTCCAAAAGAGAAGTTCACGTTGTCGAGATATAGAGGCATCGATTGTGTATCCTTTATATCGCTCCACCTAAGTTCGCTTTTGCCATCGGGAGCAAATGCAGTAGTATAATATTTGTCAAATTTCGAGAAATATTTTGCATTACCAAAATCAATTTTTTGAAGTTTAAACTTGCTGTTGGTTGCCTGTTGATAAAACAAATAATATATACCAGAATGCACCAAACCGCCATCATCGTCGTGGGTGTAGGCCCGAGAAGAGAGCATATCAGCAGCCCCGGCACCGAACAACAACAAATCGCGACCGGAATATTCAGCGTCAACAACCGGCTCTTCGCCACAGGACTGAAACCCCATAGCGAATATAATTACCAATATATATACAAACCAATTTCTGCCCATTCCAAAATTCTAATTGTTATAATCGTCTTCATCCCGCTCAATCAATGTCATATCGGTATGAGTTTCATTCCAGGGAATCACTTTAGCACTCACCTCGACAGTTTCATTTCCTTTTCTCGGAACATAAAGGACAACATGTTGGAATACACCCTGCGTATTTTCACCAATGTTAAATTCACTTCCGGGCTGCTGCTGATTCTGACCTTTGGTATTTCCATAATAGAAATACGGGACATAGTTTCCATCTACAGATTTTTTTATATTACTATCTTGCGAACCAGGGTCATTCTTACGATGTACCAACTCACCACTCGAATCGGGTGTAAGCAACCTTATACTTAAATAGGCGTTCTCAAACTTCTGTCCCAAGAAATATCCCACAAATTCATAACGGCGCACAATGTCGTAATCAGGATGATTCTTATTCTCATAATCAGGATAGAAGTCTTTAACATTCTCCAATTTAAAAGGTTCCGGCATCTTATCAGGATTATCAACATCATATTTAAGCATATACAGACAATGATTATCATCGTTATTCGAATAACCGGCATCCGTTATAACGCGAATTTTAGGAGGATCAACATCGGAGCTACGACTCGCCCTCCAATTAATGTCGAAATTTGTATTTAATCCTTTTTTTACTCCACCAAGCTGTCTCACAGCCCACATCGGAACACCGAGCCACACTCCTGGAAGGTCCTCATTTTGACTACCGCCACAAACATTATTGTGAATGAACGCTTTTTCATTAAACCCTGTATAACCAGGTTCTTCATCTTCATGATTATCTTCTTTTTCAGGAACAAGCAGCGTAACGTGTATGCAGTTGACCAAATGATACAACTTAAACCTCATTCGAGTGTAAAGCGAAGAAGTTGCATGATATGCACCCAATTTATCGAGTTTTTTAGACAACAATTCAGATGTTTCATAATTATTCTGCCATTGTCCGATTCTGAACTGAGGTGCATTTTTACCATTAGGTTCCGCAATAGCATAGAATGAGAACGAGTTACCGACCGAGCCCAAGGTTCTTATAACACCCCAATTTAACGGCGTTTTATTTCCATTTTGATTCACATAGGGGACAAAATTATATCCGGTATTCCAATCAGCATCAGTGTCAGGCTCATATTGATAGATGTATAGATTATCCTTTTCAGTCTCTTTATCATAAGGGGTTCCGTATTTCTTAGGATCACTATTATCGCCGGTGCAAAACAGCACCGGGTCCTTTGTAGTACCCATCTGAGAGATATACAATATCGCCCCCTCCTCAAATTTATCGTTTATGTATGGAGTCTCTTCGTTTTCACCACGACCAAAAGGATACTGGTCTTCAATATTTATAGAGCGAGTAGCGAACGATACAGACATCGACCGGCTCGCATCACCATGTTCGTACTGTTCATCCGTGACAGATGAATTGTCCGAGCACCCTACAGCTATAACAACCGCCAAAATGATGTGAATATATTTTTTTGTTATCCGAAACATACAAATAATTTATTTTTTGTAATCACCGACCCATCCTACAGCTTTTCTCACGGTCCATGGCTCAATCTCGGCATACACACCACTCTCACCCTCTCTCATCACCACGTTGATTACGACATGTGTATTACGGAACAAGGCCCCGAGATTTTCAATAGGATTGTAATCAAAAGTCAAATCATTACTACTCGTACTCTGAGAAGAATCGTGCAGAACCATTGATAACACATAGCGCTGACCTGTTGGTGTAGTTGTTACAACGTCTTTATCTTTATCATCCTTAACAATAATAGGGAAAAGATAATTTGATTCCGGCATATAATAAGGGCCAATGTCTAACACACCCGGCTCGAGCTTATCTTGCGAGTCTCCATCAACCAGCTGTGGAGCAGGGACTTTCCAATATCCATTATTCTGAGAATCATTGATATTGAGGAACGACTTTTCATACACATCAGCAGTCGGGATATCATATTTGGCAATCCAGCCATATTTTTCATTAAAATCAAAATTAGCACCGGAGCCGACATTATCCCAGGACAATTCCGATATTTTAGCCAACCAATCGGGCCAGTAAAGTGATGCTGTTTCGCCAGGAAGTGTTTTCCTGCAATCGTCGGACTTCACACGGGCCAACATATAATTATGAGTATTGAAGCTTGACACCGTCAATTTTTTAACATCCACAGCATTAGTGCGATAATTTTCAAAATGAAACTCAAATTTAGCAGCAACAGGTACAAGGTACATTTTATCATCAATACCCACAACATCACCTTTTTTATTCACAACCTTGTTGAGGTCCTCCAATGAATAATACACAGAATAGGGCAAATAAATAACACCCGAGTTGTCATCGCTGTCATCGTTTGACACGATATTGTATTCCGGCCGGAAATAGATGGCATTAAGGAATTTTTCCAAATCGCCGGCACCACCCCCTGTTGCGGGAGCATTGGCACTCGGAAGCGAGTTGGTAGCCTCGAATTTTTCCGATGAAAGAATCCAGGTTAAATCCTTATCTTTCCATTCCTGAGGTACAGTATAATCAGACGAGAACTTAAGGGAGCCTACACATTCTTCATTGGCAATGAAATAAAAACGTGTATTGGCAGAAATGTGCTCATCATCGTTAAACCGGAATGTATAAGTGTATGAGAATTTTGAAGCATCATCTGAGCCGTCAGTCATATTATCAACATAAATATGTTTATTGACAACCACATAGTTGTCGCTTAACATTATAAAACGCAGCGACCTGATTTTTTCAGTAACTTTTTCGGATGTAGATGTAGTTTGATTGGCAGAGACAGTACTGACTCGCATGACAATCAGACCCGAAGCAGGAATGTGAGGCGTTTTCGGTTCCTCCTCGTAATCATAATGATCATAAATGCATGAAGGAAGGAGAGTAACACCGATTATAACAGCTAAAAGTAACAAGAAATTTCGAATATCAATCTTTATCACCCTTAACACCAAATTATTCATCTATAACAATATAACACACATCATAACGCCACTGCAGATTATAACAATTCACAGCCAGACGTATCCGCTGCAAAATTAATAATAATATTTATAACAAATGTTTAAAAATTATAAAATTTTTGCAACGTGTGAAATTTTGCCATAATAAAACAGAAAAAATCCTGTTTTAAACAATTTTTCCAAGCCGATGTTTGATACCGTCGGAGTATGCCCTGCACAGCGCTATGATATCAGCAAAAGATGCTCCATTGCGTTTGAAAATCAAAATCAATGTAGAGAACAGATACCCCAAAAGCGTAGTAAAAGGACGAAAATACCGAACCGCGAGATTTTTGCCATAAATGTGATTGAAATAAGCACTGTTACGCACATGATAAAGCCTTTTCCATCTCTTCTTAAGCTGCTTATCCTTCCATGAATCAGATGCAAAAAAACGTTCCTTTTCTAAAATTGCATCAGGCACGTAAAGCACTTTAAAACCGGCTTGAGCAGCTCTATACGAATAGTCGGTATCATCGTAGAAAATAAACAACTCCTTATTTGGAAAACCGATGGCATCAATTAACGCGCGTTTTATCAAAGGACCTTCAAATACCATACCTTCAATCGTCACAGGTTCGAGAACTATTTCACCTTTAAGACTTTGTGAATGCAGCGATGCAATCGGATTGGTAACATCTATCCTACGGCATTCCGTGACAAACAGTTCCTTATTATCCGACATCACCCGTTTCGGACACAAAATACCAACATCGGATGACAAATCAGCAGCCAAAAGATTGTTTAGAGCATCCGGTGTAGGGAATACATCATCGTCCATACACCAAATATAATCAGCACCCATTTCCCACGCGGCATACATCCCTGTGTAGAAGCCGCCGGAACCACCAACATTGTCCTGATTGATGATACAAAATCTCGGATTCGACACCAAAGAATCAAGCCATTCGCGAGTGCCATCCACACTACCATTGTTTACGATGACAATCTGTGTGATATTCGAAATATCGCTCAATTTCTCAATTAAACGTGACAGCAAAGCAAGCCGATTATATGTAACAACAACTGCAAAAATCTTCATAATATGGCTATTTGTCTATTTAACAGTACAAATTTATATCAATTTTGCCACATTCTTACAGCCGTTATGAAAATATTTATTAATTTTACAGACGCATGGGAATCGAGGTATAATCTATACTCGGCAAAGATTACAGAAAAGACCATCATGGAATTAGTTAAAAAAGTAGTACGTTTTTATATTGACGGATTCAAAAATATGACACTCGGGAAATCATTATGGATAATGATAATCTTGAAAGTTATATTTCTGATAATCATCATGAAAGTACTTTTCTTTCCCAATTTTCTAAGCAGTAATTTTTCCAACGATGAAGAACGGTCGTCGTATGTACGCCAAACATTGGCTACACCAAATGAGAAATAACTAAAACTAAACATAAAATATGAACGATTTAATTAGTGTTGTAGATTGGTCGAGAGCGCAATTCGCTCTCACAGCCATGTATCACTGGCTGTTTGTGCCGTTAACACTCGGATTATCGATAATCGTGGGAATTATGGAAACCATGTATTATCGCACCGGGGACAAAAAATGGCTGAATACCACGAAGTTTTGGATGTCGATATTCGGAATAAATTTTGCTGTAGGCGTAGCTACCGGCATAATACTTGAATTTGAGTTTGGCACCAACTGGTCTAATTATAGTTGGTTTGTCGGCGACATATTCGGAGCGCCATTGGCAATAGAAGGATTGTTGGCGTTTTTCATGGAAGCGACCTTCATTGCGATAATGTTTTTTGGATGGAACAAAGTAAGTAAAAAAGCCCACTTGGTATCTACATGGCTCACGGCACTTGGCACTGCGATATCCGCACTATGGATATTGGTAGCAAACGCGTGGATGCAATATCCCGTGGGAATGGAATTTGACCCGGCACAAATGCGCAATGTGATGGAGAACTTTTTTGAAGTTGCCTTTTCACCAATGGCGATTAACAAATATTTTCACACAGTGTTTAGCGGGTGGGCCCTCGGTGGTATAACTGTAATCGGTGTATCGGCATGGTTCCTTCTGAGAAAAAGCAACATAGAGTTCGCATTGCGAAGCACCAAAGTTGGCATGTGGGTGGCACTTGCCGGCATGACACTCACAATGATATTCGGGCATGGGTCGGCACAGATAGTCAGCAAGGCACAACCCATGAAATTGGCTGCTATGGAAGGCCTTTACAACGGAGAGCAGGGCACTGAATTTGTAGCTTTCGGAATTATGAATTCTCAAGATAAGATAGCCGCCGGTGAAAATCCATTCCTGTTTAAGATAGGCATACCTAATATGCTGTCATTCTTATGTAATTCCGACTTCAACAGTTTTGTTCCCGGCATCAATGACATTCTATCAGGAAAATCCATATCGGCTACAGGTGAAGAAATAAACACCGTATCATATTCCGAAAGAATGGAAATAGGCAAAAAAGCTCACGAAGCTCTGCGAGAATATGATAAAGCATACGCTGCACGTGACACCGCCGGAATAGCTAAAGCGCAAAGCACCATAAAAGAGAATTTTAAATATTTCGGATACGGATATTTTGATTCGCCCGACGAAG
>JAFLTZ010000017.1 GCA_022509045.1 Muribaculaceae bacterium | reverse complement strand
CAGGGGATTGTGTATAAAGTAGGCAAAGATTTCAGCATCAAAAATCCTATTAACTATCGTCACAAATTTGACGGCACTAAATTTTATAAGTTGCATACATTTCGTGAATCTGACTATTTTGATGTGCCGGTACTCGAAATCCCCATCGTGCTGAATGATGTGCCACAAAAGCAAGTGGAAATTAATCCTGAGCAAATACATAAATCGATAGTATCTAAGTCTGATAATTTGCAGAATCATCCGGTTGCAAAAAGTAAACCGGCAGAAAAACGTACTCAAAAGGTAGAGGTTATAGATTTGCATATCCATGAACTGTTGGATAATATTAACGGATTATCGAATGCAGATATGTTGCAATTGCAAATTAAGGAATTTAAAAAAGTAATGGAGGTACACAAATCACATCGAGGTAAACGCATTGTGTTTATCCATGGAAAGGGCGAAGGTGTGCTTCGCAAGGCAATCATAGATGAATTGAAACGTTACTATCCGAAATGCGAGTGGCATGATGCCTCGTTTCGTGAATATGGGTTTGGGGCTACTGAAGTGATTGTGCACTAAATCAATTGTTTTCACAACCACCTATATTGTGAAGATATATCATGGCACCGATGGCAATGAGCAGAAAAATTACGTATAACCACGGAGACAGTCGGTTTTTCCTATAGTTTTGTCGCATGATAATTTAATTAGTAAAATCCACTGATACACCAAGTTGAAACCGGCGGGGATTTAAAGGGTAGTGCGCCGCGGAAAAATAATTGTTTGAGAACCACCCTTGATTAAGATGGGACATCATAACAAAGAATCGGGCTTTTTTTAATTTACAATTAAGGTAAGCGTTGACAAATGGATAATTGCCCACTTTTACTTCGTTTTGTGAATGAAACGTCATTGTTGCCGGATTGTATGCGTAGGCATTATATGCAGTGTAATAATTGCAATCCACACCAATCTGCACGCTAAGCACCTTCACTAACATAAATTGTAAATATAGGTTGGAATATATTGATAGTTGAGGCAATGGAATTACAGTTTGATTTGATGATTTTTGATATGTAATTCGGTTGTCCCAATGAAGTGCCCGGAAATTTAATCGTTGGTTGAGCTGTGCGCTAAACACCTGCACGTTATCCGATTGTTGTGTGGGTAATCCTTCATCATTGAAATAAACATGATTTTGTAGAGTCTCAAATCCCACATCTACAAAAGTGCCTGTGTGTGGAATGTTTAATTTTCCACCAAAACGGAATCGACGAGTTTTTCCAAAATCATTGCGCCATACAAAGTGGTTGCTTACATAATTTTTCAACAAATATGGAACTTCTTGATTTTTAAAATATCCATAACCTGTGATTTTTACAGAATCGCCGAATAATTTAAACTTTGTGGAAACATTACCACCAACATCAACGTCACCAACCACAGAACCTATAAGCCCTAATTGCCCCAGCACGCTGTAGGTAATAAGAGAACCCCGTTGTTTGGTAAGTTGTCCACCTACCCATACAAGGTTCTCGGTGGCTCGCTGTGGAATATTTAACTCGGGAAAAGGCGTCAGCAACTCACTACGATTATCCAACCACAATGCAGAATCTGTTGTTTGGCTAAAGCGCCGTATTTCGTGGGTGAGATATGCCGCCAACCCAAATTTTGCATACTTGTTAAAGCCTTCCAAAAGCTGTACTCCGAATGTGTTTTTCAAACTCCACATAGAGGTGTTATCATCTGTTCCCCCGAAGTTGAGATAGGTGTTCTTGAAAAATGCGGTATCTTCGCGAGCGTTAGTATCTATAAATTTGTGTTTAAATGTTTTGAAATCAAGAGTCCAGATAAAACTTGTTACCGGAATATACTCGCTACTGACAATTGAATCGGTGTATATGGAATCGTATGTGTGGTGATAGTAACCTATCTTATATCTGTTATTTACAAAAACTTGTTGCCCTCTTATATGAGAGTGTGCTGCGGAAAGATTTGTCGGAATTGATTTGAAATCTATGTGGTCATCTCCGCCTGTCATTTCTATAGTGTTGGTAATATATCTGTCATCTGCGATGCCTCCATTTTCTTTATTAAGCAAACTATAGTGATTGTAAAATGCTTGTACCTCATATCTGTCGCCAAGGTATGAGCCAAAAGCACCCCAATTAAAATCGTTGGTGCCTTGATAGTCATAGCTCCCTTTGGAATACAGATAATCCAGATAGGCTCCAACTTCTGCCTTTTTGTTGATATTGCCTGAAAACAATCCTCGCAATCGGTCCTGTACATTTTGTTTCCCGCCACCGGTGTTATATGATAGGTGTGTCATGGGAATTCTCGTATTATAAAACCGAAGGGTCTTGATTGAAGGCATCCATGCTCGCAGTGCATCTGCAAAGAAAAATTCGCTATGGTCTTCTCTGTTAAAAAAAATCATATCAATTCCTTCTGCTCCAAGATTACCGGTAGAAGCATAAGCATCGCTTACCAAAGAAGGTATGGCTTGACGTTGATAATTATACTGCAATGTGTCAAATGTGGACGGATATCGCTCGCCAAGAGGTTCGGTAATAGACCATGCATAGCCCGATTGTACAATTTCAGAGTTTTTACCTCCGTTTGAAGTCCCTTTTTGAACGCCACCAACTTGTGCCATTGTGGGAACGGCTACAGCAACCACGCATACCACCAACGTGACAATTCGTGTAACAATATTATGTATAACTCCAAACATTGCCACAAAATTAAGCAAAAAACTCAAACACACACCGAGTATTACTGTCAAAAAGTGCTAAAAGAGCATCGGAAGAAATTCTGAGAGATACATACGCCAGTTACGCCAGTTGTGCCCTCCTTCACTTTCTCTGTAAATATAATTGTAATGGTTGTTGTCGAGAATCTTACGGAATTCAACATTGGCAGTGTACAAAAAGTCTGTTTTACCGATGGCTATCCAATATAAGGCAGGCGACTTTGCCATTTGTATGGCAAGTTTGCCCTCAACATCGTCATATACCGGATGGGTTATTTTTTCATAATGTTTGATGGCGGCGGAGAAAAGTCCTATATAATCAAACATATCAGGATAATATTTTGAAATATGGAGGGAATGAAATCCGCCCATAGAAAGCCCTGCGATTGCTCTTGATTTTTTCGTCTTAATGGTACGATAGTTCTTATCAATGAAATTTACAATTTCGGGGAAGGCTGCTTCATACTCTCCCGTCATCGTTTTTGGTAGGGCTGTAGTAGGGCGAATGAGGCCGTTAGAACCCGCTCCCGGTGCACTCTCGAGTGCGGCATTTCCATTTGGGAAAACTACAATCATTGGTTTTACTTTTCCTGAAGCAATGAGGTTGTCAAGAATCTGCGAAGCGCAACCAATCTCAAGCCATGCATTTTCATCTCCGCCCATTCCATGAAGAAGATAGAGTACAGGGTATCGCCTTGAACTATTTTCATATCCGGGAGGAGTATAAACGCTCATTCGGCGCTGTAAACCAAGCTTTTCGCTGTTGTACCAAACTTTGCTTACAGTTCCGTGCGGCACGTCATTTACACTATATAAGTCTCCTGCTCCCTCTCCTTTGATTATGAACACATCATTTACGGTGCCGGTGTCGCGTAATTTGTGTACATTACTCGGATCGTTTATCTTTAGTCCGTCAACAACAAATGAATAACAGTAAAACTCAGGAGCGAGTGGTTCGGGCGTAGTAAATTCCCATATGCCCTCATCTTTTTCTGTTAAATCTGCAATTCCCGGAATTTCCATTGTTCCCATAGGTGTGTCAATCTTGCGGTTTGGAAGGAAGTCACCAAGCAATTGAACTTTTACCGCCTTTGGAGCTTTAAGTCGGAATGTTACGGTGTTGTCGGGATTTACCTGCGGAGAAACCACATCGGCAGCACTCCACAGTGCCTGTTGCGCCATTGAATACAGACAGCCATAAAAGCATAGGGCTATAATAGATGCTAATTTATTAAAACTCATAATTCTATATTTATTTTCAACAAAATTACACAAATTTCCGTAAAAAAGAAAATCCGTAAGTATCATAGAGTCAAAGCCAATGTATAAAAGTTGTTCACCATTCTTTACGTGAATTAAAAAATTTTATACTTTTGTACAGATTATTATAGAACTACATGAAATATTGGATAGTAATAAACGGAGAACGTAAGGGGCCGATGTCAATAGATGAATTGATGAAGACTGCCGAACTTACAGAAGAGACTTATGTGTGGAACGAAACCATGTCGCAATGGGAACATGCCGGTAATGTGGAAGAATTAAAGGGAATCTTCTCAAGAAATCAGGATTGTTTTGCGGAGAAAGAGGAAACGCATGAATCGGAGTTTGAAGACACTGCAGAGTTGGATGCAGAGGATGTGAAATCGACAGAAGAGCCAACCCACAAAAAGGCATGGTATGATTATGGAGAAATTCCGGATATGACACAGTGTCCTCCTACGTTTCTTGTGCTCTCTATCATAATGCTTCTGTGTTGTTGCCAAATATTTGGTATCGTGGCTGTTATTTATGCATCGCAAGTGAGGTCGTTGTATCTTTCTCGTCAGTATGAAAAAGCGGAAAAATATTCACGCAATGCGTTGATTTGGAGTGTAGTGTCTCTGTTTGCAGGGATGTTTTACATACCATTGTATTTTCTTTGGACAATATATTCGCAATTATTCTAAGCATTGTTGCCGAACCGTATCTTTTCAGAAAAATATATATGGTGCGCAGTATTATCGATAGTAATATTGTGCACGGTGTATTATTTTTTTAATCCCGAATCGTTGTATTGGATGCCACGCTGTATGTTTCATGACATTACGGGTTTTAGGTGTCCCGGTTGCGGAATGCAGAGGGCGATATATCAAGCTTTACATGGTAATTTTCTCGAAGCATGGAGATTGAACTATGCGCTACCGGTTATAATGATTATAGTTTGCTTATATTCCGTTGCTGAAATTTGCCGCAAAAGAAATCAAAAACTATACCTTGTGTTACATCATCCTGTGGCTCTTGCTATACTGTGTGTAATTGTTCTTGTTTGGTGGATTGGCAGAAATATTGTCGAAGTATAAATTTAACAGTTGTTTTGTCTGTTGTAAAATTCATAAATAAATACTTATTTTGCAGAGTATTAATGAAATATTGAAGTTATGAAAAGCCTTGTTGTAAAATTATTACTGTTGATATCAATATGTGGGGTGTGTGTTCAATCGGTTTCGGCAGAGAAATCACTCACGGCGGCCGATCTTAAAGAACTCGATGATGTGCTCAAGCATGCTTCATGGTATGAGGGTCTTAGATACAACAAAATTGATTCTTTGAGATTGAAATATAATAGTTCGATTACGGATATTGATAAATATGAGTACGCTATGATTTTAGGGAAAGAATTTATTTCCTTCAAAGCAGACTCAGCATACATGTATCTCAACATTGCAAAAGACCTTGCTGAAACGGAAAATGACTATAATAGACAATTAGATGCCAGAATAGCGTTGATTAAACCTCTCGGCATTTTGGGATTGTATAACGAAGCTGTTAGAGATGTGTCTTTGTTAGAACAACTTGATATACAAAAGGAGCAACGAATCGAACTTTATGATGGCGCAAGACAACTGTATTCTCACATGATGGAAAATGCTGCATGGGGAGAACAGTATTCTAAAACTTATTATAACAAAAACAGGGAATATCGCGATTCTCTTCTGACGCTGATTAATGCAGACAGTTATTTGTACAGAATATACCATGCAGAACAGTATGTTGATAATGGAGATATTAACCTGGCCATAGATATGCTGCAAAGATTAATTGCCGATTTGAAAGAGGATGCCCCGGAATATGCTTTGGCGATGTGGAAGTTGGCGAATATCAAAGAAAAATATAGTACACAGGATGAGGCTGCTCATTATTTGGTGTTGTCGGCAATAACCTATACAAAGTGTGCCATAAAGGATAATGAGTCCTTGTCGCAATTAGCTAAATATTTGTATGAAAAGGGCGATGTAGAGAGAGCGTATAGATATCTTGATGCTTCGCTATACGATGCTAACTTTTGCAATGCACGTTTTAGATATTTACAGATAGCTGAAGATATGCCGATAATAAGTCAATCATATCGGCATAAAACGCAGCAACAAAACTCATTAGTAACGCGCCTGCTTGTGATAACAGTGACGCTTCTCGTGGTGATTCTTATAATCGGATTGTTGCTTGCGTGGCAATTTACGAAACAACGTGGCTATAATAAGCAACTCAAAAATATGTATCGAATGAAAGAACAATATATCGGACAGTTTATAGAGCTGTGTTCAATATATATGGAACGTCTTGATAGTTTTACAAAAATTGTAGGAAGAAAAGTAAGTACAGGCCAGACAGACGATTTGCGTAAAATGATAAAATCACCTAAATTCTCAGAAGAACAGAATAAAATATTCTTTGAGACTTTCGATTCAGGTTTCTTGCACTTGTATCCGAATTTCGTGGAAGAACTCAACAAGCTGTTACGACCTGAAGAAAGGATAGTGATTAAAACGCCGAATACATTGACAATGGAATTGCGAATCTTTGCTTTTTTGCGTTTAGGTGTTGAGGATGCCAACAAAATTGCTCACTTTTTACATTTTTCGGTAAACACGATATATACGTATAGGAATAAAATTCGGAACAAAGCTATTGACAGAAATTCTTTTGATGACGATGTGATGGAAATTGGGAATATCAACCTGTAAAAATAGACTAAAAATGCCCAATATTCTCAATAATAATTTATATTTTATATAGATTAAACAACTATAATACAGAAATATAATATAAAATTTATTTATATATATAGTTGTATTGTGTTTGCGAGAATTGTATAATGATATAATTTTGTGCCGGAATTCTAACGGATTCCTTACTTATGGTTTAGAAATAATGTTGTTTGAAAGGTTAAACAAAAAAATTGGTACAACACCCTCAATAAATATCCGAGTTGTGAAACCATGGTATTTATGTTTAGTAGAATTTAGGTAATAATGATTGTTATGGGTTTATATCCCAAAAGAGAGGAGCTATAGTGGTTATAGTTCCTCTCTTTGCGTATGTATCGTTTTAGATGTAAAACTGAGTGAAAAAATAAGGGCTGAAACTTTAGTCTTTAACTCCGAACGCTAAGTCTCCGGCATCGCCTAAGCCCGGAATGATGTATTTGTGTGAGTTGATTTCCTCGTCAATTGCAGCTACGTAAAGCGAAACTGTATTAGTCGGGAATTTTGAATGAAGATAATCTACCGCTTGACGGGAAGCAATGACAGATGCTAAAATAACGCGGTCGGGAGTCCCTTTGGTGAGCAATGCCTGATATGCCAATTCCATAGAGGACCCGGTTGCAAGCATCGGATCTACAAGAATCAGCGTTTTTCCTGTAATGTTTGGTGATGCGATGTATTCTATATGAATATCAAAGTTGGTGTTATCAGTGTACTTGCGGTATGCAGATACAAAAGCATTTTCTGCGTTATCTATATAGCGCAGAAAACCCTGATGAAAAGGTAACCCGGCTCGAAAGATAGTCCCAAGAACCACATTCTGCTTTAATACATTGCAATGGGCTGTTCCCAAAGGGGTGGTTATATCTTTGGGACAATAGTCAAGTGTTTTAGAAATTTCGTATGCCATAATTTCGCCAATGCGCTCAAGGTTCGTTCTGAAACGCAATCTGTTCTGTTGAAAATCTTTGTCGCGAAGTTCGGACATGTATTGACTAAGAAGAGTTTTGTGCTCATCAAAATTAATTACTTTCATATTTATTTAAATTATCGTTGAGAATTATTCGGGCGTTATTGCAATCGCGTACCAATTGTTGTTGTAAGAGTTGTATTGAATTGAATTGACTCTCGCTACGGAGTTTTTTTACGAATCTAATTGACAGTGGATCATTATAAATATTACCGGAGTAATCGAGGATGTGGACTTCTGTGGAAACTGTTCCGTCGGGCGATACCGATGGGCGGTATCCGATGTTACATACAGCCGGCATCCAGGAACCTCCATTAACGGATGCTTGAACAGCATAAACTCCATTTGCAGGGAGCAACATTTCTTGTTCCGACAGGCACATATTGGCTGTGGGGAATCCAAGTTTAGAGCCATTGTGATATCCTTCAACTACTGTCCCATGCAGTGTGTAAAAATTTCCGAGCAATTGAGCCGCTTTATCTACTTCACCGGATAGAAGCAATGAACGAATTATAGAGGAACTTACATTTGCAATAGGAAACCGTGAGGCTTCGATTACTTCTACACCTAACATTTTTCCGGAAAGAGAATAGTCGGATATGTTAGATTTTCGGTCTGAACCAAATTTATTATTAAATCCGACCAAGAGAAATTTTACGCCATAGTTGTTGCGAATATATTCGATAAACTGATGCGATGAAAGTCCTGCTATTTGAGCATCGAAATCAAGAAAAATCACGGTTTCCACACCCCAAGAATGAAGTATTTGACGTTTTTCATTATCTGATATCAATTTGCCCGGAGCATTCTTTCCTGAAATCACCGAAGCCGGATGTTGTTTAAATGTAATTACTATAGGTTTGAGATTGCGCACGTGTGCGTGCTCTGTTAGAGTGTTCACAAGATGCCGATGCCCGAGGTGTAAACCATCGAAAACGCCAATAGTGGCAGCGGTGTGGCTGTCGGAAATATTGGTGTGTGTTGTCATTTAGCACTATCTTGATTTAAGAAAAAATCATAGAATTCTTCACCCGGTCGCACAAGGTGGGTGTTAAACCCGAGCCCCCGTGCCGCTTCGATATTTTTTTCGGAATCATCAAAAAACAGTGTTTCCTCAGGGATAATGTTTAGTGTGGAGATGGCTCTACGAAAGATTTGTAAATCAGGTTTTGATGCATGTGACTCGAATGATGTTATTATACCATCGAAATAATAATTCATTTCATAACCTTCTATTTGGAAACATTCAGGGATTTTGGTGCGGAACATTATAGGATTGGTATTCGATAACATATATATTTTATATCTGGAACGCAAATGTCGTAATTGTGCAAGGCGCCTTACCGGTATTCCAATAAGAAATTTATTCATGGCATCGTCAATCTGTAAATCGGTAAGTGGTGCTGCTACTCGGGCGCGGATTTCATTACGAAATTGTGCTGCAGATATATCACCGTTTTCAAGCTGTAAAAATGGACCCGATTGTACATAATCACCGAGAAATAATCCTGCGTCGTACATTCCTAACTTTTCCAAAGCCTCCACGCAGCGTTGGCGTTCAATGTCCATAATAACTCCACCGAGGTCGAACAGAAGATTTTTGATATTGATTGAAATTCCCATTGCTCTCAAAAAATTATCACATCGCAAAGTTAAAGTTTTTTTATTAAAGTAGAAATTCTCAGTGGCACACAGCCCTATCGTATCACCACATCTGTGATAGTCTCTTTGCCGGTTATTTCATTTAATCTTTTTAATAACGATGACTTATGAAGCATTAACTCACTTTTGACGGCAGCCGATGTGAGATAAACATATAGTGTATGATTTGAAATATATCTGTTCACAGTATATTTGTTAATTGTAGGTCCGACGACTAAATGCCATGAATCAATAATGCGTTGTTCCAGCAAGCGTTCTTCAAGGTTGTTTTGCTTTACAACGTTCATAATTACCTCTCCGATAGATACAGCCTCGGTGCGTTTCATGGATTTCATAAGCAGGCATCTCCTTTCTCTTCTGCTTTACACATACCGTTATCAACAGAAAACATTTGATAGTCCGGAGACCCGCACCGTCGAATCATTTGATTTACATAAGTGCGGTCTGTGTCAGTGATGAAAATCTGCCCAAAACGTTGTGATGCGGTCAGATTTATAATATTTTCAACTCTCGAACCGTCCAATCGGTCAAAAATATCGTCAAGAAGCAAAATCGGCTGGACTCCGCTATATTGGCGCAAGAATTCGTATTGTGACAGCCGAAGGGCTATGGTGTAAGTTTTACATTGACCCTGAGAACCAATTTTTCTCATAGAAAAACCATCAACACTCAAATCAAGATTATCGCGATGAATACCTCCAGAGGTGAATCCTAACGCTAAATCTTTGGTTCTGTTCTCGTTGAGAATTGTCTGCATAGAATAATCGTGCAACTGACTCTCATATTTGAGAACTACGCGTTCAGCGTTCCCGGAGATGAGATTATAATACTCATGAAAAATCGCTGAAAATTGTTCAATCCAATTTAGGCGTTGATTATAAATGATTTTTGCAGTTTCACAGAGTGTAAACTCCACACTCTCGTATATCAGTGTGTCGGATACACGATTCTTTAACAAATGGTTTCTATTTTCAAGAGCACGGTTATATGATAAAAGAGCCTGAAGATAATTTTTGTTGCTTTGCGAGATAATTTGATCGATAAAGCGGCGACGTTCATCACTCCCCCCTCTTATAAGGTCTAAATCAAGTGGTGATACCATTACCACCGGAAGAAGACCCACGTGCTCGCTCAATCGCTGATATTCCTTGCCATTGCGCTTTACAATTTTACGTTTCCCAGGTTGTACACCTATTGACACATCCACATTTTCCCCTTTACGAATGTAGCATCCATGAAGCATCATATAGTCAGTTCCATGTTTCACCGTGAAAGAATCGGGCTGATTGGAAAAACTTTTGCCAAAACTTAGATAATATATGGCATCGAGCATGTTTGTCTTTCCCATACCGTTCTTACCGGTAAAGCAATTAATCTTGTCGGAAAGTGTAAGATTCACTTCTTCGAGATTTTTATAATTGACAAGAGATATAGATTTCAGTTTCATAATGCAGTGCAAAGATAATAAATTCAAAAGCGGATGTCAAGAGTAAATCAGCTGAATTTTTATAACTTTGCTGCATCAAATATGGATGAATATGAATTGTAGATTGATAATAATCGTGGCAGTGATGATTTTGACTATGACCGGCTGTCATCAAGAAGCTCAGAAGTTAGAGGCATTCAATGTAGAAGTATATTCACCTAAAAATGCGACAGGGTTCAGAATAATTGGTGCCAAAGATAAATCGAGTGTAATCATAGAATCGAAGAATCCATGGCAGGGTGCATCTGATGCCTCAAAAATGCTGTATGTACAACGCGACAATGAACCGGTTCCAACCGGATTTAAAGGAGAAATTCTCAAAAAAATTCCGGAAAGAATAATCACTATGTCGTCCACCCAGATAGCGATGTTTGAATCGTTGCGCTCGGTAGATAAAATTGTGGGTGTAAGCGGACTGCAATTTATAACGAATGAGAATATAAAGAACAGGACCCATAAAATAGCCGATGTTGGATATGACGGGAATATCAATTATGAGTTGATTATGGGAATTAATCCCGATTTGATTATGCTTTATGGTGTAACCGGAGCAAGTCCGATGGAAAATAAGCTTCATGAATTGGGCATACCATATATATATATCGGTGAATATCTTGAGGAGTCTCCGGTGGGAAAAGTTGAATGGGTGAGAGTGATAGGTGAAATAATCGGTAAAAGTACGGCGGCAGATTCTGTGATTAATGCTGTTGAGTCGGAGTATAATTATCTGCGTAACAAAGTTGCAAATGTGCCGGTTCGCCCGAAAGTGATGGTAAATCTACCGTATGGGGATTCATGGTTTATGCCTTCCACGCGGAGCTATTTAGTTACACTTATAGAAGACGCCGGAGGCAATTATATCTATAAAGAAAATAATAGCAATTCAAGTGTGCCGATTGATATGGAAAAAGCATATCAATTGGTTTCGGAATCGGATGTGTGGTTAAACCCCGGGAATGTAAAGAACATATCGGATATGGTTGCCGGTGCGAAGCGATTTATGGATTTGCCGATTATAAAAGAGTGTCGGGTCTATAACAATAATAAACGTAACACCGCAGATGGAGGGAATGACTTTTATGAATCAGGGGCGATGAATCCACATGTCATTCTTAAAGACCTAATTAAAATATTCCATCCGGAAGTGTATATCGATGATAATGAAATGACCTATTACACCCGATTGGAAAAATAAGCTGTATATAGCAGGCTGTTATGAGAAATTTTGTTAATTTTGAGGAATAAAAGTTGAAAGTAACATAAATGGATAAAGTATTAATATCAGGGGCAGATGGATTTATAGGTTCACACCTTACGGAAATGCTTCTCGAGCAAGGGTATAAGGTAAGAGCTATAAGTGTATATAATTCATTTAACTATTACGGATGGCTTGACGGGGTGCAACATGAAAATCTCGAAATAGTAAGTGGCGATGTGCGAGATTCTGCATTTTGCAGAACAGTTGTACAAGGATGCGATGTGGTATTGCATCTGGCTGCGCTTATTGCTATACCTTATAGTTATGTGGCTCCTGATTCATATATTGATACTAATGTAAAAGGGACTTTGAATATCTGTCAAGCTGCACGTGACGCAGGTGTAAAAAGGGTCATAGTGACTTCAACATCTGAAGTATATGGCACTGCCAAGTATGTGCCAATTGATGAAAAGCATCCGAAGCAGCCACAATCACCGTATTCGGCATCTAAAATCGGTGCTGATGCGATTGCTATGAGTTTTTATAGTGCGTTTGGTACACCTGTGGTTATAGCCCGTCCATTCAATACTTATGGTCCGCGCCAATCGGCTCGTGCCATAATACCGACTATTATTACTCAAATAGCTGGAGGATTGAAAAAAATCCATGTGGGAGATCTTACTCCAACTCGCGATTTCAATTATGTGAAAGATACGTGTCGAGGTTTCATATCGCTCATTTCGGCTACGGGAGTTGAAGGGCAGGAAATAAATATTGCATCCAACTATGAGGTGTCGATGTACGACACATTGCAGTTGATAAAGCAGTTGATGAACAGTGATGTAGAGTTTGTGGTTGATAATGAGCGTTTACGTCCGGCAAATAGTGAAGTGTATCGTCTGTGGGGCGATAACAGCAAAATTAAATCTCTCACCAACTGGTCGCCGGAGTACAGTTTGGAACGTGGTTTGAAAGAGACTATAGAATGGTTTACGAATCCGGAAAACCTCATCAAATATAAATACAATATATACAATCGATAATGCGGAATCTATCGATATTAATGCTCGGTGGAGCAAAGCGTGTGTCGTTGGCACAAAAATTGATTGATGCAGGCAAGGTGCGTGGAATTGATGTGAGCATATTCAGTCATGAACTCGAACGAGAGGTCCCGATTGCTTCTGTTGGAAAGGTGATACCGGGTGGTAAATATAGCAATGATGGTATTTTGAATGAAATGCGTGACATAATAAAGTCATTTCATATAGATGTGGTGTTGCCGTTCGTAGATAATTCTATAGAAGTAGCGCGTGTTTGTGCCGAACGTTATGGTGTGTTTTCACCCACGTCTTCTGTGGGTGTTGCGTCGCAGCTTTTTGATAAAGTGAAAAGTGCCGTATTATTCGCTGAAAATAACATTCCAATTCCGCAAACATATCAATCTGTAGATACGGTACAATTTCCGGCTATTTATAAACCGCGTTGCGGTTCTGCCTCAAAAGGGATTAAGGTTGTAAACACCCAACATGAGGCTGAGCAAATCTCCAATCCTGAAGAATATCTAATACAAGAATATATCACTGACAGGGAGGAATATACACTCGACTGCTACATAAGCATGATTGATGGAGAAATAAAATGTATAGTTCCACGTTTGAGAATTGCGACAGTGGGAGGAGAAGTGATAAAAACTCGCACATGCCGTGTCCCGGTGCTGATTTCGCTTGGTGCAACTGTCATCAAATCTTTAGGGCTTCAAGGGTGTGTTACTTTGCAGTTCCTTTATGACAGGCAGAACAAAGAATACAAATTAATGGAAATAAATCCCCGTCTCGGTGGAGGAGTTGTGTGTTCTGTCAATGCAGGTGCAAATATTGCCGATATGATTGTGTGTGAAGCTACCGGAATAGCGGCACAAAAGAATAATGTGTGGCGCGACGGTGCTCTGATGACGCGCTATATGCAGGAGGTTATGTTTTTTAACGATTAATCCGCTAAAACGAAATGGGAACGAACAAACAACGAGTGATTGTGATTGCCGAAGCAGGCGTTAATCATAACGGCAACTATGATATGGCTGTGGAAATGATTCATGTGGCAAAAAATGCAGGAGCCGATTATGTGAAATTTCAAACAGCCGTACCGGAATTAGTTATCTCTACATTTGCCCCGAAAGCAGAATATCAAAAAGCGACTACGGGGGAAGCTGAAAGTCAGCTTGAAATGTGCAAGGCTATCCATTTGCCATTGAGTGCGTACAAATCATTGAAGGAGGAATGCCGCAAATGCGGTATAGGATTTATGAGTACTCCGTTTGACTTGGTTTCCATAGACTTGCTCAACGATTTAGGGCAAGACTATTTTAAAATTCCGAGTGGAGAAATTACCAATCTTCCCTATCTTCGCAGAATTGCAAAAACAGGAATTCCGGTCATTATGTCCACAGGGATGTCAGACTATGGCGACATCGAAAAAGCACTCAATGTGCTATATGCCGAAGGGATGAAGAGAGAACAAATTACTTTGTTGCATTGCAACACTCAATATCCGACACCGTATTGTGATGTAAACCTCCGTGCAATGAATGGCTTGAAGACACGATTTGGTGTGAAAGTAGGGTATAGCGACCACACTCCGGGCTACGAAGTCACTATTGCTGCAGTTGCGCTTGGAGCGGAAGTTGTTGAGAAGCATTTTACCCTCGACAAAAATCTCCCCGGTCCGGATCATAAGGCCTCACTTTCGCCTCAAGAACTTGCAGAGATGGTGCAATGTGTTCGCAATGTTGAAATATCTATGGGCTCGGATATTAAATTTGCATCCCCTTCAGAAACCCCGAACAAAGATATTGCAAGAAAAAGTATTGTGGCTTCACGCGCGATTAAGGCGGGAGAAATTTTATCGGAACAGAATATCGCAGTCAAGCGTCCCGGTAACGGTATTAGTCCGATGTTGTGGGATAAAGTAGTTGGCACTGCAGCTGTGCGCGATTTTGATTATGATGAGCTAATCGAAATATAGTTCAGTTGCTTACATCATAAACAAACACGAAATTAATATCATCATTACAACTCCGAATGCGTAGGTGCCTTCTTGGCTATTTTCTACCTTTTTGTTTTGATTGTATTTCATATCTTTTTCAGTTTTAAGTTTTATTTTATTTCGATCTTTGACACTGCAAAGATACTTTTGCGCATGGGCAATATTTAAGCACATGTAGTAAAATAAAACTTAAAATTCCAAAGAGAGTTGTGGGTCTAAAAGTGTAAATGTCATTCTGTGATATTCCGATGGGCCATACTGCTCGATAGCCTTTCTGTGGGCAACTGTTGGATATCCCTTGTTGCTTTTCCATTCATAGTGCGGATATTTTTCATGGAGTTTGTTCATATAGTCATCGCGGTGTGTTTTGGCGAGAATTGATGCAGCAGCAATGCTCATCATCTTACCGTCTCCTTTAACTATGCAGGTGTGTGGCAAGTCGTTATATTTTTTAAATCTGTTGCCGTCAATCAATAACGCTTCGGGTCGTATTTTGAGAGCATCCACAGCGCGGTGCATGGCAAGAAACGAAGCGTTAAGAATATTTATTTCATCTATTTCTTTTTCTGTTACAATCCCAACCCCCCACGCTACAGCTTCTTGTTCGATTATAGGGCGCAACTGATAACGTTTTTTTTCGGAGAGTTGTTTGGAGTCGTTAAGGATATCATTTTTAAAGTCAGGAGGCAGAATCACTGCTGCAGCAAACACCGGACCGGCAAGACATCCTCTGCCGGCTTCATCGCATCCGGCTTCAATGATTCCTTCATTCAAAAATGGGAGTAGCATTGTTAGAAATTTCGTTCGATTGTGTAGTCGAAAATTGCTTCAAGACTTCTGATGGCCTTACAATCGGGAATCATAGACACGAGTTCGGACGCTTGCCTGCGAATCTCGGTCATTTTTCCATAAGCATACTCTATGCCATCGTGGCGTTTTGCATAATCCACGAGTTTTTGTATATCCTCTGTTTCGAGGTAATCTTTGTCGAGAAGCGTTATCATTTCGTTGCGTTCGGCCGTTTTGTCTGATTCCAATGCATGTATTAGAGGTAACGTTACTTTCCCTTCTCGCAAATCATTGCCGGTAGGCTTTCCGAGGGCTGTGGTGTTATCGTAATAATCGAAAATATCATCGCGTATTTGAAAACAGAGTCCGAGTAGTTCGGCATATTTGCTTAATACCTCTGTGGTATGCTTGTCGGCCTCCACGGCATAGCATCCCACCTCCATACAACTCCTGAAGAGTGATGCCGTTTTCAATTTTATAATTTCAAAATAGGATTCTTCACGGATGGTGCGCTTTCTGGCATGGTCTATTTGGTCTATTTCTCCTATCGACAAATCTGTCCCCAATTTACTCATTGTCCGCACTATTTCTATTTTGCCGGTATCAGTGGCACAGCGCAGCGCACGACTTACGAAATAGTCCCCTACCAATACTGCCACTTGGTTATCCCAAAGAAAATTAATGGTTGGAACTCCTCTTCGTTTTGCACTTTCGTCGAGCACATCATCATGTATGAGCGAGGCATTGTGAAGCAATTCAATAGCGGCAGCCGCCGAGATGACTGTTTCATTGGCTTCTGCTGTTACTTCCGCACCTAAAATCACCAATATGGGGCGTATCTGTTTCCCTGTTTTTTTAAGATTTTCATCAATAATATTGTTAAGGAATGCGTTGTCGCTCACCAACACATCGTGCATCAGCGAATTGAGCCATTGGAGCTCCTTAGAGATTGTATTGCGAATCGCTTCGATATTACTCATATTGCTTTTAATGGTGCAAAATTAGGAAATTATCCCGATATTTTAGTTAAATTTGCAATAATAATCACAATCGTTAGATTTTAAAATAATTATGGCTATTAATTTACGCTCTCTTGCGACGCTGTTTTCAACACTATGTGTCGCTTTAATCTCCGGTGCGCAAACCGTGTGGTATAATCCTCTTGATGCTCCAATTCCTTTCTTGAATGGCAGGGCCTGGAACGAAGAGATTGGGAAATCGTTTGCGCGGATGCCGGAACGTATTCGGCAAAATATGCCTGGAGGCGTGAATTATCTCGCAGGGCAAAGTGCCGGAATGTCGGTGAGATTTCTTTCTAATTCCCACGAAGTATTAGTGAGATATACGCTGACTGATAATTATGATTATAAGAATATGCCGCCACTCAATCATTCGGGGGTTGACCTGTATGCCACCGATGCTAATGGTAAAACTCATTGGATTGGGAATCATATGGCATGGGATTTTAAGAAAAATCCGGGTGATACTATTGTGTTCGCATATAGAAATATTTCGGCTCCTGAGTTTTCCGATAGAGGACTCGCTTTTGAACTGTTTTTACCTCCATACAACACTCTGAAATCACTCGAAATAGGGGTGGATGAAGGGGCCGGTTTTCGCTTTATCCCGCAATCTGCCGAACGCCCGGTGGTAGTATATGGCAGTTCAATTGTGCACGGGGCTTCTCCTTCTCGTCCGGGATTGATGTGGACCACCATCATGAAACGCAACACTGATTATCCGGTGCTGAATCTTGGATTTTCGGGGTGTGCCTATATGGAGCCTGCCGTGTTTGAGGCTATGAGTGAAATAGATGCCCGTGCTTATATCCTCGACCCGATGCCGAATAGCTATTCAATTGGAGAAGAAATTTATACCCGTTTGATGGCAGGTGTTAAAATATTGCGTGAAAAAAGTACAGCCCCGATATTGTTTATTGAAACAGCCGGTGGTGTGGATAGCGTGTTTAGGAACGATGTCAATACTGCATATCGAGCCGGTGATGCATGGATGCGTAAAGCGTATGAAACACTTATTGGCGAAGGGATAAAAGATATTTTCTATTTGTCGCATGATGAAATAGGTATGGATGAGGATTGCTATATCGAAGGAACTCATCCTAATGATATCGGTAATATGCGATATGCTGCGGCATGCACTGCTAAGCTGCGCGAAATGTTGCCGGAAGACTGGGCTCCTGCACGTTTCAGCCCCATTCCGCAGCATAGAGATGGCAGCTATGAATGGTATGACAGACACAACGAAGTCATTATCCGTAACCACACCCAAAATCCCGAGGTGCTTCTAATAGGTAATTCTATTACCCATTTTTGGGGTGGTGAGCCTGTCTCTCGAAACCTCGGAGGCGATAGTTTCAAAAAACTTTCGGGTAAACGGTCGTTTACGAACATGGGTTTTGGTTGGGATCGTATTGAAAATGTTTTTTGGCGCATTATTCATGGCGAGCTTGAGGGATGTTCTCCAAAACATATTTGCTTACTCATAGGTGTAAATAATATATATAATGGTGATAGCGACGAGGATATAACCGATGGTATTGTTGCTTTGGCAAAAATAATTCGCGAACGGCAGCCAAAAGCTAAATTACATGTTATCAAGGTGTATCCGGCGGCAGGACTTGAATTGCGAATAGCCGGGCTAAACGCCTTGTTGGAAAAGAAGCTGCCTATTGATGAGTTTACCGACCTGCTTGATTTTACCGATGTGCTGACATTAAAAGATGGGAGCGGTAAAATCGATCCAACACTTTTTATTGAAGGAGAAGGACTTCACCCTATTGAAAAAGGCTACGAACGTCTCGTTAAAGCCCTAAAACCACACCTTAAATAATAGTTGCAATAATTTTACACAAATAAATTTTTTTGTAACTTCGCGAGATGATTCAGATTAGAGAACTATATAAGAGTTTCGGTAATGTACAGGTGCTTAAGGGCATAAATGCAGAAATCGACGATGGTGAAATCGTTGCCATTGTTGGAGCCAGTGGCGCCGGTAAAACTACGTTGCTTCAAATTGTGGGTTCTCTTGATACGCCCGATTCGGGTGAAGTGTTGTATGACGGTTGTGATATATGCAAACTGAATGGGGCACAATTGGCGCATTTCCGTAATAACAGCGTGGGATTTGTGTTTCAGTTTCATCAGCTTTTACCGGAGTTTAATTCTGTAGAAAATGTGGCGCTTCCGGCTATGATTGGCGGAATGAACAGAAAAGATGCGTATGCCAAGGCTACGGTGCTACTTGAACGTCTTGGGTTGCAGCATCGGGCCACACACAAGCCGGCTCAGTTGTCGGGTGGCGAAAAACAGCGTGTTGCAGTGGCTCGTGCGCTAATCAATTCGCCGAAAGTTATTCTTGCCGACGAGCCTACCGGCAGTCTTGATTCACAAAACAGGGTGGAACTTGCGGCCATACTCCGGCAAGTGCGCGATGAGTTTAACCACACTGTTATTGTGGTCACTCACGATGAGTCGCTAAGCTATGGCGCCGACCGTATTCTTCATATTGCCGATGGCAAAATTATTAAAAACAATAAAATCAACCTGTTGGCAGATGCATAAAGGTTTACATATTCCATTATATGTGTTGATATTGCCGGTGATATTTCTATCCATCGTGGCATGCCGTGATTATGGCTCGCCGGGAGATATATATAACAATGTCATGCGTGATATTGTTACTTATGAGGGTATAAGTGATGGTGGAGTGTCGTTGTTTTCATATCAGGCACATGATGATTCCCCGGTTATTACCTTGGAGGCAGGTAATTACACCGATACTTTGTGGACTAAGGGTATGCGGATTATGATACAGTATTACGAATTGGAGCCGCTGTCGGGTAATTCTACTTCACAGATACATCTCACCGGGCTAATTCCCACACTGTGGGACTCGCTCCGATATGCATCTCCGCGCAAGTTGCAGCAACTCACGAGCAATCCCATAAAACTAAATAGTATATGGCGCTCCGGTAAATATATTAATGTCAATACGTTGCTTCAAACTACAGATTCTACACGGCTTGTGGCTCTGTTGGTTAATTCCGAGGAACTGACCAACAACACACACACGAAAGTGAAGGCTACGTTTATTGACGATATTCTCGGCAGACCGGCTTTCTTCTACCGACAGGCGTATATGTCGTTTGACACAGAACCGCTTTGGGCAACTTTCCCCAATTGCGATACTCTCGAGATTGAAGTGAACGATTTGCGGTTCCCTAATGTCAAATCATACACTTTTAGCCGTCCTAAAGGTTTATAAAATATATTGCAATATTATATGGCTAACGAAAAAAAAGAACTCAAAATTGAATTATCTCCGGAAGTGGCATCCGGACTTTATTCCAATCTTGCTATTATTGCTCATTCGCCTAATGAGTTTTTCTTGGATATGATATGTGTGGCTCCCAATACACCGCAGGCCAAGGTGCAGAGCCGTATCATAATGTCACCGGAAAATGCAAAACAGTTGCTTATGGCTCTTCAAGACAATATAGCAAAATATGAATCTGTGTTTGGCACTATACAGCCGCGCGGCATTCCCGGATTTGGCGGTGTTCCGCCAATGAAGTGGCCTGGCAGTGAAAATTAATTAAAATTACTATACGTTAGATAATTATGGAAAATCCGTTGTTTATATATAACTCGCTTTCCCGTCGCAAAGAACGTTTTGTACCTATTCATGAAGGCAGGGTGGGAATGTATGTGTGCGGACCTACTGTTTACGGTGATGCCCACCTCGGACACACACGCCCGGCTGTGACTTTCGATGTCCTCTATCGTTATCTTATGAAACTTGGCTACAAAGTGCGGTATGTAAGAAATATTACCGACGTGGGGCACCTCGAGCATGATGCCGATGAGGGCGAGGACAAAATTGCTAAAAAAGCTCGAATTGAACAACTGGAACCGATGGAGGTTGTTCAATATTACCTAAACAGGTATCACAAAAATATGGAACAGCTCAATGTGCTTCCCCCGAGTATTGAGCCGCATGCTTCCGGGCATATAATTGAACAAATTGAATATATTAAGAAGATTATTGATGCCGGGTTTGCATATATTAGCGAGGGTTCGGTGTATTTCGATGTTGAAAAATACAATAAACAATATAACTATGGCAAACTTTCGGGTAGAAATGTTGAGGAGCTTCTATCTACGACACGAAAACTCGATGGTCAGTCCGAAAAGAGAAATTCCGCCGATTTTGCTCTTTGGAAAAAGGCGTCTCCTGAACATATCATGCGATGGCCGTCTCCTTGGAGCGATGGGTTCCCGGGTTGGCACCTCGAATGTTCTACCATGGGAGAGAAATATCTTGGAACTCCTTTTGATATTCACGGTGGAGGCATGGACCTTATGTTCCCTCACCATGAATGTGAAATAGCACAGTCTGTTGCGCATAACGGGCACGATTCGGTGCATTACTGGATGCACAACAATATGATAACCATTAACGGGCAGAAGATGGGTAAATCGCTCGGAAATTTTATTACTCTCGATGAAATTTTCTCGGGCAACAACCCTAAATTGTCGCAGGCTTATTCTCCGAATACAATACGTTTCTTTGTCCTTATGGCTCAATATCGCAGCACTCTCGACTTCTCCGACGAAGCTCTCTTGGCTGCAGAAAAAGCTCTTGCACGTATGCTTGAGGGCTACAAACGGTTGATGGAACTGAAACCGTCTGTTGCGTCAGAACACACACCGCGCATTGAAGTGGCAAATATCAGGCAACTTTGCTTTGATGCTCTTAATGATGACCTCAACACGCCAATCGTTATAGCTCATCTTTTCGATGCATGTCGTCTGGTTAACCTCGTAAACGATGGTAAAGCATCGGCCACACAGGAGGATATTGACGAACTCAAAACAGTTTTCCAAACATTTCTTATTGATGTCTTGGGCGTTCGTACGGCTATTGGTGCAGCGTCGTCCGATGCGCAAAGCAATATGAAACCGTTTGAAGATGCTGTGGATTTGCTGTTGCAGATTCGTAAGACAGCGAAGGACAATAAAGATTGGGCTACAAGCGATTTGATTCGTAACAAACTATCCGAAATAGGGTTTGCTATTAAAGATACTAAGGACGGTTTTGAATGGACTCTTAAATAATATGTGTTTATTAAAATGATTTACTAAATATTTAATTTTTAGCGTATTATTGCTGCGGATAAAAATAAATCATAAAATAGCCGTCAAAAAATTTGCATAATATATATAAAGGCTGTAACTTTGCAGTCGCAAATGCGATGATGGTGCCATAGCTCAGTTGGTAGAGCAAAGGACTGAAAATCCTTGTGTCCCCGGTTCGATTCCTGGTGGCACCACTATTAAAGATAACAAAACAGCTTCTAACTCATTGATAAACAATAGTTAGAGGTTTTGTTGTTTTTAGACGGACTTGGTTCTTGGTACGCATTGTGACCACGGATTGGGAAAATTTAATATTATTTTAATGGTTAAATAAAATATTTCAAATTTATCGAAGTAATAAAATGGTTGAAATTGGTATACAAAAAAAAGCAAACGGATTAATTTACACAATAAAGAAAATTGAAGAGAATGCATTAATTAAATGTTATCCAAATTGCGTTTGGAGAGGAGGAGATTGTAGTCGTAAACAATTTATAAGTAGAGACCAATCCAACAAATTTAAATGTATATTGGTTACTATAAATGTAAAAAATATTGGAGGTAAAGTCGATTGGTATGTAGGAGAAGAAGATGTTATCCTTGTTGATAATGAAGGCTTTACATATCAAGGTAAAATCTTATGTGATGGTTTATTGCCTCAAAGAACCGCAAAAGATAGACAACAGATTTTAAAGAATACTCAAGTTGATTACATTCAAATGTTTCCTTTACTCCCAGAAGGTGTCAAATTATCTTCCGCAATTGTTGATATCGGAGGAGAAAAAACAACTTTTTCATTGTCTGATGGTATCAATGATATAAAAAAAATAGCAATTGATGAATTGCAGGAAGAAACGAAATATTCTAGTGATTTTAATAGCTGTAATAATAGCCACGAGAATTGGAAATTAAATAGAATAAAATATAGAGCTCAAGAATTAGAAGTATTGATATTTGAGAGATTGAACAATGTGCTCACTTCTAATGAAATGACTAAATTAGAGAATAAGATTAATAAAGAAAAATTTTCTTTATCTCTTGAAATCGACAAAAATGGATTTTCATCACTACCTATTAAAAAAGATGTAGATTCTATTTACCAGAATTATTTTCTTAAATTACAAACCCAAAAAGAACAAGAAAAGGGAAGAAAGGGTTTGTCGCAAAAAATTGATGAACTCCTTGAATTAACACCGAGAGAATTTGAGGAATATTGTACTGAACTTCTGGTTCACTGTGGATATGCTTCAGTAGAACTGACTCCTTATGTGAATGATAAAGGAATTGACATTATTGCATATAAAGATGGATATAAATTTGGAATTCAATGTAAAAGATATAAGGGGAATGTAGGGTCTCCAGATATTCAAAAATTTCTTGGTGCTTTAAGTCATATTAATGCAGATAAAGGATTATTTATAACTACGGGAATGTTTTCTTTTGAAGCAGAAAAAATGGCTAAACAACATCCCATAATATTGATTAATAGAATTGATTTAGCTAAGATGATATTAGAAGCATTGAATAGTTTAAATATAGAATCAAACATTTAATACGATGTAAGTTTTTGACCAGTCAAATCAAAAATAATCATCATAACAACTGATGGTGGTGTATACCACCAACCAATTTTAACCAACTTAATTTTTATGTTATGATTATAGGATTATTTTTGTTTATCGGTGTAATGTTAGATTTATTAAAAGGTAAAAATCCCTTTAATAATAGAATGTGGTAATCACCAATTAACATTACATGTTAAGTAGGTTCGGACATTGTTCCCAACCTACTTTTTTATTTTGATACGACGACGATACGACGAGAACACACACTTACAATCTCGGGTCATGTTCCCATTCTGACGTCACTCCGGCGAGGGAGGACAGGAACCATCCGAT
>JAFLTZ010000016.1 GCA_022509045.1 Muribaculaceae bacterium | reverse complement strand
TCCAGTTTTCATAATGTTGTCTTATTAATATCCACCGTAAAATTACACATTTATTTTTAAATTTGCAAATGATATTACGATTATCAAACAAATTTATTACCTTTGCATTGTAATTATCAAACAAAAAACGACATGAATAAAACAATTTGCTCAATAGCATTGGCAGGAATACTCACATTAGGGTCATGTAGTACCTCTAAAGTCACCCATAAAACATCCTTGCAAGACATTTCCGGAGAATGGGTTATCGAAAAAGTTAATGGTGCAAAAGTGCCGGAATCCAAAATGCAAAACGAGCCGTTTATTGGCTTCAACATTGAAACAGGTTCGATGTATGGTAGTGCAGGTTGCAACAGAATAATGGGTACTTTTGACAAGGACTCGGCACCGGGAGCCATTTCAATTGAATATCCGGCCTCTACTCGCATGCTTTGTCCGGATATGGCAATTGAAGATCTTGTACTGCCGGCACTTGGTAATGTGAAAGGATACAAACTCAATAACAAAAACACCCTTTCACTACTTAACAGTGAAGGAGACGTAATATTCACACTCAAAAAACGCAAATAGCAGGTTGATTAACCGCGGAAAAAACACATTGCGGAGGACACGCTACATGTACAATAACGACTGCGCGCCTTCCGCATTGTTTATGCTATACATTCCTCTGCCACTTTTTTTGCAAATTCAGAGATAAGCAATTTATCAATGATGGGGATAAAAAATCTTGCGAATTATATTAGGAATTCTTGTGAAAAATGCTTATCTTTGCGCTAAATATTGCAAAAGATATTTATATAATTTATGACTGAAGAAGAGAAAAATTATTCCGCCAATAGTATTCAGGTGCTCGAGGGGCTCGAAGCCGTTCGCAAGCGCCCTTCCATGTACATTGGCGACACAAGCAGCAAAGGCTTACACCACTTGGTATATGAAGTTGTAGATAATTCCATTGACGAAGCCCTTGCCGGATATGCCAATCATATTGACGTAACAATTAATGAAGATAACTCAATAACTGTAGTTGACAATGGCCGTGGTATTCCCGTAGGCATGCATGAAAAAGAGCATAAATCAGCTCTCGAAGTTGTACTGACTGTGCTTCACGCTGGCGGTAAATTTGACAAAGGTTCATACAAAGTGTCCGGAGGTTTGCATGGTGTGGGGGTTTCTTGTGTTAATGCACTTTCCACATATCTTCGTGCCGAAGTACACCGTGAAGGGAAAATTCATGTTCAAGAATATAGCTGTGGCAAACCCACAACTGAGGTGCGTATTGTTGGAGACAGCGATTCTACCGGTACAACTATAACATTTAAGCCGGACGCTTCAATTTTCTCTGAAACCACTTATGATTACTCAGTACTCGCGACCCGACTACGCGACCTCGCATTTTTGAATGCAGGTATCGAACTTACATTAACCGATTTGCGGGTAATTAACGAGAACGGAGAACCCAAAAACGAATTATTCTATTCCGAAACAGGGTTGGATGAATTCGTTAGATATATCGATTCAAATAAAGAGCATCTCATTGATGATGTTATTCATATCGAAACAGAACGCAACGGAATTCCTGTAGAGGTAGCCATGACGTATAACACTGCGTTCAACGAGAATATTTATTCGTATGTCAATAATATCAACACAATAGAAGGTGGCACTCACCTCACCGGTTTCCGCCGGGGGCTTTACGGTACATTGAAAAAATATGCCGATGACAACAAAATGCTTGAAAAAGCGAAAGTAGAGATTGCCAGTGAAGACTTCCGCGAAGGACTAACAGCCGTTATTTCGGTTAAAGTGCTCGAGCCTCAATTCGAGGGGCAAACAAAAACAAAGCTCGGCAACAATGAAGTAATCGGTGCAGTACAAACTGCCGTGAGCGAAGCGCTCCGGAACTATCTTGAAGAGCATCCGAAACAGGCAAAAACTATTGTTGACAAAGTTGTGCTTGCTGCACAGGCTCGTCATGCAGCCTACAATGCCCGCATGAAAGTACAGCGCAAATCGCCCCTCACGGGAGGTGGTCTGCCCGGTAAACTTGCGGATTGTACATCAAAAATCCCCGATGAAAGCGAATTATTCCTCGTCGAGGGAGATTCTGCCGGTGGCTCAGCCAAGCTTGGAAGAAATACAATGTACCAAGCAATACTTCCACTGCGAGGTAAAATCCTCAATGTGGAAAAGGCAATGGAACACAAAGTATTCGAAAGCCAGGAAATTGCGAACATGTTCCGCGCACTTGGTGTTACAATAGGAACAGAAGAAGACAGCAAAGAGGCAAATCTAAGCAAATTACGCTACCACAAAATTATTATAATGACCGATGCCGATGTTGACGGTAGCCATATTGCTACATTGCTCATGACATTCTTCTTCCGCCGTATGCGTCCGATTATAGAAAACGGATATTTGTATCTTGCTACACCTCCTTTGTATAAGTGTATGAAAGGTAATACATCTGAATATTGTTGGGACGACCAACAGGTGCAAGCTTTCAAGGACAGATATTGCGATGGTGACAATGACCCAAAATTCAAGGTACAACGATATAAAGGTCTTGGTGAAATGAATCCGGAACAACTTTGGGAAACAACAATGGATCCTGAAAACCGTGTACTTAAGCAGGTATCAATCTCAAATGCGGCTGAAGCCGATAGAATTTTCTCGATGCTGATGGGCGAAGAAGTTGCCCCTCGTCGCGAATTTATTGAAGCCAATGCTACATACGCAAACATTGATACATAACCGGTATTATTGTCCTAATTATTAAAAATATAATCGCAATCCCCCTCTTATAATAAACAAGGGGGATTCTGCGTTGATATATCGCTATGCGACAATTATTACACATACTATTATCTGTTATTTTATTATCCTCAATAGGAATAAATGTGACCGGATGTATCGATGATGACTATACTACCGAAGCATCTGCAACATTGTCGTTTTCTACCGATACGCTTAGCTTCGACACAATTTTCACAGACCTCAAGACTCCTACTGCATCGTTTCGGGTAATTAACCATAATAAAAAGATGGTTAATATCTCGCACATAAAAGTTGTCGGAGCATCCGGCAATGCCACATTCCGCCTGAATGTTGACGGTATTAACGATACTGAATTCAGTAATATCGACATACGCAGTGGTGATAGCATATTTATTTTTGTACAGGCACTTATCAATACGAACAATGATGACGCACCACTTCGTGTTGAGGATAAAATCAAGTTTCTAACAAATGGCGTAGAACAAGAAGTCGTATTGTTAGCTTGGGGACAGGATGTGGAACGATTGCGAAATCACACTATCAATGAGAATACTACATTCACAGCCGACAAACCATATGTTATTTTCGATACACTAACCATTCAACCGCAAGCCACTCTCACAGTACTTCCGGGTGCAATGATTTACCTTCACGATAAAGCAACCATAATGGTCCACGGGAGTTTACAGGCACTCGGTAAACAGGGAAACGAAATCACTCTCCGTGGCGATAGAACGGATAAAGTAGTTGGCGGAATTGATTTTGATATAATGAGCGGTCAATGGAATGGCATATTTTTTCAACCTACAAGTTTCAACAACATACTTAATTACGTAAATATTCGTGCATGCTCAACCGGAATTGAGATTGACTCATGTGGTATCGAGGAAAAAAAATTATCCATATTCAATAGCATCATTCATAACTCGTCCGGCAATATACTAACTTCCCGACATTCTTATATCGAAGCAATAGGTACAGAATTTAGCGATGCCTCCGCATCTGTAGCCGATATCATCGGTGGAAAAGCTCGCTTTATAAATTGCACATTTGCCAATCAGTATTTATTCTCAGCCATAACAGGAAGTATAGTTAACATCGGCTATTCCGATCCGAAAAACTACGATGGAATCACACCGCTTGCAGATGTTGAGATAACTAATTGCATCATCCATGGTAATACATCAGATATAACTCCAGGAGTTCTCGACAATATGCAAATATTTGTACGCAATACTCTGTTACGTTCTGAAGGTGAGGACGACTCTAATTTTATCAATTGCAAATGGAATGGAGATCCAAAATTTTACACAATCCGCAATGATTATTATTTTGATTACAGATTACAAGATGACAGTGAAGCAATAGGAATAGCAAATATCGAAGTTATTCACGATATAGCATTATACGATAGATACGGAAATTATCGATTGCGAAAACTGCCGGATGGTAGCATAAATGCTGATGCCGGAGCTTACACATGGATGACCGCCCCGAAAAATGACGAAACTAATGATTTTTACAAAAATAAATGAATACATATATTGAAATTGACAAATTGAAATTATTCGCACGAATAGGCGTAGCAGAACACGAACGTGTGGTGGGCAACTTATTTGAACTATCAATAAAGATAGCCTATCCTCTTCTTGATGCTATGACAAACGATTCGCTCGATTCTACAATCAATTATGCATTTTTGTGCGAAATTGCTCGCAACGAAATCAACAAACCATGTTTGCTCATTGAGAATGCCGCATATAGAATCAAACAATCTATCACTCAGCAATTCCCTGAAATCACGGGAGGAAGCCTAAAACTCACCAAAATCACACCCCCCATTTCCGAGCAACTCTCCGGAGCATCTGTAATAATTGAATGGTAACTAAGACAAGATATATTTTATGGAAACATTTATCAAAAAAAATTACAATAAATTCACTCTAATAGTGGCATCAATTGTGATTGCATGTACAATCGGCACATCATGCAGTGAGGTTATACCAGAGCCGGATAGCCCGGATATGCCCGACAATCAAACTACAGAACACACACTTTTGATGTATTTTCCGTGGTCTGTAAATCTAACTTCTTTCTTCACAGCAAATATTGCCGATATGGAGTTAAGTATTTCAGAAAATGGACTTGAAAATCAACGTGTTCTTGTGTTTTTTGCATCTGCACCATCTGAAGCCGTGCTTTTTGAAATAAAGAGGAACAACCTCGGCATAGTGACTCGCGATACAATATCAGAGTATCCTTCTCACCCATATACAACCGTTGAAGGGCTCACTAAAATGATTAAAGACGTAAAAGAAGTGGCTCCCGCTAAGAACTACTCACTATTAATAGGTGCTCATGGTATGGCATGGATACCCGTATCACGTGCTTCCAACATGGTTTACTCTACTGACAACATGGAGAATTTCATCGAACATTGGAATATGGAAGTGGGTGAAAAAAATCCTATCCGTACTCGTTATTTTGGTGGCACATCAGCTACGTATCAAACTGATATATCCACTCTCGTAACGGCACTTGAACAGACAGAAACACACTTGCAATACATCCTGTTCGACGATTGTTTTATGTCTTCAATAGAAGTGGCGTATGAATTAAGAAACTGCGCGGACTATCTCATTGCATCTGTTTGTGAAATAATGGACTACGGCATGCCATATCACAAAATTGGTAAATATATGCTTGGCAACCCTAATTACGAAAAAATAGTATCTGAATTTTATGACTTCTACTCTACGTACACCCCTATGCCTTGCGGCACTATAGGAGTAACCAACCTGAACGAAATGGATAATATGGCAACAATCATGAAGGAAATAAACACCACATTGCAAAACACCAATACAAAGACCAATATTGATAATGTCCAGATATTTGACGGATATAGCCCAACTCTATTTTTCGATTTCGGACATTATGTTGAAACAATGTGCGCAAATTCTCAACCTAACTTGTACGATCGATTCCACGCTCAATTAGAACGCACTGTCCCCTATAAATTAGCCACTCAGACATTCTACACAATGTCACAGCGCAAACGAATTGAAATTAATCATTATTCCGGCATAAACACGACTGAACCTTCGCTAAATTCTCAGTCTGTCAACCATTACAAGCAAACTGATTGGTACAATGCCACCCATGAATAACGATATGTTCCACGCGTTAAGCAAATTTTTGTTAATAATACAAAATAACTATACGACTTTATAGCGTTTTTTCCGAAAGTTTCCTTAACTTTATACCCGGTTTTATGGGCGTGGAACATTCGCAGTTATTAACAATTGCTACATCTTTTCAACAATTAATACAAATAACGGCGAATCCGCATTGACATTTCAATTTAATGTAATTTCTTTGCACCCTAAATCGTGTATAGTAGAAGATATGAGTAAGATTATCGCAATTGCAAATCAAAAAGGTGGCGTAGGCAAAACAACAACTGCCATCAATCTATGCGCTTCACTTGCTTTGCAAGGAAAGAAGGTACTTTTAATTGATGCCGATCCACAAGCTAATGCTACATCAGGTCTCGGCATTGACCCTAATAGTGTGCAATCATCCATTTATGAATGCCTTGTCGATGAATATCCTTTGCAAGCATCTGCTATTGATACATGCGTTGAAGGATTAAAAATTGTAGGGTCCAGAATTGATTTGGTAGGAGCTGAAGTAGAATTGATAAACAAAAACGATAGAGAGCGTATTCTCAAGAAACTTCTCACGGCTGACGATATTGCTAAAAATTATGATTTTGTAATTATTGACTGCTCTCCTTCTCTCGGGCTTATCACTGTTAATGCTTTAACTGCCGCTAATTCCGTAATTATTCCTGTTCAGGCTGAATATTTTGCTCTTGAAGGAATATCTAAACTGCTTAACACCATACGAATAATCAAATCAAAACTTAATCCGGAGCTTGGTATTGAAGGATTCTTACTCACTATGTATGATGCCCGCTTACGTCTTGCAAATCAAATATATGAGGAACTTAAAACCCATTTTGCAAGCATGGTGTTTAACACCGTAATTCCTCGAAACATCAAACTTAGTGAAGCTCCAAGCCACGGTCTTCCGGTAATATTGTATGATCCTGAAAGTCGTGGGGCAATCAGTCACACTCAACTGGCAAAAGAAATTATTGCTAAAACGCATAGATAATATTACGATTCAATACAAGTAATTATGGCTGCAAAACGTAATGCCCTCGGACGAGGATTAGATTCACTAATATCAATGGATAATATCCAAACAAGTGGTTCTTCTGCAATCAATGAAGTAGAAATTTCACAAATTTCACCAAATCCGGAACAACCACGCATCAACTTTGACGAAGAGGCTCTTTCCGAACTTGCTTCTTCAATAAAAGAACTTGGTATAATCCAGCCGCTCACTCTCCGCAAAATAGCATCAAATTCATATCAAATTATTTCAGGTGAGCGACGTTACAGAGCAGCAAAAATCGCCGGCTTAACATCTGTTCCGGCATATATTCGTACAGCTAATGATACAGAGCTTACTGAAATGGCTCTTATCGAAAATATTCAAAGAGAAGACCTCAACGCAATTGAGATTGCTTTGACTTTCAAAAAACTAATTGAGCAATATAATCTCACTCAAGAACGACTGAGTGAGCGTATTGGGAAAAAACGTGCTACAATAGCCAATTTCTTGAGACTTTTGCGACTGCCGGCTGAAATACAACTCGGTCTTCGTGATAAAACTGTAGATATGGGGCATGCACGTGCTATTCTCGGAGTAGAGAAGCCCTCTTTACAACTCAAATTATACAACGAAACTTTAAAAAAAGGGCTTTCTGTACGCCAGGTAGAAACGTTGGCAAAGCAGTATCAAACATCTGAAAATGCACCTATTGACACCAATACCGTAAAACGCAACAAATCAGATTTTGACATGTTACGCAAGCATCTTTCAGATGTATTCAATACAAAAGTGCAGATTTCATGCGACACCTCCGGAAAAGGAAAACTCATATTTCCGTTTACCAATGAGCAACAGCTATCAGCACTTATAGAATTGTTTGACAAACTTAAATAAGGGACAGTGAGATTAACTGATATCACATATCTTAAAAAAATCTCAACACTGCGCACAGGTTGGTTTCTATTGTTCTGCACATATTTCTGTATGCAGACCTTTGCTGATGAGCCTAATCCCAATACGCTGATAACAATTGGTGACACTATTACAATTACAGAAACACCGATAATTGAAACCACTGACTCAATGTATTCCGGTGAGTTGCCATCATTTAGTTTTCAAAACACTGACTCTTTAGAAATGCCGAGAAATTTTAAAGTGCGAACTTTCATACCAAATCCCAATCGAGCGGTATGGTTATCAGCTTTATTTCCGGGACTTGGACAAGTTTACAACCGCCGATATTGGAAACTTCCCATTGTGGTGGGTGGATTTATGGGAATCGCTTATGCACTAGATTGGAACAATCGTATGCTCACCGACTATACTCTTGCATACGGAGATATCACCGATAACGATCCCTCTACAAAAAGATATTTAGATTTTTTCCCATCGTATATAAAAGAGGAAGATCTCGATCCTAAATGGCTTGAAAATATATTAAAATCGCGAAAAGATTTTTATCGGCGCAATCGTGATTTGTCAATAATATGCCTTGCTGGAATGTATCTATTATGCATGCTCGATGCATACGTAGATGCTTCTTTATCTCATTTTGATATTTCGCCCGACCTATCGATGGATATTTCCCCTACAATGCTTGAAATGCATCGCAACGGATTACCATCATTTGGAATACAATGGGCATTTAATTTTTAAAAATTTTTAATCTATGACCGAATATTTAAAACGTATTATTTCGATATCATTGTGCTCTACATTAGCATTATCAATTTGCATAAATGCAGATAATATCCTTTCGCTGAAAGAAAGTATAAAGGATTCAAATATTATATACCCCGAGAGTTTTGAGACCAATACGGATGAAATGCTCAAAAACTGGTATCTGAACAACTATACGCTTTTGGATAATAAGGTTGAATCGCGTGATGATGGTTCTGTTTCCGATTCGGAATACATTCGACGCCTCAAATCGCTTCCTACTGAAATTGAAATGCCATTTAACTCTGTCGTAAGAAGCTATATCAACATGTATGTGCAAAAACGACGCACTTTGGTTGAAACGATGCTCGGTATGAGTCTATATTACATGCCAATATTTGAACATTCACTTGAAAAATATGGATTACCTCTCGAGCTTAAATATTTGCCGGTCATAGAATCTGCCCTGAATCCAAATGCCGTATCAAAAGCCGGTGCAGCCGGACTTTGGCAGTTTATGGTGGGCACAGCTAAAGGTGTGGGATTGAATGTTAATACACTCGTAGATGAACGTCGCGATCCATATCGCGCATCAGATGCTGCCGCACGTTTTCTCAAGGAACTATATGGTATATACGGTGATTGGTCGTTGGCTATAGCTGCCTATAATTGTGGTCCGGGCAATGTTAACAAAGCTCTGCGACGTGCCGGTGACGGTAAAAAAGATTTTTGGGAGATTTACGCATTCCTTCCGGCTGAGACTCGTGGATATGTTCCGGCATTTATTGCTGCAAATTATGTTATGACATACTTTAACAGGCATAATATTTCGCCCGCATTAGCTCGACGACCTCTGATTACCGACACAGTTCAAGTAAATCGTCGTGTAAATTTAAATCAGATTGCCGGTGTACTTGCCCTTCCAATTGAAGAAATACGGATTTTAAACCCACATTTTCGTAAGGACATAATCCCCGGTGATTCAAGATCATACACTCTAACCTTACCTTCACAACAAATCCTTGCTTACATTATGAGCGAAGACAGCATTATCGCATATAATGCCGAGCAATATGCACAAAGAGGTGTTGTGGAACCTGTTAGTGAAATAGGAGCCATGGAGGATATGAAACTCGTAGTTAAAACACATATCGTGAAACGTGGTGAAACACTAAAATCAATAGCCAACAGATATGGTGTAAGCACGACCTCTATTAAGAAAACCAATAAACTTAAAAACAATAAAATAAAATCAGGTCAGAGACTTAAAATAAATACTTATCAGCGTGTTAAAAAACCTGCAGTTAAACAAGGAGTATCCAAACAAACTGTTGACTCAGAATCTTCCGGAGTTGCAGAACAGAATCAAAAAACTAATAGTGAAGTTGATACTACTTCCTCTATAACAACTGTGAATGCCGAAATTTCTGATTCAACATCAATTACTAACGAAAGTATTATTGAGGAAGGTTCTGGTTCTGAACTCGAAGATTTGACAACTGAAGAGACAAAACCAAAAAAAGTGACGGAAGCTGTAAAACAAGAAAACAAAACAACCACAAAGACTACTACGCAAAAGAATAATACTCCTCAATATAAAATTCATAAGGTAGTTAAAGGCGAGAGTCTCGGCAAAATTGCAAGAAAATATCCTCGTGTAACTATTGATGACATAACTAAAGCAAATGGAATTAAACGAACCGACAAAATTAAGATTGGGCAAAGATTGAAAATTCCTGTAAAATAAATAGTCAAATAAAAAATTAAATATGGACAAGATAATTCGTATATTAGTAGTAGCTGCAACTATATATATATCAACTGCCGTTGCATACGGATACACCGACGACGATGGAATAGTATTTAAAGGACAATGGTTTAAACGCTATGTACTCGTCCCGGAAAAATATCCAACAGAAGATAATAAACGTATAATAGTATCAAACGACGATTTAATTATAAAGGTTAATCGCGACGGCATTATTACAAAACTCATTTTCGATGTACATAATAATACCAAACAAACAATATCCTTTACGATCAATAGAGCTTATTTACGTATTGGTGACAATGTTTATCCTCTAAGATCACGAGGACAAACACAAAAAAACGACGTATGGGAAGTCGCAAAAATGAATAAAAAGAAAAAATACTCACGTCGGTATGTTGAGACTGCACAACCGGTACCGCTCAATCTTAATACTCCTGAAAAGGGAGCATTTGTAATACCATATAAAATTAATGGCGTGACAAAGATCATTGAAATCGAATTCGTTATTGCTCCATGCGAAAATGTTAATGACGAGAATGAAGATGACAACGTATCATAAATATTTTGCTATTACGGAAAATAACATTACTTTTGCTAAAAATAATAACTCTAAATTTATTACTGTATGGCTATACCATTTATAACAGCAGCAGAAGCTGCCGAATATGTAAAAAACGGTGACAGTGTAGGATTATCGGGATTTACAGCTGCCGGTACACCCAAAATTGTACCTCCGGCAATTGCAGAAAAAGCAATTAAAGAACACGAGGCAGGTCGTGAATTCCGCATCAATATGTTTACCGGTGCATCAACCAATGATTATTGCGATGGTGCTTTGGCTCGTGCAAAAGCGCTGAACTTCCGCACACCATACCAATCTACAGGCGACTCAAGAAAAGCTTTGAACTGCCACGAAATCCATTATGTTGACGGACATTTATCCGAACTGACACAGAATATGCGCTATGGATTTTTCGGCGATATAGACGTAGCGATTCTCGAAGTACAAGACGTTAACGAAAATGGAGAAATAGTGCTTGGTGCCGGTGTAGGTAATGCTCCTACTATGGCTATGATGGCCAAAAAAATCATAATTGAGTTGAACTCAACTATAAATCCAAGTATTCGAGGTTTACACGATATCTACATTCCATTAGACCCTCCATACCGTCGCGAGATTCCAATATATCGTCCAAGCGATCGTATTGGTTCTGAGGTATTAAAAGTTGACCCGAAAAAGATTGTGGGTATTGTAAAATCAGACAATCCCGGGCATGTGGCGCCATTTACACCGGCAGATGAAACCACGCTGCAAATTGGAGCGAATGTGTGTCAATTCCTCGCCAATGAATTAAAAGCAGGTCGAATGCCGAAAGAATTCCTCCCACTTCAGTCCGGTGTGGGAAATGTTGCAAATGCAGTATTATATGGCTTGCGCGACAATCCTGACATTCCAAAATTCACTATGTACACTGAAGTTGTACAAGACTCAGTTATCAACCTTATGGAACATGGGAAATGTACATTTGCCAGCACATGTTCATTATCGTTGAGCGATGAAACGATGGATGAATTCTTTAAGAATATTGATTTCTTCCGCGACAAAGTATTAATTCGCCCCGGAGAGATTTCAAATAATCCTGAAGTTGTTCGTCGCCTCGGTATAATCTCCATGAATACTGCATTGGAAGCTGATATTTTCGGGAACGTGAATTCAACACATGTTCTTGGTTCAAAAATGATGAACGGTATCGGTGGTAGCGGTGACTTTACACGCAATGCATATGTATCAATTTTCAGTTGTCCTTCAATCACCAAAGGCGGTCTAATTAGTAATATTGTTCCGATGGTAAGCCATGTGGACCATAGCGAGCACTCTGTAAATATCCTTATCACAGAACAAGGTATAGCAGACCTTCGTGGCAAGGATCCTGTACAACGTGCCGAGACAATCATCGAAAATTGTGCACATCCTACATATCGTCCATTGCTTCGTGATTATCTCAAGATAGCAAAAGCCGGAGGGCATACACCTCACACGCTCGAAGCAGCACTTGCATTCCATGAAGAATTTATTGCAAGCGGAGATATGTCGAAAACAGACTTTGGAAAGTATTAACAACTAATTAAATTCCAAATATGATAATATAAACAGTCGAGTCTGAAAAGATTCGACTGTTTATATATAGTACCAAACTAAATAAATTTCATCATTCCAGTTTTATTTCCACAGATTGTAAAAATGATGTACCGGACCATGTCCTTTACCTATCTCATAACGTGCTCCGGCTTCTATTGCAGCATTAATATAATCTTTAGCGAGGCGAGCCGCATTGTCAAGAGACGCACCTTTTGCAAGATAAGCCGCTATAGCTGATGACATTGTACATCCTGTGCCATGTGTGTTCCGGGTGTTTATCTTATTAGAAGTGAGTCGCAGCACATTTCTTGTTTCAGCATTATAAAATATATCGGTAAGTTTGTCGCATTCCAAATGTCCTGCCTTAAGCATAACAGATATATTAGCACCATTGATAGTAGAAAGCTCGCGAGCAGCATCTTCCAATTGATCCTGATGGTCGATAGTTTTTCCAAGCAAAATAGATGCTTCCGGCAAATTTGGTGTTATAACCCGACAGTACGGCAGCAGAGAACTTCTCAAAGTATCCACCGCTTCCGGCTCCAATAGCGGGTCACCGGAGGTAGCAACCATCACCGGGTCCAGTACAATATTCTTGATTGACGGATACGATTTAAGAGAGTTCAAAACAGTAAGTATCAGTTCTGAACTATGTAGCATACCAATTTTCACTGCGTCAGCACCGATATCATCAATTACCGAACGAATTTGTCCGGCTACAAAATCAACAGGTACCGGATGTACGCCATATACACCTTGAGTATTCTCATCTACAATTGCCACAATAGCAGATGTACCATATACTGCAAGTGCAGAAAATGTCTTTAAATCAGCTTGCATACCGGCTCCTCCCGAAGGATCAGAACCAGCAATTGTAAGTGCGGTTTTGTATTTCATTATTCTATTTCTTTATTCCATTTAGTATCATCGTAGGCTGACTGCCAGAAAAGCCATTCCATTCGGCAACAATTAACGAAGGCTTGTGTCATTCTTTCTCGTACATCATCTGACACATGTTCCGCAAGTTTGTCGCAAATTGCAATACACCGAGTATTAGATGTTTCAAAAGCAGCATCAGAATAACATTTAATCCAATCAGAATATGGGTTGTTGTCAGGGTTATAAGTACGCGCTATGTGATCACCTACCTCTTTATATATCCAAAAGCATGGTAGAATAGCAGCAGTTTCCACAGCAACATCTTCATATGATTGAGCTTTCAATAATGATGTGTAAAACAGGCACGCCGGCGACATAGTTTCGGTTGATTCCTTTTGATACATAGCGTGTAAATTTTTTTCCACAGCAATACCATCGGAAGCAAAACCGAGAAATGATTCAGCATCCTCTGCATCGTTTAAGCGGGATGCTATGTGAGCCAACACTTTGCAATATTCATGGATATACAACGAGTCTTGCCCAATATATCGTACAAATTTCTCATTGGGCAGTGTTCCGGCAGCTAATTCTGTCACGAACGGCAATTTAAGAATAGCCTCATATATATGTTCGCTTCTTTTCCAAGCCTCTTGACTCCACTTCATCTTATTATTCATAATGTAATTTATAAGCAACTACTGCTACATAGTCACCCTTATCATAGCCTTCTACAGGGAATTCTGCTTCCTGATTGGAATAGATAGGATGAGATGTGAGTGTTTGCATATATTCAAAATTATTAAAACCGGCATCTTTCAGAATTGCAATTTTTTCAGCAGTTGTGCGCCAGTTTGCAACTTTTACAAGTTCTATCGGGTACGGATTAGGTGGATATGTGCCTTCAAGAAGTGGATGGTTCCATGTTCCAACAGCTTTTGCAAGATTATAAAGCACTCCATAGCAACTTTCTTTCGGAACATCTATCATTATAATCTTTCCACCTTCAGGAAGTGATTCATAAACTTTACAGACAACCTTTTTCAAATCCGAGATATAACTTGGAGAACCGTTAAATAGTACTGTATCGTATTCATCTTTTTTAAAATCAAAATCCTCTGCCGTACTAATAGATACTTCCATTCCTCTTTTCTGCGCAATTGAGGCCATAGATACAGACGGCTCAATGCCATGCACTACATTCAAGTTATACTCTTCACGCATTATTTTTTCGAAAAGTCCACTTCCGCACCCAACCGAGAGTACTTTTTTTGAGCCTTTCAACGTAGATGCAACAAGTCGGACTTCGGATAACAACACATTGTGATTGTCAAGAAACCATGCATCATATTCTGCGGCATATTGGTCAAATCCTTTTCCCATAATCTTTTTTAATTAAAAGTTTATTATTTCAAATTTCATTTTTCTTATATCAGCCGTTAGCAGCCGGCTTTCCAATAATTCACCGAAGCCTACTAACAGTTTTATAGCTTCTGCAGCTTCAATGCATCCTATTATACCAGGAACTACCCCCATCACACCAAGTATAGTCTTTGGTAGTCCGCATAGATAATCACGCTCAGGATACAATTCGGTATATTGCCGCTTATGAGTGTGATTAAACACGCTAACTTGTCCGAGAAATTCACCAATAGACCCATATATCCATGGTTTCCCACATTTAATGCATGTATCGTTTATCAGATAACGAGTTGCATAATTGTCACAACAATCAATTACCACATCTACTCTATTCACTAATTCTTCACAATTGTGAATAGTAAAACCTTCATGATGCAGTTCAAATTGTGTTTCACCGCAGATATCATGTAGTCTTTTATAAGCTGATGTAGTTTTTGGCTCACCAATTTGTGATTCGGAATAAAGCAGCTGCCGCTGCAGATTTGACATACTCACTATGTCGGAATCTGCAAGTATAAGTTTGCCAATACCGGCACCCGTAAGATACGTAGTTACCGGCGTTCCAAGTCCTCCGAGTCCGATAACCAACACACTTGCTTCACTCAGTTTAGTTTGTCCGGCAACGTCTATCTCCGGCAACATTATTTGTCGTGAATATCGTTCAAAATCCATATCAGTCATTAATCAAAAATTCTATCCCAATCTTTCCACACAGGTTCTCTGCCAAAAGCCTTCAAATGAGCGGCGACATCTGCCGGAGATGTGCCATCACTTATCGCGAACTGCTCAAGTGATGTTGGATATGTGGCATAACCTCCCGGATCAGTTTTTGAGCCGGCGCTCATTGTTGTTACTCCAAGAGTAGCCATATTATTTCGAAATTCATGATTTTCACGCGTTGAATACGATATATCCACATCCGGATCAAATATGCGAAATGCAAATGTTAACTGAGCTAATTCTCTGTCGCTCATAACCACATTCGGCTGGAATCCTGATTCAGAAGGGCGCATACGCGGAAAATTCACTGAATATTTTGTCTGCCAGTAATTTTTACGCAAATATAACAGGTGGCGAGCCATCATAGTCACATCCGTTCTCCAATCTTCGAGACCTATTAATACCCCCAAACCGATTTTATGCACTCCAGCCTGCCCCATTCTGTCAAATCCATTGCATCTCCATTCAAAATTTGACTTCATTCCAGCCGGATGATATTTTTTATAATTATCTCTATTATATGTTTCCTGGAAGCAGACAACACCATTTAAACCTGACAGGGTAAGGCGTTTGTAATCTTCTGTAGATAGTGGCATTACTTCTATTGTAAGATTGCTGAAATAAGGGCGACAAACTTGCAATGCCTTTTCGATATAATCAGTGCCGGCTTTAACAGGATTTTCACCTGTAACTATCAACAAATTTTCAAAAGGTCCAAGTTTTTTTATGGCTATGCACTCAGCCTCTATCTGCTCCGGAGTAAGTATTACTCTATCGAATTTATTATGACAATTGAATCCGCAATACACGCATGAGTTTGTACAAGAATTGGTAATGTACATCGGAATAAACATTGAGATTGTTTTTCCAAATCTTTGTTCTGTGAGATTGCGGCTTTTTTGTGCCATTTGTTCAAGGAAATCAGAGGCAGCCGGAGAAACGAGCGCCATGAAATCCCAATCGCTCAGGCGGTCGGCAGATATTGCACGTTTCACATCCTCGGGAGTCATTGCCATGATGGTGCGCGTGGTTTCCTCCCAATCGTATTTTTTTAATTCGTCAGAGAACATATCAGTCTAAAAATGATGTTAAAGGACTTGACGCCTCCGCTACATTGCGAACAGCACCAAGACCAGCTTCATACGCTTCTCGCCCAGCTATGGTGGCTTGAGCAAATGCGCGAGCCATGCGCACCGGATTACCAGCCACAGCGATAGCAGTGTTTACCAAGACAGCATCAACGCCAAGCTCCATAGCTTCGGCAGCATGTGAAGGAGCACCAAGTCCGGCATCAACCACAACAGGAACTCGGCTCTGCTCAATAATTATTTTGAGCATATCCCGTGTGACAAGTCCTTTATTAGAACCAATCGGAGCAGCTAAAGGCATCACTACAGCAGTACCAACATCCTCAAGACGTTTGCAAAGTACCGGATCGGCTTGTATATATGGAAGAACCACAAATCCTAATTTTGCAAGTTTTTCGGTGGCTTTCAGTGTTTCAACCGGGTCCGGCAGCAAATATTTGGGATCAGGATGTATCTCCAACTTTATAAAATCTGTTTCAAAGGCTTCGCGTGCGAGCTGTGCCGCGAGAATAGCTTCATCGGCATTTCGCACACCAGAAGTGTTGGGCAATAATTGTATTCCATCGCGTTTAACATGCATCAGCATATCATCATCTTGATTATTCATGTCGATGCGTTTCATAGCAACCGTAACCATTTCGCTACCGGAAGCTATTATGGCATCTGACATTACTTCGTTGCTTCTGAATTTACCCGTGCCTACAAACAAGCGAGAATTGAATTCCCTGTTACCTATTACTAACTTTTGCATTATAATATACTATTATTTATTTCATTTAATATTCTCAGTGTTTCTATCTCAGGAGAATCAGCATTTAAAATACTTCCGCTCAATGCTATTCCAGATATGCCAGTGTTCATTATACTCCGAATATCGTTTATAGTGATACCCCCTATTGCAACCACGGGAATTAGTATCTTTTTCGCTCGACACTCAGTAATTATTCGATTGTAACCATCTAATCCTAAAATCGGACTGAGATTTGTTTTTGTCGTGGTAAAACGAAACGGTCCGAGCCCTATATAATCAGCACCTGAATTGTATGCGACCTCAATATCCTCAAAACAATTGGCTGTGGCGCCAATAATTGTTGTTTTTCCGAGTAATTTACGAGCTTCAGCAACCGGCATATCATTTTTACCGAGATGTACCCCATCGGCACCTATTTCGCTCACCAGTTCCACATGGTCATCAACGATAAATGTGGCACCAAACCGCCTACACAAATCAGCAATTATTTTCCCCGAGGCAATCAATTCGTCAGCACATCCATCTTTCATTCGTAACTGAATCCAACGACATCCGCCTTCAAGTGCCGCCATTGCTCCACTTACTATATCATAGCGATTCGTCTTGTGGGTGATAAACTGCAACTTGAAATGTTCGGAATTAATCTCAGCTTTCCATGCAGCACCAAGCATAGCAGCGCCTCCAAATCCTATACCTGCTATTTCTTCGATACGAGACTTTGTTACACCTCCCAATGCGAATATTTTATTATTTACATTGTTACGCAACTCATTAAAATCAAAATCGACATGGTATCCCGGTTTTGATATACTCGGATAGATAGGGCTTAGAAAAGCGTAATCCTCCCTCCGAACGCTTGCTATTTCTTCAATAGAATGTATTGACCGACTGACAATACCACTCCATCCGTAGGGCACGTCAGGATTTCGGCTATTGAGGTGTATTCCTCCTAATCGATATTCTATTGCGAGTTCATGATGGTCGTGCAAGGATATCTTATGGCGTAATTCCTCGGGAATTTCTTCTATAAGCCGCCGCATTTCCAATTCATACGAGTCAGGCTTACGGATATGCACACGCCAAAATCCACGTTCAGTGAGCAGTTTAGATATATCGGCAGCCTCGCCTTTATAAAAAAACGGAAGTGTAAGAGCAATCAGACGCATAAACGACTCAGCCTCCACACACGGCACTGATAACAGTTATTTTCATACCCTCATTCAGTTGTGTGTTTTCCCATTCCGTGCGTGGAACAACTTTATTATTAACCGCAACTGCTTTCCCTTTTCCAGAAAGCCCTTCACGTTCCAACAACTGCAAGAGTGATGCATGTTCGTCGCTCACTTCAACCGTCCGATTATTAATTTCAATAGTCATAAAATAAAAAATCAGTGAGGGGAACGAACGGCAGGATGAAACCCAAATACTATAAACCACAAGTCCTTACGTTGGCATTAACCGTTCAAGTTCAAAGGGTATCATCTCAGCCCGCACACGAGCACCCCTCTTGTTGTTTATTAAAAAGAAGTTATTTATGCTGCAAATATAGCAAATACTTTCAATACTACAAATTATCTACAGCGTCGATTATACGTGCAAAAATCTCATCAATAGAACCCTGTCCATTTATGGCACGATATTTACCTTCCGCAATATAATAATCTTGTAATGGCTTTGTTTGATTATGATACACTTCGAGGCGCTGTTTGATAGTCTCCAGATTATCATCGGCACGTCCTGAATCTTTACCACGCTTAATCAGTCGCTCTACCAATTCGTCTTCATGCACTTCAAGCCCAACTACAGCACCAATCTCCATATTTCGCTCTGCAAGCACAGCTTTCAATGCTTCGGCCTGTGCAATGGTACGAGGGAATCCATCGAAAATCACACCTTTTTCTGCATTATCTTTGTTAGCATCAAGCACGGCAGCAAGAATCTGCACCATTAACTCATCCGGAATCAATAACCCTTTGGATATATATTCATTAGCAATTTTGCCGTATTCCGTTCCTCTTTTAATATGGTCGCGAAGCACATCGCCAGTAGAGATATGAAATAATCCATATTTTTCAATCAGGAACTCACTTTGTGTCCCCTTACCGGAACCAGGCGCACCAAATATAACTAAATTCATCATCGTTTTATGTTTATTGTCTGTTATAAAGATTGTAATAACTATTCATTGACTGTCTTGAATTTGTACTTGCAATAACTTTTGTAAATATCTCCGGGTCGAAGTATAACCGATGGCCATTGTCCGTTATTAGGACTATTCGGGAAATGCTGACTTTCGAGGCATATTCCAGAGCGATACGGATATGCAACACCATGCTTACCCACCACCGAGCCATCAAGGAAATTACCTGTATAAAATTGTATTCCGGGTTCTACCGTGTAAAGTTCCATTATAATGCCAGAATTTACATCAGTCAGAATCACAGCCGGTTTATTAACATCACGATTTGTCCTTAACACCATGTTATGGTCATAACCAAGTCCGTTGGCTAATTGCGGATTGTTTTTGCCAATCGACGCACCAATGGCTTTAGGGGATGTAAAATCGAAAGGAGTACCAGAGACAGGCATTATTTCACCCGTGGTCATAAAAGTAGAATCTATCGGGGTATATCCATCGGCATCGAACCATATTATTTCATCAAGGATATCTTTTGAAGCATCACCACTAAGATTAAAATAGGAGTGGTTCGTGAGGTTGATGATTGTAGGCTTATTTGTTCTTGCCGAATAATCTATTTCAATTGCATTGTCATTGGTGAGAGTATATTTAACGTTCACACGCAAATCACCCGGGAACCCATATTCGCCATCGTGAGAGAATCTCGACAAGGTAATTGTGGAATCCGTTAAATTTTCAACATCCCAAACAGCATGGTGAAAACCTTTAGGACCACCGTGCAAACAATGCCCATAGTTATTTTGCGGCAATTGGTATTTAATATCGTCAATAGAGAACTGCCCGTTATTGATACGGTTTCCATAGCGTCCTATCAAAGCTCCGAAATTACCATCAATATTCACATAATCCGCAATGGATTCATGCCCCAAAACGACATCCACAAATTTTCCATTTTTGTCAGGCATCATCAATGACACCAACCGTCCGCCATAGTTGGTAATACATGCTTCAGCACCGTTTTTATTTGTGAGCACGTACAGTGAGGTCGGTTTATTATTCACTACGGAAATAAAATCGGCGGTATTTAATCCAGACTTAGTAACTCTGTCATCATCCGAATTTTGGACGGAACCAGCCGAATACAACTCTTCATTAGCATCACGGATTCGCTGTTCATCCACTTTCACCACTTTTCGGTCGTAAGTGATAAGTCCGTTAACTTCCACTTCCACATCCGTGATTTGAGTATATACCGCAGCCGAGAACCCCCTATCAGCAAACTTTTTAAGTTCCTTAGCAAATTCGACATATTTGTCGGTTACTTCTTTCGGAGTTTTAAATTCGACATAACCCCAATTTCTATCGGGCGCCCAAAGATGTCCAGTCACAGCGAGACCAATTCCACCATATTCGCCGAGGGCATTAGCTCGTTGTTCATCAAATAAATACATTGCAGGTCCCGGATAATTATGAATATCAAGGATATCACCTGTATCATAGAAATTGCCTCCACTTGCAGGATTCACCAAACGAGTAGAATCATACGTTTTAGTCCACTCCACGATTTCAGAGGTTTTAAATTGCCCCCAAGCCTCGTTGAAAGGCACCCACACGGCTATTGAAGGATTATTGTACAGAAAGTCGATAATTTCTTTCCACTCCTTCCAATAATTGGCTTCACTTTCAGGAGAACGAATCATTTCAACGCCCTTGAAATAATCGCGATACTGCCATTGCGGACTCGAATCGCCACTTGGCATATCCTGCCACACAATTATACCGTTCCGGTCGCAATAAGTGTACCATAAGGCAGGTTCCACTTTCACATGTTTCCGAATCATATTAAAACTAAAATCTTTGGTTTTATCAATATCAAAAGCCATAGCCTCATGGCACGGGGGAGTATATAAACCATCGGGCCACCACCCTTGATCAAGAGGTCCAAACTGGAAAAGAGGCTGATTGTTGAGCTGAAGGCGGACTATACCTTTATCATCGCGTCCAATTGAGAATTTACGCATTGCAGCATAGCTTTTTATGTAATCAATCGGCTTTCCAGCTGCATTATAGAGAGTAATCTCAAGGTCGTAAAGTTTAGGAGAGCGTGGAGTCCATAATTGGATATTCTGCGGCATGTTAATTACCACCGGTTGTTCATTGCAAGCCTTACCAGAACCAACAATCATTGTGCCATCGAGAACTTTAACCTCGGTAACGAGCGACATATCGGCTGCCGAATTATTGACAGCAACTGAAAGTGTATTCTTATCAATATCGGGAGTAATACGCATTGATTCAATGTGTACACTGTTCACCGGTTCGAGCCAAACAGTTTGCCAGATACCAGTAACTGAAGTGTACCATATACCACGAGGATTTGCCACTTGTTTTCCACGAGGCTGAAAACCAGTATCCGTGCCGTCCCACACCTTAACGGTTATTGTGTTCTCCCCTTTTTTCAGAGCAGATGTAATATTAAACGAGAATGGAGTGTATCCACCTGTGTGTGCACCCACTTTCACATCATTCACCCACACATCGGCCTTCCAATCAACAGCGCCAAAATTAAGGAGGATATCTTTACCTTTCCATGCACCCGGAACCCTAAATTTGCGATTATACCATAAAGCATTTTCCGGTCCTACCTCCTTACCAACTCCAGAGAGGCTCGATTCAACCGCAAACGGGACAAGAATTTCGCCATCGTAGGCAACCGGCATCACCTCGTTGAGCGGCTGTATGGCATATTTCCATAAACCGTTGAGATTTTGCCATTCACCTCTTTCCATGACAGGACGAGGATACTCGCTCCACACATTATCCGGCGTAATTTCCTCAGCCCACTGAGTTTTAATTCTGTCACCAACGGGCTGCCAAGCATATACCAATGCACCGGCACACAGACAAAATGAAGTGAACAGCAGCTTTATTTTCATGTCGAATATTATTTTGCGTCCTCTTCGAGGATGTAAATATCGGGTAAATTTCGTGCCAAGCCATCAATATCCAATCCATATCCCAATATGAATTTTGACGGTATATTGAAGCATACGTAGTCGGGGGTGGCGTTGGTTTTCATTGAATCAGGTTTATACAAAAGCGTGGCAAGCCGAACATCTTTTGCACCCTTAGCTTTCAATGTGTCAATCAACTGAGCGGCAGTGGTACCGGTATCAACAATATCCTCAATAATCACAATTGAGCGTCCGGAAATATCTTCATGCAAACCGATGACTTCCTTGACCTGTCCGGTAGATTTCATCCCTTCATAGGATTTAAACCGGATAAAAGTAATTTCCGAATTAAAAGGGATGTTACGAAATAAATCGGCCGCAAACACGAAAGCACCGGTGAGCACGCATAAAAATAAAGGCGGTTCTTCCGAAAAGTCGCGAGTAATCTCAGCCGCGACACGTTTCACCTCAGCCTGAATAGCATCATTCTTAATAAATGGAACGAAATTGAGTCCTTGATATGTAACCTTTTCCATAATCAACAATTGTTCCACAAAGATACAAAATTAATTTAGAATGTGCATTTAAATTGAGAATTAAGAATGGAAGAATATTTAATTATGTTTCAGTAGGTGACATGCAAAATTGTTGTCCCATAGCGTGTCCCACGAGTGAGTTTTTTTTATTCACCGCCGCGGAGTGTGTCGCACTGGCAGGAGTGGCAGCGGTAGAGAGAGTAACGTGAGCCGGTATTGCGCGGAGAGGCGGAGTGTCGTCGGGTTGCGGGCATTGCGTTGGATTCACAATGGTGTATGGAGTACGCAATCTCAGAAATCGCTGTTCCGCCCTTCGTTCCATCCGACCGATGTGAGCCTCGTCGTCTTCATTGTCGGGTATTTCTTTGTCTAACTCTATTTCGATGTTGCGGTTGTGCTCGGCAATCTCTTCGTTGTATTCCGGGTCGCCAGGATAATGGGCAAACAAAGGGATGTCGATTCGATGTCGAGTGGAGAACTGCGGAGTATCATCGGACTCCTGTGCAGATAGAGTAACGGAATCAGGATTAAAGGCATGATATGGAATTGCGAGGTCGGGGGCAGTGGCATCGAGGATGTATCGATGTACGGAGGATTTTGAGAGTCCTACCGTGGCGGCGATGCTGCGGAGCGACATTCCCGAGTTGTGAAGCCGGAGAATCTGTGCGGTAACGGCTTTTTTTTGTTGCTCAATTTCTTCCGCCGTGCGGTTGAAATATTGTTCGTATTGCGATTCTTTTAACAGCTGTCCCGGGCGGAGTGACAAAAAGTTTTTATCGGATGGCGGCTCAATGATGCAGTCGATAACGTAGTTTTCATCGTAGGAAGTTTCGCCGCCGCGAAGTTTGATGTGCTTAAGATATCGGTGGCGAATGTCGAAAGTAGAGCGTTGTATTCCGATAACAGAGTCGGCGAACTCAATAAGCGGATGGGAATTCCGTGACAATTGTTGGAATTTTGGGCGACGAGTGTGTGGAGAGTAGCTTTTGTTGTGAGCCACAATGACGAAAGTGGCATTGTATTTGTCTTGAAGGAAAGAGAATCGTTTCATCAGATGTTTCTGATTTGCATTTCTGCCGAAAGAGCGTTGAGCGATACGTGTAATGGAGTCGATCACGACGAATTTTGTGTATCCCGATGCGAGAGCTTCTTCAATGGCATCGAATGTGAGTTCAGCCATATCGGAATGAGAGCCGGAGCAAGCCGCGCGCGGATGAAAGTGAATGAGATTACCGGGAAGGAGTAATCCGGGTGAGTCGCGATGAGCGTATCGTTGGGCGAAACAGGCGTCGTTGAGTTCGGTATCGACATATAGTACGTTTTCAGTCCGGAAGGTTGTTTTGTGATTTCGGAACATGGCATCCCCGCCGTTGATGGCGGCCATGGCAATCTGCATTGCGAAGATGCTTTTTCCCGTACCTTCTTCACCAATGATGAGGGAAGTTTGGTCGTAAGGGATGAAAGAGCCGAATGCTGTGGGATACAGCAAATCGGGGTTGTCGTAATCGAACTGTCGCATAAGGTCGTAACCTGTAGTGAAGTTTTGGCTAACGATGTCGCTGATGATGGAGTTTTGTTTCTCTATAGGGCGTTCATCCCAATTATGAAGATTGTGTATCATAATAGTTTAGATTAAATGACAGAATGAAAAAAATATTAGAATTACAATATAATATGCAAAGATACAACATAGTTTATAGATAGCCAATAAATTAAGTTAAATTATTATTTATTATAATTTATTAACAGTTATAAGTAGTGTTTGGTGATATATTATGACCCGTCTTGAAATTTGTTTACAGATTTATTCAGGATTTAGTTGAGAGATCGGGGAGGTGGGTGTTTCCGTACGAGTATCTGAAACTCTATCTCGTTCCCGATGCCGGCACCTTTATCCCGAAAATATGATACGATTCGGAATAAGGCTATACCTATCCCTCTGCCAGTTTTCGTTTTGCCATTATCGACTTCATGTTGTTTTGC
>JAFLTZ010000015.1 GCA_022509045.1 Muribaculaceae bacterium | reverse complement strand
TTTTTCTCGCTGTCTCGATGCTTTCGCTTTTATTGGCTTTACAGTTTCTTCCGCTTTCGCGCGTCTTCGTCTTTTCACCTTGTTTTTCTTTCGTGACGGGGACATCTTTTAACAATGTCCCTTGTGCTTCCGCTTTGATTGTTTCTTCAAAACTGTATCTTCCGCAGCATGTCAATGATCTTTTACCGCTTTACGGCTCTCCCCCCTCGGATTCTTTCTCTGCGGTAACCCGCTTCGATATCCCCCTCCGGTGACTGTGGGCGCTCTTCTCGATGCAACCCCTTTTTTATTGCCGAAAGCGACTGCAAAATTACTGCGTCTTTTTTTCCTACACAAATATTTTTGCAACTTTTTTTGTTATTTTTTATCCCATAATTGCTAATCACCTGTTATAACAGAATTTACACCTCCAACTTTATTGTAGAATTTTCAGAGTTTCATGATTTTTATATTGTAATCGATGTTATGGTCTGACATTTTATTGTCCCAAAAGTGTCCCAGGGGATGTGTTTAAAAAAATCAGAGGACATACAGTTATTTTATGACTTCAACATTTCTGCAATTTTCTATTCTCACGTAATTGCCGTATGACACTTTATTGTTACTAACGTTGATAAATTCTCCATCTTTTAAAAGAACTGCTATACGCTTATTTGTGTCAAAAACATTATTGCGGATTTCAATATGATGATTAACAAACGGGGGGCATTCCGGGGCCTCAGTACTAAGAGAAACACACGATGGATAATCTTCGTTACTATTATTATGTCCACAATCATATATATAATTATCTTCTATCAAAACATTATATACAGGTCCGCTTTCATTCCAACTTAATTCCGCACCAAGTTTTATAGCCGTATCACAACTGCCAATTATACTATTGCGAGCAATCGTAACATTTGGGACTTTCACAAGAAAGGCACGTGCAAGATGACTATTAACCGTATTGTTCACAATATTCACTTTGGGAAATCTCGTAATATTAGCCATTCTATGATAATCAGGATCAAAATTATTAATCGGAGTGTCAAGTTCAACCATAACTTTCCATTCATCCTCGGAAACCGTTACATTTTTCACTTCAAACCTGCCGATTTCAGCCATATTGCGTCGATCGATTACAATCATCGAATCACCTAATTCCGGATAATCAAGAGATAATGCATGTAGGTCGGCATTTTCAACCTTTATCTCCACATTTTTTTCATCAAAAGGATATATGTGGTAGTAATAGTTGTGAATGTTGGTACAATCGTCGCCTTGCCCTCTGAATTTGGAGTTTTGTATTGTAAGATATCCTGAACATGAGGTAAAATGTGTAGCATCTGTATTGGTTGAAATCACATCACCAGGCAGAGGCACAACCTGCAAATTATCGAGGATAATATCAGACGACCTATGCCCCACCACCCCCATACCAGGCTGACTATATATTTTAACGTTGGCAATAGTCACATTTGAGGATTCTTTAATCATCACGGCAGGTCGATAATGCCCTCCGTGCCTTAAGATACAGTAGTCGCCAATGGCAGGATGCTTATGCGACCGGAAGCGTATAGTAGTTGGGGTTACAAGTTCTTTTTTAGATACTGAACCTGTGTAAAGTCTATTGCGCGTGCAATCATAGAAATGCACTCTCCCAGTCACCACAGTGTCGATATAACAATATTTCTTATTGTCTATTGAGATATCAAAAAAATCATTATTCGATGCGACAACTTGCCCTACAGTGTTTGGCGGACGATGATATGTTATACTCAATCCATCTATATTCACATTGCGGGCTTTACTTATTGTAACAACTTCATACCACCCTTTCATATTAAATGTAGCACCGGAAGCTATGACAGTTATATCCGTACAACCAGTCAAATCGAACGCCTTAACATAGGGGGCATCCGGTTTAAAAAGACGACGTTGCACACCCTCACCATAAGCCCCTGCAATAGCCTCCCGTTCTATTCTTTGAGCCAACGTGTCTTCAATATCATATACACCGGGGGGAATAATAAGTGTTGTACCCGGGTTATTTCTGCAATAGCAGGCAGCTTCACGCAACGCATTCAAATCATTTCGTCCATCATTGGCCACCCCACCAAAGGAAGATAAGACAACTTCTTTTGACATAATTTGCCCGATTGCAACATGACTGAAAAGAATGAAAAGCAATAGTTTCCGTGACTTCATTTCCTATATTATATGGTTTATCGTATTGTAAGACAAAGATAATCAAATTTCACATCCATGTCATTGCCTTAAAGTTTTTATTTCGTATTTATTATAATTTTTCACGCCGTAATACGTTATGAATGTATGCAAAGAAAGATTACTATATTCATAGTATTGTTGGGTTGTTTATGTGGCAGTGCGCTTAATGTGTACGCCGATTTGCAAATATCAGGAAAGGTTGAGAATGCAGAATCGGAAGCCATCGAATTTGCGACCGTGAGAATATCGGGGAGTGCAATAGGCACATCTACCGATCTGAAAGGGGAATATTCTTTGCGTATAAGTGAACGCGACACTATAGAGCTAATTTTCAACTGCATCGGATATAAAGAATATAAACAACGATTGGTTAATGCTTCGGGGAAAATAACAGTGAATGCCCGCTTATTCAGAGATACAAAAACACTTGAAGAAGTGGAGGTGACAGAAATAAAAAAACAAACCGATGCCATGCAAACATTAGATGCCAAAAATGCTAAATTGGCACCAAGCATGACCGGAGGTATTGAATCGCTCCTCGCCACTCAAGCCGGCGTTAGTTCGCGCAATGAGATGAGTTCGCAATATATGGTGAGAGGAGGCTCGTACGATGAAAACAGTGTGTATGTAAACGGCATAGAAATTTATCGTCCACAGTTGATAACATCGGGACAACAAGAAGGATTGAGTATCATAAATCCTGACCTCGTGGGCAAAGTGGAGTTCTCTACCGGAGGGTTTTCAGCAGAATACGGGGATAAAATGTCATCGGTTCTTGATATCACATACAAAGAACCTGAAAAATTTGAAGGTGCAATCAGTGCCAGCCTTCAAGGAGCGACAGCCGCAATAGGACAAAATTCGGGGGTATTTTCACAACTTCACGGGTTGAGATACAAACGAAACACCTCTGTTCTCGGTTCATTGGAATCGAAAGGCGAGTATGACCCACAATTTTTCGATTATCAAACAAATTTGACACTCAAGCCCAATGACAAGTTTAGTGCTTCATTTTTGGGATATATTTCATTGAACGATTATAAATTTACACCTGAATCACGACTCACAAGTTTTGGAACAGCAGAGAATGCAAAACAATTCAAGGTGTATTTCGATGGAAATGAAAAAGACAGATTTGCAACATACTTCGGCACAATAGCCATGAATTACAGACATTCAAAAACCACAAATTACACATTAACGGCCGGCGGATATTTCACCGACGAACTTGTGTCGTACGATATTTCCGGAGAATATTGGCTTGACCAAGCCGGCACATCCGGGGAAAGCGGCATTGGTGGTGAATTGGGAGTAGGCCGATATCATGAACATTCGAGGAACCGGCTAAAAACGAGGGTGTTTTCTGTGGAACTAAAAGGAAATACCGCGATAAGACGCCAAGGTATCAGTTATGGCATCTCATGGAAAACCGAACGCATTCACGACCGACAACGAGAATGGGAACTCAGGGATTCTGCAGGATATTCACTGCCAACAACAGGCGATGGTGTAAACGTGATATATAATCTCACATCACGTAACAACATATCAAGCAACAGATTGGCAATGTATGTCCTTGATAATTACAAAGTATTGTCACAATCAGGACTTTGGGTGATAAATGGAGGTGTGAGACTTTCATATTGGGATTTCAACAAAGAAATTTTGATAAGTCCGCGAGCATCAATAGCGTTCATTCCATCAAGGAATCCAAGTTTAGCCTTCCGATTGGCAACCGGTTTATATTATCAATCACCTTTCTACAAAGAATATCGCGTAGAAGAATCCGACACCAATGGTAATGGCATCATAACATTGAACAATAATATAAAATCACAACGAAGTTTTCAGGTGATAGCCGGAGGGGAATATACTTTTCGAGCAATGGAACGCCCATTTAAGTTTTCCGGTGAAATGTATTACAAAAATTTGAGCAATGTAATACCTTATGAAATTGATAACCTAAAACTTGTATATTCCGGCTATAATAGTGCCAAGGGATATGTGACCGGTGTAGATTTAAAGATATTCGGGCAATTTGTACCCGGTACTGACTCCTGGCTGAGTGTTTCATTGATGCAAACAAGGGAAACTTCAAACGGAGTAAACGTGCCGCGTCCTACAGACCAACGTTATAACTTGGCACTGTTTATACAGGATTATTTTCCGAAATTTCCAAAATTGAAGTTCAGTTTACGGGGAATTTTATCCGATGGGTTGCCGACCACCGCACCAAGAAGCACTCGCGACAAAGGGTATTTTCGCACACCGGCATACCGACGAGTGGATATAGGGCTTCAATATCAACTTGTAGGTGCACCTACAGACGGTGTACGACCATACAATTTCTGGCGTCATTTCAAAAGTATCTGGATAGGTGTTGATGTATTTAATTTGCTTGATATCTCGAATGTAAGCAATTATTATTGGGTTACCGATGTGAATAATTTACAATATGCCGTGCCAAATTATCTGACACGCCGACAAATAAATGCACGATTATCAATTGAATTTTAAAATATTAAATACTACTGACTTATGAGAAATAAAATTTTACTTAATGTAGCACTGATATGTGCATGCAGCCTGAATGCATTAGGATGGGGACAAAAAGGTCATGACACTACGGCCTACATAGCAGAACAACACCTGACAGATGCCACAAAAGCAGCAATCGATTCCATTTTGGAAGGTAAAAGTATTGTGTATTGGTCGAATTGGTTGGATAATGCCAGCCATACACCCGAATATGCATACACCAAGACATGGCACTATAAGAATGTGGATGAAGGCGAACGCTATGAAGAAGCTCAGGCAAATCCGGCAGGTGATGCTGTGACTGCAATCAAAGCACAAGTGGAACTGCTTACCGGCAAAACAGGAAAAACTCCCACATTGGAAGAATCACAGTTAGCCTTAAAGATATTAGTGCATGTAATGGGCGACTTACACATGCCACTCCACATGGGGCATGCCACAGATTTAGGAGGCAACAGAGTTAAAGTAAAATACTTCGGCAGAGAAGCTAATCTGCACTCAATATGGGATAGTTCAATACCGGAATCAGCACACAAATGGAGCTACAGTGAGTGGCAACAACAAATAGATCGTGGCGACAAAGCCCTTGAAGCAAAAATCATAAAAGGGAATGTGGATTATTGGGCAAAAGAGACTATTTCATTGGCATCGAGAGTATATGATTATTTTCCGGAAGGTAAAAATGTTTCATATAATGAAGTAGCAGAGTGGGCACCTGTGGTGGAAGATCAATTCTTGCGCGGAGGTATTCGTTTAGCTCATGTCTTAAATCAAATATTCGATCCAAAATACAAGTAAGTAGCATATTTGGGAATTTTTATTCGTCATGAAAATTATTTATGCTATCTATTAAACTAATAATAAATACAATATGTATGAAACGGTCAACGATATTGTTAATTATATTTCTTGTATTTAATATGGGATATTCACAAACTAAAATATACATTACTGCCGACAATAAAACGAGAACAGCTACATTGGTCAATAATTCTGCGACTCAAAAATTAGTATCGTTACTGTCAGAAGGACCAATAACCATACAAATGAGCGAATATGGAGGCTTTGAAATGGTAGGAGCATTACCGCAATCGCTTCCCACTTCGAATAGCAACATAACTACGACACCAGGTGATATTATGCTATATTTAGGACAGAATATTGTGATTTTTTACGGTACAAATTCCTGGAGTTATACTCGACTTGGAAAGATTGATGACGCAACAGCGGAAAATATAAAAGAATTTTTAGGTTCCGGTGGTGTTTCTGTTACTCTTTCTTTAAATCCCGGCACAGGAGACATAGCAACAACAAAAACCGACAAGCCCGACAGTGAAACTATATATGATATTCAAGGGCGACATCTGGTGAAACAACCAACGTCTAAAGGTGTGTATATAATTAATGGTGAAAAGAAGGTAATCAAATAACGGAAACAGAAACTGCCAAAAGCATTATGCTATTTGGCAGTTTCTGTTCGTATTAATAGTTTTGAGCCTCGCGCTCGAAATATGCCTGTTCTTTACCACATACAGGGCATTTCTTCGGTGCCATATTACCTGTATGCACAAATCCACAATTTCGGCACTGCCATGTAACAGGTTCTTCAGATGTAAATTCTGCATTTGCTTCCATTCTTTCGATGAGCTTCTTGTAGCGATTTTCATGAACGACTTCTACCTTAGCTACATTTCTGAAGAGTGCGGCAATTTCGGGGAATCCTTCCTCGGTAGCAGTTTTTGAGAAATTAGAATAAAGATCGCTCCATTCTTCACGCTCACCTGCAGCCGCTTCCTTAAGATTGGTAAGAGTGTCGGCAACTACCCCAGCCGGGTATGCAGCAGTAATTTCCACCATTCCGCCTTCGAGTCGATTAAAAAACTCAGTGGCATGCGCATGCTCTTGCTTTGCAGTCAAATCAAAGATTGCAGCAATCTGTTGGTAACCTTCTTCTTCCGCCTTACGAGCGAACAATGCATATCGTGTTTTAGCTTGACTTTCGCCTGCAAAAGCTGCGAGCAAGTTTTTCTCAGTTTTTGTACCTTTAATACTTTTCTTTTCCATAATTATTATTGTTATTTGTTTATCTACATTAGTAACAAAATTTTTAGCAAAAAGTTCACGAAAGGAGCCTTTAATTAAAAAATTTGCACGCACAGCTAACCTCTAAATGTCAGCACTGAAGATTTTTCAGGAATCAGGAGTTCCGATGCATTCCGTATCTGTTCAGCTGTTACATCCATTATGCGATTGTGTATTGTGGTAGTATCCTGCACAATCCCATGATAAAGCATACTTTTACCCATTGCCAATGCAATGTTTTCTTTGTTTTCTGATGCCACGAGTAATTGCCCTATGTATTGTCTTTTAGCTCTTGCAAGTGCATCGGGTGTAAGCAGAACGTTGCTTAATCGCTCTATTGTATTACCAATGTGTTTCAAGCATTTATTCACATTATTGTGATCGCATCCGAAGTATATGGAAAATAGTCCGTCATTAATGTAATGCGTAACGGCAGATTCCACAGTATATACGTATCCTCGTTTCTCACGTAAAGCTATGTTTAATAGCGAATTCATACCCGGACCACCAATAATGTTATTTAAAAGAGCCAAAGTATATTTGTCACAGCCATCGATGCCTGATATGTGAGCGCCATATATGGTATGACTTTGATGTGAGTCTATATTTTCTTCTTTGTGAAACGGAACATTTCTACGTATTGTGTCATTAGCATCTGTCTTCCACACGCCCTTTCGCACAAACCCAAAATATTTTTCTAAATATCTGCATAGTGTATCAAATGAAATATTCCCATGCGAAAAAAACACCATATTATCCGGAACATACCATTTATTTATGAAATTTATACAATCTTCCGAAGTAAACCTACGTATTGTATTTTCATTGCCCAAAATGTTATGTCCGAGTGGAGTTCCCTCGAAGAAATAATCCTCAAAATCATCATACACGGCTTCTGCAGGCATATCACGATATGATTGTAATTCATCAATTATAACCTCTCGTTCCTTATCTATTTCATCTGCCGGGAAAACAGAATTTGTTATTAAATCGCTTATCAATTCGATTGCTCGTAAATAATATTGTGCGGGGAAAATGGAGTAAATAAAGGTATCTTCCTTAGAAGTATATGCGTTAAGTTCACCACCCACACGCTCCATTCTGTTTATTATATGAAACGATTTTCGGTGTGTCGTTCCCTTAAACAAAGTGTGCTCCACAAAATGCGCTAATCCATATTGCGGTGAATCTTCGTTTGCTGCTCCTGCTTTTACAGCCAATCCACAATAGGCAACATCACTGTCACTTTTGCAATGCACTATTTTCAACCCATTGCTCAAAGTGTGATATTTATATAATTCACTCATAATGAATCCGTTTAAAAGGTGCTTCCCCAGGAGGAACGGTCGAGATTACGATATGAGATTGCTTCGTTGATGTGCGCTTCAAGGATGTTTTCATTACTATCAAGGTCGGCTATCGTGCGTGCAACTTTGAGAATACGATCGTAGGCACGAGCTGACATTCCCATTCTTTCAATGGCATCACGAAGCCGTTTTAATCCGACAGCATCAGGTACCGCATATCGCTTGATTAGTTTACTGTTCATCTGTGCATTGCAATGCACACCAGGGTAATTTGCGAATCGTGCTCTTTGTATATCTCGTGCAGCTTCAACACGCGAACGAATATCCCTCGATGGCTCTGCCTCCACATTTGATGTCATATCATCAAATTCTACCGGGGCAACTTCTATCTGAATATCAATGCGATCGAGCAACGGACCAGAAATGCGATTAAGATACTTTTGTACAGTCCCCGGAGGGCATGTACACATACGCGTTGGATGCGTATAATAACCACATGGGCACGGATTCATGGAGGCTACCAGCATAAATGATGCAGGATATTCCACGGAGTATTTAGCACGTGATATAGAAATTGCGTGATCCTCAAGCGGCTGACGCATCACTTCCAAAACTTGCCTGCCAAATTCCGGCAACTCGTCAAGATATAAAATTCCATTATGAGCCAAACTTATCTCACCCGGCATAGGATTAGTACCGCCACCGACAAGTGCCACAGGTGAAATTGTGTGGTGCGGTGAACGGAACGGGCGTTCAGACATAAGCGTGGACCCATTTTTGAGTTTGCCGGCAACAGAATGAACCTTAGTAGTTTCGAGAGCCTCATGTAATGACAAAGATGGCAGAATAGACGGCAGCCGTTTTGCGAGCATTGACTTCCCCGAGCCGGGGCTGCCCACCATTAATACATTATGACCTCCGGCACACGCTACCTCCAATGCACGTTTGGCACTCTCTTGCCCTTTCACATCACTGAAATCAAGATCATGAATAGAAACAGTACGTGCAAATTCTGTACGCGTATCAATCAATACAGGAGCTAATGGTTCTGACCCATCAAGATGGCGCACCGCTTCAGAAATATGGGAAACGCCATAAACTTCAAGATTGTTTACAACCGCAGCCTCACGCACATTTTCTTGTGGAACAATAATACCTTTAAATTTCTGCTCTCTCGCTTTAATTGCCATTGGCAACACACCTTTTACAGGTTTTACAGCACCATCCAGCGAAAGTTCCCCCATAATCATATATTTTCCAAGTTCCTCAGCCGGCACCGTTTCTCCTACAGCCAAAACACAAAGAGCTAATGGCAAATCAAATGCAGCACCTTCTTTCCGAATATCAGCTGGAGCAAGATTGGCAATAACTTCCTTGTGCGGAAATTCAAAACCGTTTTCCTTCAATGCTGAACGAATACGCTCATAACTCTCCTTAACCGCAGTATCAGGCAACCCCACCATAGTAAACCCGAAACCACGGGTAGATGATGCTTCAATCGTGACAGTGAGCGCATCAACCCCTTGCATTACTGCTCCGTATGTTTTTACCAACATATCTGAAAATAGTATGATTTACACCACAAAGATACTATTTTGGAGAAGCGATGTCAAGTTATTTAACAACAAAATTATACGACAATGTGAAATTTACTATTTATCAACACCTATCAATTACACTACTGTATCCACTCAGGAAAGAGTCGTTTTACATCATCAGTTTTATCATATTGTACCATATCAAAGGATGATGCCGCTACAATACCCACTCCCGGTGACACATTGGTGTATATATCCTTCGGATTCGCTATTCCTACACTTTCCAGCTGACCATTAATGCCACAATATTTACGATAAATCGATAGCATATACAAATAATAATCGTACGAAATGGAATATAGTTTTATCGTATCTACCATATATCGAAGATTCCAGTGATAAATCCTCGACGATAGTGTAAGTGTATATGTTCGACCATTAATCGATTTATCGGTAAACACATTGAACTCTTCATTAAGAAGAAAGATTTCATCAAGTGCTTCGTCATGTTCTTTAAGCAGCGGTTCGTTTTCACCATTAATTGATGAGCCAATCATATAATAATTATCTTCATCGCCCGGGTCTGTAAATGTGATTTTATAATATACATCAAGTGCCTCTACGTTTTTAATAGAGCCATCCGGACTAATCTCAAAACCGTCATAGTCGGTAACCCTTGCCGCGCTACATGTGAATGATTCAATCGGAACAATCTTTGGCACAACCGTTTTTCCAACAGCGCTACCATAGTTGTGCGTATCAGCTTTAATAGAGATTATATCGCCTTGCTTTGCAATATACGATGAACAATATTTGCCAAATTCAGCATTAAATTGCATTTGTCCCATATCCTCACCATTAACCGATAAATATACATCGGCGTCATCTTGCACTATAATCTGTTTATTATCGGCGAACCGCCATGTTCTGGTAACTGAAGCTGACACCGTGGAATCATTTTCAACCAAGACATTAAGCACGGCGATAGGTTGAACATTTATATTCGGCTCAAAATCAACAGAACATGAGATTTGCAGCAATATAATCACAACAAACAAACACATGTTAAAAAAATTTCTTTTCATAACTTATTTAATATTAAAATACCACGTATAGGTCACTGAAGGAATAATTGGAAAAACTCCTTTCTTCGAGAAAGAATCGCGTTCATCCCATTTCCAATCGTTTGTCCCAAACCACCACCTATCTTTTGAGATTGATATAGTGTTGATGTATGAATACATATTATATAGGGAAAATGTCCACATCCCATGTTTTGTATGGCGATTAAATGCCACGTCCAATCTATGGTAAAACGGCAACCTATAGTTATTCAGTCCTTCAGAATATTCGAGAATACCAATATATGATTGCCCATTAAAAATCGGCATATCCGGAGCGATGAGCATTTCATACTCCTGAGAATAAAGTGTAAACATATTTCCACTCATACCGGTCCAAGCACAATTCATATCCCACTTATCATTGATTTTCCAACATAGCATTATATTAATCTTATGGCGGTTATCAAAACGAGCAGGGAATTTACGCCCATGATTTTTATCCTTAAATATCCTATCTGACCACAACAGTGAATAACCTATATACCCACTAATTTTCCCTACATTTTTTGAAACCATAAAGTCGATACCCTTCGCCGTGGCTTTCCCTCCGCATAATTTTTCACTCCACGCAGCATACGAAGGTAGCAGAAAATAGTCATCACGATAATCATATATAGGATTCATCCACTTATAATAGGCATCAATGGATACCGTATATTTTCCTTTAATATCATAATTTGCCGACACTGCAACTTTATCACTGATTTGAGGCTTCATATTTGCTGAAATAGGAATCCACTGGTCTGTAGGCAAACTTATTGAACTCTCTGTCAGTTGACTGATATATTGCGACATTCGCGCATAGGCAGCCTTTAATGACAGCTTATCAGAAGCTCGCCAACGAACTGACAGGCGAGGATTTGGATTAAATTTAACCGAACCCGACGTGGAAAAAACTCCCATGTGAATCCCGGCATTTAGACGAATCTGTTTTGTAATTTCCCAATCATAACCTGCATATAACGCAGCTTGATGAGCATATAACTTTTGGTATGCATCATTAATTGAAACTTCTTGAGATAAACTCGACATCGACCCATATTTTTTCTGCGGTAAAAATGAGTGATATATATAATTTGAACCAAACGATATTTTATGTCCTGCCTTCGGATGATATTCCATATCGGCTCGTAAAATCCAATCAGAAATACCATTTTCAGTAGTATATTGTTTATTAAAATCATCTATCACTTCATTATAAGACGATTGAAATTCAACATACTCATTATTTAGCTTCGATTTATATCGAGTGTAGGCTCCCGTAAATTCCCCAAACAACTTATCGGAGAAATTATAATTCCAACCTACCGAAGCAACAATATTTCCCCAACTTAAACGGCTTAATGAACTCTCATAACTTTTTTCTTCGTCAGTATTTATAGATAAATCCTCTTTATATCCACCTTTGAGATAATCATTACCGTAATAAAACATAAGATGGGCCGAGTTGCCAGGTTGAAACTGATGAGTAATTTTTGCATTCAGATCGGTAAATGCATATTGAAAAATCGTAGTATTTTCCTTATCTTCCCGAACTCTATTATAAATTGCCAAAGCCGGGATAGTAAGAATATCGAACCAGGAGCGACGTAAAGCGAAACTATATGCCGTGCTATTCTTGACTATTGGTCCATTAATATTAAATGCAGCCGATGTTAAACCTAAAGAAAGCGAACCGCTATGTTTTGTTGTGCTGCCATCAAGAGTATTAACCTCCATAATTGAAGAAAGCCTGCCATCATACTTAACCGGAAATGATGTTTTATAAAAATCAACATTCTTGATAGCAGATGTGTTGAAAGCAGAAAACAAACCGCCAAAGTGATTAATCTGATATAATGGCACATTGTCGAGCATATATAGATTTTCATCATTATTTCCCCCATGTACGTATAACCCGGCAAAACCCTCAATACCAGCCGACACCCCAGGTTGCAATTGTAACGTTTTAATCACATCTGCCTCACCAAACAAAGTAGGAGTCGATTTAATCGCTATATTTGTAAGATTCAATCGCCCCGATTCAGCCGAATCAAATACTATCAATTTATTCTTATCACCAATAACATCTACTTCTGCTATTGAATGAATTTCCGTCATTGTAAAATCTATATTTCTATTGATTGTAGCAGGTATGTTTTCCGATTCAATTGGAGTAAATCCAGGATATGAAACTCTTATTCTAACATTTCCCTTGGGGATAGTAAGAGTATAAAACCCGCTCACATTGGTTTGTGTACCTCGTTTAGAGTTTAAATCATATACCACAGCCCCAATAAGGGATTCTCCACCTACTCCTTCGCGTACAAATCCGCTTATGGTGACATACTCAATTTCATGTTTGCGCTTAAACAATATAATATTATTTCCATTGATTTTATAACCGACATCCGATTTATCAAATAATTCTGATAGAATATCCGGCAATGTCATTTCAGTCGCATGAATCGTGAATCGCTTATAGGCAAGTAATCGAGGATTATACACAAAGTTTTTACCTGATATATGCATAATCTCGGCAAACACAGAATCAGCAGGCGCATCAGTGATAGAAATAGTAATTTCTTTTGCCGAAACAGCTACAGAAACACATACAGCCGCAAAAAATACAAATACCCTTAGCATCCTAAACATATCAATCATCTAACAATTATATTCGACTCAAACATATCATTTAGGATGTCAACCAATCCATTAATATTTCCTTTATATGAAATAGTAATATTTTCATCTACATCAGGCAGATTAACCAATTCAATATTATACTGTTGTTTTATTATATTGGTCAAACCTAAGAGCGAAACATCACATATATCAATATTTATCAGTATCGAGGAGACCTCAATCACATTAGATTGTGCAATAGCAGTCATACCGGCGGTAATCACACAATCATCACCCAATGAATTTGCGACCTTAACACGTCCGGATTCAACTGCGACAATAACCGAATCCCTATCCGTCTCATCAACCATGAATTTAGTACCAAGCACCTCTATCGTCACTTTATCTGTAGCCACTCTAAATGCAGACTTCTCATCACGCTCTACATCAAAAAATGCTTTCCCACAAAGGATAACATTTCTATTCAATGCAAAATTATCAGCATCATAATCAATTGAACTACCAGGATAAAGAGTTATATCAGAGCCATCAGGCAACGTAACATAAGCGATACAATTATTCGCCACAAAATGCGTAATGCTGCTGTTTGTTACGGGAATAAAGAGATATAATACCACCGAAACAATTACAGCGACTGCTGCCGCACTCCACATCACACGCCTTACCATGGTGTGTGCATACCACGGTAAAATAATTCCGAGCGATTTCCAAGTTTTACCAATATCAAAAGCTCCATATTTATAATATCGAGCTACAAAATCGATAGATTCCTCCTTTCGGTTCTTTTTCATAATGTAAAGTATTTTCTACTATGATATAGAACCTATATATATCCCCCTATTCTATCGTATAAAAATCAAAGAAAAAATAAAACAAATTTATCATTGTATAAATATGACAATGAGCCGCGCAATGCTTTATTCGCTTTAGTAATTTGGTTTTCAATGGTTTTAACAGAAATATTTAGTTTCTCAGCGATTTGCGCATGGGAAAGTTCATCGCGCCTACTTAATAAAAATATTTCACGGCAGCGAGGAGGAAGTGCATCGACCGCCCGCCATATCTCAGCATCAATTTCCGAGCGATCAATATCATCGGCAGCAACATCGGCAGCCTCTTCAATAGAGACCTCAACATTGGCATTGCGCATATATACCAATGCGGCATTGCGCACAGTTATATACATATATGCCTTAAAATTTTGCGGTTCAAATCCTTGACTGACTTTTTGCCATATAATTAAAAACGCCTCCTGCACAAGGTCGCGTGCAACATCAATATCACGAACCATACGCAGGGCATATAATCCTAACGGCAAGTATAATGCAGTGTAATGTTTTTGAAACTGATATGCCGTCATTATTACATACGGGTATCAACATGAATGATATTTGTGACAATCATCATGTCGCGAATATCACTACGCTTAACCTCTATATCATCATAGTCCGGATTTTCACTGCGAAGTATAACCATAGACTTGTCTTTGTGTTTGCGAACGAATTTTACCATACGATAATCTTCGAGCAATAGCACATAAATTTGTCCCCAATATATAAGTTCCGGATTATTCACTTTCTTGAGAGCAACAAGATCACCGTTATTAATAATCGGCTGCATACTGTCACCACTAATCTTAACAATAAGACTATCTTCAGGGACTCCGGGGAGCTCAATACTACCCACAATATTATCATTGGCAAATACCATAGCACGAGGATCAGGTCCGGCGGTGACATCTATATCATATATAGGAGTACCTTTGCGTACTGTAGATTTAAAAATATCATCGTTACTAACAATCACTGATGGAAGTTTTTCTTTACCATAAGGTGTATCTTCTCCTGTACACAGCCAACGCTTTGAAACTCCCGTATTTACTACAATCTTATTGAGAAGGATATCACTCACTGGCAATCTCCCGCCAAGGTGTTTAGAGAGGTTACAAGCATTCATGCCTATACGTTCTGCAAATTTGTATTGAGGCACACGTGATTCACGGATAAGATATTTAATGCGTTCAACAATTTCTCTTTGTTGCTGCATATCAATTTTGCTGTTAGTCATAATATTTAATGTTATAAGTAAACCTAATTCACACTATTTATATGCAAAAATACAAAAAAATAAGCAACTAATCACTCTAAATGTGCAATATTTTTATATTATTACAAATTTATAATTACTTATTAGTTGCATCTGTTATTATTATTAGTTTTTTCAAAAACCTAATTCTATCCACAAGAAGCTGGTTAGCATTATTTTGCAAAGAGCTGTTAAGCTTTTCTAAAATATCAAGAGCATCACGATATTTATGCTGCTTTATGTAGGACGCGGCAAGTGTTTCCGACAGGGAAGCGGATGGTGCAATTTCACATGTAGATTTATCGTAGTCCACAACTTCATTATCAAATGCGACAGACACTTCACGTTCTTCTTCACTATTTTGTTCTGAAATAAATAGAGCTATGCGTCGATCCTCATCGGTTTGCGGATAATCAGATTGTAAATCGGCTTCATTTTCATTAGCAAGCACCGATGCATATTCCGGTTGTGGATTGAAAATTGCCGTTTCCAATGCAGATATTACCTTAGATGAACTATTACCATAACGACTGAGAAATTTATCAATAGTAGTATCTGTATCGGTCTCCTGTGAAACTGATGACGGATAAAAATCTGCAAATTTATCATTAAAAGAACCTATAATTTTCCCTAAGGCTACACGGTCGGGAGTAAGAATAGCTACCGACTGCAACAACGACTCTTCTCGAGGGGCATTGTTTTTTTTATTCTGCACAAGTAAAAGAGTCGCCGGTAAGAAGAAAAAAGGATAACGATTAGCTAATTCGTTTACATCTTCGTCGGAGATATCACAACGACCTTCGAGAGCTTCGTTAAATCGAGATAATAATGGGTCCATATTTACCAATTACCGATAGTAGCATTAAAAATTAAGTCGCAAAGTTCGTCGCATATCTGTGAGCACAACTCATCCTGCACATCGGTAAGCATTTCCGTACTTGAAAAATCTTTGTATGCAGAAAAAGATTGATCCATATCTTGATTTGGCTCCTTGTTATTAATATACTTCACGCGAACCGTTATAGTAAGTCTTGTTTGAGAAGCGTACGCATCTTCACTAACAGCCTGAGGCGACAAAGAATATCCTGTAATCTCGCCCTCCAACCGCAGATCGGAGTTTGTGTTATCAACCACCTGCAAACGTGTCTGACGGGTAATCATATTAAGCAATTTATTCTCAAACAGTTGTTGCAGTGGAGGATAAACCAATGCGGCTCGTATAGGGAACTCTGAAACAGAAATTGATTTATACGTGTTATAGTCGAGCGCACTACCATTAAGTTTATATGATATACGACAACCAATTGCAGCAAAAAGCGTGATTACGCTTACCAATATAATTATTACTTTCTTAATGCTCATAATTGCTCAAGATCATATTCTTTAATTTTGCGATAAAGTGTACGTTCTGAAATCTGAAGGTCTTGCGCTGCTTTTTTACGCTTACCACCATTCCGCAATAAAGCCTGTTTAATCGTTTCACGTTCAGTATCTTCAAGCGACATCATACGAGGCACTTCACTACTTCGAGGTTTCACTTCGCTCACCGAAAGAGTGTTATCAATATCCTGTATGCGCACTAACGGGCTCGGTTGTATAACCTGTGTATCATTCACAGAGACATCCGGAACAAGTTCGGCAGAATGTACTCTTGCCGACAACGATGAATTCTGCAATGTTTCAATTTTAGACTGCATTTCATCTATCTGATTTTGCATTCTGAAAATCATCTTAAACAGAATCTCACGTTCTCGACTATAATCAAAGGCGGCAGAACTTGCCGGAGTAATTGCTATTGACGACGACGTCACACCTCTTTCAGGGAGTTGCGAAATCAACATATCAGGTACGATTTCACTACCTGCATGAAACAGAGCAACCTGTTCTATGACATTTTTAAGTTGACGCACATTACCAGGCCAATTATAGCGTAGCAATAGCCGTTGGGCATCCTCTGAAAATTCTATCCCCGGAGTTCGATATTTGTCAGCAAAATCAGCAGCGAACTTACGGGCAAGCAAAAGTATATCGTTGCCTCTATCTCTAAGAGGGGGCACATTTATCGTTACAGTAGATAGGCGATAATATAAATCTTCGCGAAATTTGCCTTCACCCACAGCTTTAAGCATATCAACATTAGTTGCGGCTACAACGCGAATATTTGTTTTCTGGACCTCACTTGAACCGACTTTTATAAATTCACCATTTTCAAGCACACGGAGCAAACGAGCTTGAGTCGTAAGTGGGAGTTCAGCCACTTCGTCCAAGAAAATAGTGCCACCGTCAGCTTCCTCAAAATAGCCTTTACGAGCAGAAATGGCTCCGGTAAAAGAACCTTTTTCGTGTCCGAATAACTCTGAATCTATAGTTCCCTCAGGAATTGCGCCACAGTTTACTGCTATATATTTATTATGTTTACGCGGGCTATAATTATGAATTATTTTTGGGAGTACCTCTTTTCCAACACCACTCTCGCCGATAACTAATACCGATTGATCGTAAGGAGCCACAATTTTCGCTCGGTCAATCGCATTGAGTAAAGCCTGCGAATTACCAATAATTGAAAAACGTTGCTTTATTTGTTGCAACTCAGATGATATAATTTTGGGCATCATTTCCATGACCTCATTGAATATGTTCTACTTTTAAGCATTTCTCCAAGATCCTTTATATCCGGATATTTAGCCAATTCCTCCACTGATATCGGACCACCTACAGAGATGTGGAATGTTCGATCCTGGTTACGGAACACTTCAGTCGGAAGTCGCAATGTGCGTAACTGCCAACTAATCACTCCTAATACATTAAACCATGTACTATTATGACCATGGAAATATATAGGCACAACAGGAACTTTTAATTGTTGTATCAAACGAATAACAGAAGGTTGCCACGCTCTGTCTTCAATACGCAAATTCGGCTTGATTTTTGACACGGCTCCTGCCGGGAAAAAACCGATAGGATTACCTCGCTTTACATGCATCATTGCTTCACGAATACCGCGCATTGTAATTGCCTTTTTTTCCGGATCATTGCTTACTAATGGATCTACCGCTATAAAATTAGGACGCATAGCTGAGATATGGTTTAAGATGAGGTTAACCATAACTTTATAATTTGGATAACGGGACGCCAACATGTCTATGAGAATAATCCCGTCAAGGGCACCAAATGGATGATTCGATACAGTGATAAACGGAGCATTTCCCATTGAATCGAGCACACTCTCATTATCAATACGCAATTTCACATTCCATTCTTCAAGTACCCTTCTTACAAACGGAGCTCCCGGTGTATCGCAATACCGAGAATGTATATCATTTACTTTGTTTATCGAAAGGAATTTAAAAACAGCATTTACCAACCGCTCTTTCCCCTTGAGAGCCGGCACCATTTTTATTACATCTTCATAGTCAAGCACATTTGGCTTGATTTCCAAACCATTATCCTTATCCATATCTATTGCAAAATACAACTGCCAAAGTAATCTTTTATTAATGCAAAATTAGCAATTTATTTCTACAGTAGCAACCTCTTACTATTCTTAATACTGAAACAAACCTATTTGTACCAAAAATCAGAAATTAATTCAATTAAGGATTCCGCTACCTCTTTCCCTTGACGATACACAGACTCCATGTCTTTCGGGTTATGTGAAATATGACCAATTTCAAGCGGTTTTTCAGGTCGAATTACTACGCATCTACCGTCCTTCTCAGCTTGAGCCACATATTCAAGTTGATTATTATACATAATATGGCGGTGAGCCATAGCCTTTACAAGGTGCGGGTATTTACGATATACCATTCGCATCAGCGGTATTATTGGAGATTGCTTTTTTTTATAATTTTGGGGCTGTGTGAGAATAACGACATTGGAGTCATATCCAATTTGTTCAAAATATTGCAATGGGATGGAATCAGTCATACCGCCATCAAGTAATTTCAAACCCTCAATTTCCACAATATTTGACACAATTGGCATTGAGGCTGACGCTCTAATCCATTCAAAAAGTTCATCGCCACCTTTTTCACACAACTTATACAGAGGTTTACCACTAACAATATCGGTACAAACCACATAGTATTCTATCGGTGACGCTTCAAAAGAATAAGAATCAAAAATATCATATTTATTTGGGACAACATGGTATGCAAATTCTGCATTAAATATATCCCCGCTTTTCATAAGTGATATCAAACCGCTATATCTTGAATCATTTGCAAAAGTCTTATTATATCTGATAGCCCTACCCTGCTGTCCGGATTTATAATTACATCCAAAACACGCTCCTGCCGATACTCCAATTATTCCATCGGGCAACAAATGGTGTTCCATCATAACATCCATCACCCCGGCAGAGAACAATCCACGCATCGCACCTCCTTCAAGCACCAACCCTTTCTTCATTACTACAATCTGATTTATATTAATAAGATGAGAGCAGTTCAATTAAAGAACTGCCCTCAAAATTAATAATTTTGTGGCTATACTCTAATATCCGAATATATCTTCGGTAGATAATACCACCACTTTTCCTATTTTTTGAAGAGATTTGATATCAAGGTCCTCAATATCTCCCAGGATGAAATAATGATATTTCCTGTTTTTCACCTTTGTCTTCTGATAATTCCGAACATCTTCGAACGAAAGATTTTGCATTCCATTGTAAACCGTCTTCGATAAATCTTCTTTAAGATTAATATCTTTCGCATTCAGGTAATTCCACAAGATATTTTCTTTGATTGTACGCTGCGTACGCAGACGAGAATCAAGACCATTTTTTGCAAGGTTAAATGCCTCTTTAGATTCCGGCATTTCATTAATAATCTCGTCAAATGCATTTATAGCATCCATAAGTTTATCGTTTTGAGTAGCTATAAACGTAGTATAAATATATGGACGATTCTCAAACCTACTAATGGACGATTGCATTTGCGCTTGTGCAGTGTATGCTAAGGAACGACTCTCGCGCATTTCCTGAAATACAACAGAATTCATGCCTCCTCCGAAATATTCGTTATACAATCGGCGTATTGCTTCCTCATCTAAACTAAACTGTGCTCCGTCATACGACACCATACCCATATACACTTGTTTTGCCTTATATGGTGCCAAATATATTATCGTAGAATCAATCACCGGCACTGTAAATGGGTTTTCTGTCGGAACAGGATTTAATTTTTTTGGAACTCGATGCAGTTTGTTGAGCACTTCTATAAGATTCTTCTGTTTCATCGGACCATAGTACAGAATTTTATGCTCCAGAGAATTAAGTTGTGCAATTTCCTTAGTGAGCTGAGCAGCCGATAAATTTTTCAACTCCTCTTCATTTAAAATATTGCGTGACGGATTATTTTCTCCATAATATGCATAATTGGAAAGACGAGAAAAATTTGTACCTTGATTGGCTTTAGCATCATTGCGAGCTTTAATAATTCGTGCCACGAGTTTGTTATATGCTTCATCATCAGCAGATGCATCCTTCATTAACTTTTCAAATAAGGATATCACAGCCTCCATATTCTCACTTAACCCGGAAATGGTAACATACGAGCGCGTTCCATTCACTGTTACATCAAACTCACATGCCAAACGATAAAACTCATTTTTCACATCGGCAGCAGTCATCTTACCTGCACCAAGATATTCAAGCAAGTCTGCAGCAAGATCCAGATTCTTATTGTGATAATTTCCAATATCATAAACATATGAAAGCGAAAATAAATCATTGTTCACATTCTGTTTATACAATACCGGTATCCCATTTTTAGTTTTTAATTTTATCACATCTTTATCATAATCAATAAACTGAGGTTCAATCGGTTCCACTACCGAATTCTGTATTTCCTTCAAAAAAGCACTCGTCTTGTCACGGTTCATCTCGATAGGCGTGAGTTGCGGTTTGGCTATCTTTTTTTCATTCGGATCTTGTCCTTGTCGTTTATAAATAACCACATAGTTACTGTCTTTTAGATATTTATTCGCAAAATCGGTAATATCTTTTTTTGTCAATTTTGCCTGACGCTCTATAGCGGTAACATCATCGGCCCAATCATTACCATTTACAAATGACTGTACAAACATATTTGCACGTCCATTATTCGACTCAATTGTTTGTTGTTGATATAATTTAAAATTATTGATAATGGCTTGTAACACTTCATCATTAAAATCGCCTTCTCGCAATTTCTTGACTTCGGCAAGCAATATATCTTTAACTTCGTCAAGCGACTGTCCCTCATTAGGACGACCGACCAGTAACTCAGCCGAATAATCAGCCTGTGCATATGTACCCGAATACGATCCGAGAACTCGTTGCTTTTGATTCACATTCAAGTCAAGTAACCCAGCCTTACCATTCTGTAGCACTTGCGACATTATCTCCGCAACTTCCGACTCTTTATCAGACAAACCTGGTGTGCGCCAAGCAATGAGGACTTGCTCTGTTTCCGGACCCCATATTTCTTTCACAATTGGAGCGGAAATTTCCGACTCTTTCTCATATTTTAAAATTGGGAGATTAGGGTTTGGTTTCATATGTCCGAAATATTTGACAATTATATCAACCATATTGTCGGGATCGAAATCTCCGGCTACACAAATAGCCATATTATTCGGCACATACCATTGTTTATGATAATTCTTTACGTTGGTAATTGAAGGATTTTTAAGATGATCCTGTGTCCCAAGAACAGTTTGTGTACCATAAGGATGATTCGGTGTAAGCGATTGCCACATCGACTCATACAATTTCCTCACATCCTTTGTGAGCGACATGTTTTTTTCTTCATATATCGTTTCAAGCTCTGTATGAAAACCTCTAATTACCGGATTTTCAAATCTATCGGCTTGAATACGAGCCCAATTATCTATTTGATTAGATGGAATATCCTCAACATAACATGTTACATCATAACTTGTATATGCATTGGTTCCTTTAGCGCCAATAGCAGTCATCAATTTATCATATTCATTCGGTATAGCTATCTTTGACGCTTCATAGCTTATGCTGTCTATCTGCTTGTATATTGCAACTCGTTCACTTTCATCAGTTGTTTTTCTATAAACTTCAAATAGGTCTTCTATTTTGTCAAGCAATGGTTTTTCAGCAACGTAGTCCGATGTGCCAAATTGTTTTGTTCCTTTAAACATAAGGTGCTCAAAATAGTGAGCAAGTCCGGTTGTTTCCGCCGGATCATTTTTGCCACCCACACGCACCGGTATATATGTTTGGATTCGTGGAACATCTTTATTTACACTCATATACACCTTCAAGCCATTGGGCAATGTATAAATCAACGAGTGCATCGGATCATTTTCTACTGTAACATAGTTATAACGATATGCCGACACTTGAATTGTAACGACTAAAAATAGTGCTATCGCAACTACTCTACTCAACAAATTTCTTTTTTGCATATTTATGATTAATTAAACAATTTTTCAATTACAAAGCTATCTCATAATCAAGAACTTAGCAACAGCTCCTTTGCTCGATGATTCACCCGATGACGAAACAAACACCAAATATACACCACCCCTGACAGGATTCCCTGATGGATTGTTACCATCCCATGTAAACATACCACCGTTAGAAATCCCCGATGCAATAACAGTTCCTGTCAAGTCTGTAATTTTAACAAGCGAATTATCCATCAAACCTTCAACAGTGATTAGTCCGCTATAGTCAGGACGTACAGGATTTGGATAAACGAATACATCAGAAAAATTGTCACTCGGAGCCACAGCATCACTTTTATACTCTACTACACCTTCAGAAGTGGCAAAATATACTGAATTCGACAATGAATTGCATACAACATCATATACATCGTCAGATGGAAGGTAGCTATTTTCAGTTGTAAAATGCTGTAACACTTCATTGCCTGTTGCACTTATCAGAAAAACGCCGGAGCCGGTAGTGGCAACCCATTTACGATTTATTTCATCAACTGCTATAGAATTAACATGCGTATTGTCAAGCAAATAATCTGCAAAGTTAGTACCATCGTTTCTCGGCACTTTAAGATGATTAATTGTAAAATCGGGATTGAAAATATTAGCTGTATTCAACTCAACTATACCGGATGTGGTTCCCATCCATACCTTACCAGATTTATCTTCTACAAAGCATGTAATATAATTCCAAGTATAATTATTACCGTCTTGGTCAGTGAAGCGGCTAAATGTTACCGATTTATCGTCATCCAAATTATCAAAAGTGTCATTATCATCGAATGCTACAAGTTCTCCCGTATAAAGGCCATTGGCGAGCAACTTCACACCTGTGCTTTTCACAATAAGAAAATGGCTTGCATGATTGGTAGTAAACCCGTTTACATTAAAGCTATACCAATCTGAGCTGCTCACGTTCTCATTATCTTTCTTGTCGCGTGGCAGTACCATTAAAGGAGCTCCATCAGTATGCCCCTCTACAATCCACAAATTACCGTGTTTATCAAATTGCACACAAGGAACATTATATATCCATCCATCATAATATCCCTGCAATGGAGTATTATGATAACAGAATTGCTGAAGCACCTCGCCCTTTGAGTTGAATTTATATACTCCATTATACCAGGTGCCAACATAAAACACATCTGAATCATCCGGGTCGAATACCGGGGAATAGGGCAAACTCAATGTCCCTAACTCGCCATCGCGACACGGCACGCTCTCCGGAGATATATCTTCCCATGTATTACCATCATACATATTCATCTGCCCAATTCCATCATAGCCGAGCAGAAATTTTGTTTCCGCCTGGTTTGTGACAAGCAGTTTTCCTGTTGATGAATTAAATTTCAATAATGATGGATTCTCTACCGTACATCCATCCGGTGCAAATGACTCTGTAAGTATAGTTATAGTTCCATTCTCTCCGATTCTAAACTGTTGTAATCCCTCTTTACTTAAACACCAAAAGTCGCTACCCATTTTGTAGTTGGTGAACAATTGACTCATATCGGAATCCGGGATAATTACTTCACGCACCTTTTCACCATTATTATTATAGTATCGGGCCACACGATTATAACCTTTCAGAGGAGGACTGACCACAAATCCATCCTCGAATATCTCTATAGTTGATTCAGAACTATTCGATATTGACTCCCATGATATTTGTCCGTTGGCAAGTTTTCCCAATTTCCATTCATTAGTTTTCATCAGGAAACTCCCATTATTCAGTGATTTCAACACGCCATGTCCTTCAGTAGAAGCACTTTCACTAAACGACTGTAGCCCCTCTACATGTTTGCCAAGCTGTATCCAATATAGTTTCGACTCTACATTTATCATCAGGTGATTCGCAACCTCTGCAATACCATACACAACTGAGTCAAAGAAATATGTTTCTTTGACTTCGTGCTTCGGCCGATTCAAAACCATATATCCAAAATCTGCTGCCAAATAAATTTTATCTGTGGAAAACGATACATCATTAATTTTCTTGGAAACTAATGTTACATTTTTTAAGTCAGGGATATTTACCACTTTCCCATTATCATAGATCAAATCTATGTTAGAGTTGGAGTATATAACTAAAAGATAGTTTTCATCCGAGTTATAGTAAATGTCGCTCACCCTCGAATCATTTAGCTTGTTACGCTGGGTATATGCATATAGTTCACCTTCGCTATATGAAAACAGAGATTCAGACACATGAAAATATACTGCATTGCCTGTATCAATTACCTTTTTAATCTCGGAGCCATATCTTGGAAATATATTCCAATCACCTACCCCATATTGGGCTCTTACTAAATTAAATATGCTGCTTACAGCAATTACAATAATTAAAGTATATCTTTTAAACATTTTTATTTCCGTTAATAACTAAATTATTAACGTTATATTTATATTAAAATTGTACAGATAATCAATCTTTAGACAGAAGGTATTTAATCAATTTTCGCGTTGCAATTCCACGGTGTGATATTTCATTTTTCTCATCGTGACTCATTTGCGCAAAAGTCAATCGTTTACCATCGGGCAAGAATATAGGATCGTACCCAAATCCGTCACAACCATATCGTTGCATAACAATTGTTCCGGTCACAGTCCCGTCAAAAAATTGCGTGTCGTCATCGATAATAAGTGCAAAAACAGTTTTAAACCTGGCCTTGCGATTTGATTTATCAGATAATTCCGAAAGCAATTTGTCAATATTCTTCTCTGAATTGCTCGGCTCTCCTGCATACCTTGCAGAAAACACACCCGGGGCTCCACCCAAAGCATCAACCTCCAATCCCGAATCATCGGCAAAGCAATCATATCCGAATTTTTCTTTCACATATCGAGCTTTTATCAGTGCATTCTCAGCAAAAGTGCTACCATCTTCCACTATATCGTCATGACATCCGATTTCCGATAATGACAAAATATTAAACTTATCTCCCACAATTTCACGTAACTCTCTGAGTTTATTTTTATTGTTTGTGGCAAATACTATTTCTTTCAGCTTCATTTTAGAACTATTACTTACGATACAGTGTCACAAATCTATACGATTCAGCATTATTATCATCGGCAGGCATTTCTTCCGATTTGTTTACAACGACCCAATCATCAGGATTAAAACAATTTAATCGCGTGTCAGCTTCAGGAAATACGGCATCAATTTCTGTCATTTCAATTACTGAGGTATATGGATAAGCTAATTCGTAAATCTGAGAGCCCCCTATTATAAACCGCTTTTCCTCATTGACAGTTATCGACAAGGCCTCATCAAGACAAGAAGCTACAATCACATCGGGAGCAGAAAAGTTTTTATTCCGAGTAATTACCACATTTCTACGTCCGGGGAGAGCCCCTTTTGGAAGTGAGTCAAAAGTTTTACGTCCCATAATCACCGCATGCCCCATCGTCAGACTTTTAAATCGTTTTAAATCAGCACTAAGCCGACAAAGCAAAT
>JAFLTZ010000014.1 GCA_022509045.1 Muribaculaceae bacterium | reverse complement strand
CAAGGATAGTAACATTACTCATTATACGAGTGCCTTCACCTATTTCCACATCACCATCAATTGTAACAAACGGATCAATTACAACGTTTGAAGCAATTTTCGCCGCGGGGTGCACATAAGCCAATGGCTGTTTCATATTTTATAAAATTATAATTATTTATTTTTAGTGATTTGAGCCATAAACTCAGCCTCTGCGACAATTTTTTCGCCAACAAATACATACCCCTTCATCACAGCACATCCTCGACGTATTTCAGTCATTAAAGATAAATGGAAAATAAGAGTATCTCCAGGAACAACTTTTTGGCGGAACTTAACATTGTCAATTTTTAAGAAATATGTCGAATAACGTTCCGGCTCATCAACGGAATTCAATACAAGCAGACCTCCAACCTGAGCCATCGCCTCAACAAGTAGCACACCGGGCATAACCGGTTCTTGTGGGAAATGACCTTGAAAGAATGGTTCATTGACAGTAACATTTTTAACACCAACAATGTAGGTGTCACCACTCTCGATGACTTTATCAACCAAAAGGAATGGATATCGATGAGGCAATAATTGTTTAATTCTATTAATATCCATAACCGGAGTCATATTTGGGTCGTATGAAGGAGCCTGCAGTTCTTGTCTTCTAATCTCTTTACGTAATTTCTTTGCGAACGTAGTATTAATCGAGTGTCCAGGACGAGTCGCTATAATTTTTCCTTTAATCGGACGACCAATTAATGCTATGTCACCAAGTACATCCATCAATTTATGACGTGCAGGTTCATTTTCAGAAATAAGTGGCGAATTATTAATATAGCCAAATTCCGACACCTTTTTGCGCGGTACATTCATCATATCAGCAAGCCGGTCAAGTTCTTCTTGCGGAACCTCTTTGTCGTATATTACAATTGCATTATCAAGATCTCCACCTTTGATTAAATTATTTTTTACTAACGGCTCAACCTCACGCACGAACACAAACGTTCGACTTGCTGAAATATTATCTTTAAAATCATCAAGATTTGACAAAGTCGCATACTGATTATTTAGAACCGGAGATTCAAAAGCGACCATTGTATCAATGCTAAATTCCGAGTCAGGCCAAACAACTATCGAAGAACCAGTAGAGTCGTCTCTAACTTCAATTTTTTGTTTGATTATATAGAAATCTTTGTCTTCCTTTTGTTCTTCATACCCTACTTCGTAAATCTTCTGAGAAAAGTCTTTAGCACTTCCATCAAGAATGGGTATTTCAGAACCATTAACAGTAACAAGACAATTATCGATACCGGCAGCATATAGGGCAGCCATGGCATGTTCAATAGTACTGATATAAACTTGTCCACGTCCGATAACAGTACCCCGGTCAGTTGCAACTACATTTTCGGCAACAGCATCAATCACAGGACATTCTTCAAGATCAATTCTTTGGAACTTGATACCATGATTTTCCGGTGCGGGATTAAATGTTGCTTCAATCATCAAACCAGTATGTAAGCCTTTGCCAACTACGGAAAACGAAGCTTTTAGAGTTCTTTGTTTCATATTTTATGGTTGAATATTATTTAATTTTTTTTGAATATCGGCAACATCTGAAAAAAGTGATGCCAATTTTTTTATATACACAGTCTGTCGGGCAAAATCCCCGGCATTAACTGCAGGGTAACCAATCACACGATTATTAGAGCCTATGTTATTCGGAATTCCAGACTGGGCTCCGAATTCATTATAATCGCCGATTTTTATATGCCCAGCAAACCCAACTTGCCCACCAATCATATTATGGTGTCCTATTTTAGTAGAACCTGCCACGCCTACTTGGGCCGCCATCACTGTATGTTCTCCAATTTCCACATTGTGGGCTATTTGAATGAGATTATCAAGTTTAACCCCACGGTGTATAATTGTACTACCCATAGTGGCTCTATCTATAGTCGTATTGGCTCCTATTTCAACATTATCTTCTATTATTACATTCCCAATCTGGGCAATTTTTTCGTATTCGCCATTATGTGGGGCAAATCCAAAACCATCAGCGCCAATAACGGCACCTGCGTGGATTATACAATTATTTCCAATAACACATTCATCATATATCTTAACTCCTGCATATATAATCACATTATTACCGATTTTAACATTTTTCCCAATAAAAGATTGTGGATAAATACGAGTTCCTTTTCCGACAGACACACCTTCTGAAATATAAGCAAATGCGCCAATGTAACACGATGAATAATCAACATTTACATCATCGGCGACATATGATGGTGATTCAATGCCTACTTTTACCGGTTGTGCAGCGCTAACCATATTCAACAATTTTGCAAGCACCTCATATGGATCATTAACCCTGATTACGGTAAGAGTATCAGGGATTGTCTCAGAAAAATCGTTACTAATGAGTACTACCGAAGCATTTGTAGTATGGATATAGTGATTATATTTTGGATTCGAAATAAAAGACAAGTCGCCAGCTTTAGCCTCCTCAATTTTTGCATAATTTGAGATTAATACGGAGCCATTCCCTTCAACAACACCGCCTACCAACGAAGCTAATTCAGTAGCTGTAATTTTCATATCCTCTCTATTATAACTATATTATTCTGCAAATATCGTAAGTTTTTACCAAACGTATATTATAAACGCATTACTTTTTTCGTTCTACATACTATTTCTATGATTTAACAACAACACATATCCCCTATTTTACGTATATTTTTTTGCGCTGTGTTGCATTAATTTCATACCATTAATTAAACAATACCTTAAAAGCATCTTCAACTTTTGCAACTTCAATTATTTTAATCTTGTCGAATGCATTCCTGTCTATTCCTTTAAGATTATATGCCGGCACAATAATAGTCTCGAATCCAAGCTTTTGAGCTTCAGAGATTCGAGCATCAATTCGTGTTACCGGACGAATTTCGCCTGAAAGGCCCACCTCTCCAGCTAAACAAAATGACCGAGGAATCATTTTATCAACATTAGAAGACAAAACTGCCGAAATTATAGCTAAATCAAGTGCCGGATCATTAACCTTCAATCCACCAGCTATATTAAGGAAAACATCTTTTTGGATAAGTTTGAAACCAACTCTTTTTTCAAGAACAGCAAGAAGCATATTCATGCGTTTTGCGTCAAAACCTGTAACTGCACGTTGAGGTGTCCCATAAGCAGCCGTACTAACCAAAGATTGTGTTTCAATGAGGAATGGTCGTACTCCATCAAGTGCCACACCTATCGCTGCACCAGAAAGATTTGAGACATTTTCCGGCAACAACATTTCAGAAGGATTAGTCACTTCACGCAATCCCGAATTATTCATTTCATAGATACCCATCTCCGATGTGCTTCCAAAACGATTTTTAATCGAACGTAAAATACGATACATATAATGGCTATCGCCTTCAAACTGCAAAACGGCATCAACAATATGTTCAAGCACTTTTGGTCCTGCAATTGATCCTTCTTTGTTAATATGCCCTATCAGTATAACCGGCGTATTCGATTCTTTCGCATACCTTAAAAGAGCGGCTGCGCACTCACGAACTTGCCCCACGCTCCCGGCGGCCGATTCAAGCATGTCTGAAGCAATCGTTTGGATGGAATCAATCACCACGATATCAGGACTCATGTTTTGAATGTGAACAAATATATTTTCAAGTGACGTTTCTCCAACAATATAACATTCTCCTGTTTCACCTCCAATTCGGTCAGCTCGCAATTTAATCTGCTGCGGACTTTCTTCGCCTGAGACATATAGCACTTTCCTGGTGCGCATTCGCAACATATTCTGTAGCACAAGTGTTGACTTACCTATCCCCGGCTCACCACCAATCAATATAATCGAACCGTTAACTAATCCACCGCCAAGCACCCTATTTAATTCACTACTCGGAAGAATAATACGAGACTCACTTACAGCAGTTATTTCAGAGACCTTAACCGGAGACTGAGACTTATTCTTATCAGCATCAATCATCAGAATACGCGATGACTTCACCGGTTTAGAAACAATAGTTTCTTCTATATAGCTATTCCAAGCACCACACGATGGGCATTTTCCTACCCATTTTGCAGATTCATTACCACATTCCTTACAAAAAAATGCCGTTTTAACTTTAGCCATAACAAATATTTATTTAAAAATGTTTCTTCTGAATTCACTCACTACTATAGCTGTTGCAACCCCGACATTCAAACTATCAGATACATAATCGCCTTTAGTCGCAGGAATGGTGAGGCGGTGTGTCACAAATTCTGCAACATGAGGAGAAATTCCTTTTCCTTCATTTCCCATGATAACGAATCCCTTTTGTGGTAGGTCTGTAGTATAAATATTTTTACCATCTAAAAATGTGCCAAAGACAGGCAGTTTCCAATCCTCAGAAAGGAAATTAACCAAATCAACGTAATGGACTTTCACATTAGCTATAGCCCCCATTGTGGCTTGTATCACTTTATGTGAATACAAATCTGCCGTCGTATCACTACAAATAATATTTTTGATACCATACCAATCTGCAATTCTGATTATAGTACCCAAATTTCCCGGATCCTGTACATTGTCAAGGATTAATGTAAGACCTTCCAACAGCTCTTTTTTATCTATTTCATAATTTGGCAACTCGTATATCGCTATTACATCGGCTGGGGTAGAGAATTGAGACATCCTCGCCATTTGTCCTTTTGACGCAATCAACATTTTGTCATAATGTGAGGCATTACCAAACTGCTCATACCATGACTTAGTTGCAATAAGCCAACGGCAATTAAAGGAGTCCCAAGTAGATCTTACACATTTTGTACCCTCCGCAGCAAAGCAACTATGCTCCACCCTATATTTTTTCTGAGATAAAGATGATACAATCTTAATTATACTGTTGGTTATGTCTTGCATTATAAAACTTTATTTTTTGGTGTTGTTGCCTGGAACTCTTTAAGATAATTTGGCACTGAATACGCAACATCAATAAATTCTGATTTACGAAATGCAAGCTCAGAGAGTGCCATCATACTCACAGCTACAGGTTTAATCCCTGATACATATTGTACATTTGGAGCCTTTATTATATCTATGATTTTGTCTGAACCATTTCCAAAAATCAAAACTGTACGCCCACTTTCAATAAGACGTGCAAAAGAATTTTCGTCAACAATCATCGGTTGTTCCGGCATAAGCGGAGTTAAACTCAAATCAAACGCTCCAGTAAAAACTTCCATACGTCGTGCATCAATCATAGGAATAAAAATAACATCATCATTCACATACTTACTAAACATAACTTCCACACAGAGCAATTTGAGAGTATCAACGCCAATTAACGGAACCCCAAGACCAAAAGCTAAACCTTTTGCCTCAGATAAACCAATCCTCAATCCGGTATATGAACCAGGACCGATACTTACAGAAACTGCATCAATACCAATTTCTCGCGATGTAGCATATTTCATAACATCATCAATAAATGGAGAAAGTCGTGTTGCGTGGTTACGCCCTTCATAGTCTTCTCTGTGTTCAAGCACTTCACCGTCACGAGTAAGTGATACTGAACACACATCTGTCGATGTTTCGATATTGATTATAGTAGCCATTGTTCTAATCTAAGATACATTTATATAATGCAAAATTACATATTTTTTCAGCCACTTTCTATTACTTGTCAAATAAAGAGTGTAAATTTGCAAAAAATACTTTACAGATATGATATATTCGATGACCGGATTTGGTAAAATTGTTGTGGATTATAACAATAAAAAAATAACAGTAGAAATCAAATCCTTAAATAGCAAGCAACTTGACCTCTCAATGCGAATGCCGTCATGTTATCGTGAAAAAGAGTTAGATTTTAGAAGCGAGATTGCTAAAAGAATTGAAAGAGGTAAAGCGGATGTATCTATTACAACCGTGTCGTCTTCCAACTGTGAAACAGTGACTTTCAATACGACTTTAATCAAAGAGTATAAAAAAAATGTAGAGATATTATCTACTGAGCTCGGAATACCTACACCTGCAGATTGGTATAACACATTATTCCGAATGCCCAATGTTTTTTCGCCAGATTTAGATATAGAGGTATCTGAAGAAGAAAATAGCGTCCTCCGCGAAGCCGTGATTGAAGCATGTAATAGGCTGAATGAATTCAGAGAACAAGAGGGAGCTAAACTTCAAACATTTTTCACAGAAAAAGTGGATAATATTGCGCTCCTGCTACAAGAAGTCGAAGTGTATGAAAAAGAACGTATTTCCACAATAAAAAGCCGGATAGAAGAATCGTTATCGAAATTAAAAGATGTGGATTACGATAAAAATCGTTTTGAACAGGAAATGATATATTACATTGAAAAACTTGATGTTACTGAAGAAAAAACCAGATTACTCAACCACCTCAACTATTTCATGGAAACAATGAATGCTACAACAGGTCAAGGAAAGAAGTTGGGCTTTATTGCACAAGAAATGGGACGAGAAATTAACACACTCGGTTCAAAATCAAATCACGCTGAGATGCAAAAAATAGTAGTAAAAATGAAAGATGAACTTGAACAAATTAAGGAACAAGTATTGAATGTACTATAACGAACCGGTATAAAACGTAACAACCTGCGAGTAAATGAAAAAAGGCAAAATAATCATCTTGTCAGCACCATCAGGAAGCGGAAAATCTACAATAATCGAAGAAATAATCAATGATCCTGATTTACATCTTGAGTTTTCCATTTCAGCTACTAATCGGGAGCCTCGACGAGGAGAAGTTAACGGTGTGAATTACTACTTTATGGACACTGAATCATTCAATAAAGCAATTTCAAATGATGAACTTGTGGAATATGAAGAGGTATATCCCGGAAGATTTTATGGTACGCTTAAAAAAGAATTAGAACGGATTATTTCCAGTGGAAATAATGTAATTCTTGACATTGATGTTAAAGGTGCATTAAACGTAAAAAAAATATACGGAGACACAGCTTTATCAATATTTATAATGCCTCCTTCTATTGAGATTTTAAAGCATAGGTTATTATCACGTGGCACAGAGTCGGTAGAAGCTATAAATCAACGTCTTTCGAAAGCAGAGTATGAAATATCATTTGCAAATCAATTTAACAAAAAAATAGTAAATGATGTACTGCTTACTGCTATAAATGAGGTTCGCGAATGTATTAGGCAGTTCATAAATAATTAACGCTATATGGTAGTTGGAATATTTGGGGGAAGTTTCAATCCCATTCACACCGGTCACGCTATTTTAGCATCATATATTAGAGATGCCAAGATTGTGGATAAAGTGTGGTTTGCAGTTTCTCCTCAAAATCCATTAAAACATAATCAAAATTCAGCATCTTTTAAAGATCGGGTAGAAATGTGCAAACTATTAACATCATCTTCCACAAGATTATGTGTGTGTGACATTGAGAATGAACTACAACCACCCTACTACACCATTAACACACTGAACGAACTAAAAAAACGCTATCCGGGTGATAAATTTAAATTAATCATAGGCTCCGATAATTTACAAATTTTTCATAAATGGAAAGATTATAAAACGATTATTGATAACTTTGGATTAATAGTATACCCTCGTCGCGGATATGAATATGACAAATGTATTGATTTATATCACGAAGAAAATATTATTTTGCTCGATGCCCCAATAATCGAAATATCATCCACAGATATTAGAGCAGGCATTGCAGATGGTAAAGATATGCAATATTATATTCCCGATAGAGTATATGAATATATAAAACGACATGAATTGTATTGCAGCAATGGATAGTTCCCTAAGTAAAAATACGCTCGCATTTATAGCTTTGGCACATGAATATTGCACATTGCTCGAGAATGCAAAAGAATTAGATTCACGGAATTTTATAATATCTATAACAAAACTTCTTCCGCGAATATATATTTCCGCCACCGATATCAATAATGACTTGAGAAGTGGTTATATTGAGCCATATCTTGATGAAGATTATTATAATATTATCCGAGACAGTGTGTCTATGTTACTGGGTGCAGATGATACATATCTTGAAGTATTCGAGGATGATATGAAATATTCAGATACTCCAATATGCGCAAGTATATCAGAATCTCTTGCCGATATATTTCAAGAATTATACAATTTGCTATCGAATGTAAAAGATGCGCCAAACGAGGCTATCAATGATTATGTTGCTGCGTGTAAAGAAAATTTTGAGAATTATTGGGGACAAACACTGTGTAATGTGATGCGTCCATTAAATACGATTTTATATGTAACAAATTTGAATAACATTTAAAACCTATAAAATATGAAGCTCGAGCAAACTGGAATTTCTCTACAAAACTTTCTCAATGAAAGCCCATGTAATTTTATTGCGACACAAACTATATCCAAACATCTTGAAAGTGCAGGATTTAAACAACTACATCAAAAAGACAATTGGGATGTCAAACCTGGCGATAAAGTCTATTTCACGAAAAATGACTCTTCCATATTTGCCATTAAAGTTGGTAAAGGGAATATTTCAGATAATGGATTTAGGATTATCACAGCACACTCAGATTCTCCCTGTTTTAGAATCAAGCCTAATCCTGAAATCACAACAGAAGGTGGAATAGTAAAGCTTAATACAGAAGTGTATGGCGGACCAATACTCTACACATGGTTCGACAGGCCATTATCCGTTGCCGGTCGAGTATTACTTAGAGGTAAATCAGCACTCGCCCCGGAAACTAAGTTTGTAAATATTCATCGCCCGATTTTAATTATCCCACATCTTCCAATACATTTCAACCGTGCAGTAAACGAAGGAAATCCGCTGTCCAAACAAAAGGATATGTTACCCGTATTAGGACTAATTACAGAAGAGGCTGAACGCGGCAATATGCTCATCAATTTGTTATGTAGCCATTTAAATGTAGATAAATCAGAGATTATTGATTTTGACTTACTTTTATATCCAACAGCAGGGGCTGCCTTAGTTGGTGCCCACAATGAATTTATTTGCAGTGCACGAATTGATGACCTCTCTATGGCGCACGCTGCAATGATTGCTATGATTGAAAGCAACGATGACAATCAGGCAACCTTAGTAATGGGAATCTTTGATAATGAAGAAACCGGAAGTGGGACAAAACAAGGTGCAGCATCTCCTGTTTTAGCAAATATTTTACGGCGGATATCATATTCTCTTAACGCAACAGAATCACAATTCATACAAGCTACAGCCAATTCTTTCATGATTTCAGCAGACAACGGACATGCATTCCATCCAAACTATGCCGAGAAATTTGATCCAACAAACCATCCTGTACAAGGTGGTGGTCCAATCATAAAAATGAATGCGAACTGTAAATATATGACGGATGCTAAAAGTGCAGCAGTATTTGCAGAGATATGCAATAAAGCAAACGTTCCAGTGCAGTATTTTGTCAATCACTCAGATGTAGCCGGAGGTTCCACTCTTGGCAACATATTTACAGGTCAAATGGAAATTGAAGGTGTTGATGTGGGTAACCCCATTTGGGCAATGCATTCATGTTGTGAGACCGGCACAGTTATCGACCAATATTATATGATATCTGCGTTCTCATCATTCTATAATTTATAACTATTAGTGATTACATGACTAAATCATATTTTTTATCGATTATCATTGTATTATTCTGTAGCATAAAAAGTTTTACCGCTTCATATAATACATTACCTCAGCAATTATACACAATTGGTAACTATGGTGACTACAATGTGTATATGCTTGTAATTGAGAATAAATTTAATTATTCTATTCCGGATAAATGTATTTCATGGTTTTATATTGGATATGATATTGATAGATTGAATCGCATATCTACGTATGAGATAAAAAAATATAAAGAATGGAAAAAAATTGCTATAGAAAATAAAGTTGACAACCTTCAGAAGAAAATAATCGATTATAAAGTTCAAACATACGACATCAATAAATCTTGGATAAGTACTGAAGATGAAAAATTTGATTGGATATTTTTGGTAGTAGATGGCGAATGTTATTTGTGTGCTGATTTATTTTCTCTCAATGCAGAGCAAATTGACATTTTAGAAAACATAATGACTAAAAACGAAAAAGTGCAACAGATGCAGAAAGAAGCTTATACTATTATTGAGGAAAAGATAAACCGTCAGAAGGAAGAAAAAGCTAAATTAGATTTATTTAAATAACCTGATAACAAAATCTAGGAGGGTGTATCAAAATAGATATGAATACACCCTCCTAATTTTTTTGTAATTCTATTGATGCATCGGTCTAAGCAAATCGTTTACTGTTTTGACAGGATTAAAGGTTTCAATTGGAACCTCTATAAACACCGTATTCCAATCACTCATTGCCCCATTCCACAATCCGGGCAGTTCCAATGCTTTCAAATCTTTACCATCCTTGGATTTCGTTGAAATAAACCCGGTATCAACATCGACGTATTTCCTTAAATCGTATTTTTTACCATCATTATTTTTAATGTAACATACCAAATCAACCGGATTAAAATGTGACGCACTCTTTAACATTGCCTGTGATTCCGGAGAATTAGCATCAAATTGTGAACTTTCAAGAATTTGTGGCGATGTAGAACTATCCGGATTAACAGCAATAAAAGGTCCACCTCCAGCCTCGCCATCGTTGCGCACTACCCCACACACTCTTATCGGACGTCGCAATTTCCTAAGCACATACGATACCAATTCACTATCGTCAAGATTTTTCGTTTTACTATACCGAATATTAAGTTTATCATGAAGGAAATGAATTGCACCACGTAAATCCTCAATTGTATAATTCCCGGATTCAAACAACTTGATATATTTAGAAATTTGCCGTTGCAGGATAATAAGGTATCCACCTATAATTTTTTTATATTTTAGTGTTATTTCACGATTTCGAGCCGGGACAACGTTGTCAATGTTTTTAATGAACAATACATCTACGTCCCTTTCATTTAAATTCTCTATTAAAGCACCATGTCCCGATGGTCTGAACAACAGCGAGCCGTCGTCATTTCGGAATGGAGTATTATCAAGGTTCACTGCTATAGTATCAGTAGATGCTTTCTGTTCCGACATGGTAATATTATACTTTATTCCATACATATTTTCATAAGTTGGAACTACGTTTTGTAAAAGTCTTTCAAAAAGGATTTTATGCTCTGGAGAAACTGTAAAATGCACATTAACCATTTTATTCTTATCGCAAGCATACTGTGCACCCTCTTCCAGATGTTCTTCAACCGCAGTATGTATATCAGCTTGATTCCTATGGAAAAGCAATACGCCTTTAGGCAAATTTCCATAATTTAAACCTTCCGGTAACAACAAAGCTCTCACTACATCTTTGTAATTACCAGAGTCTATCAAATCATCAACCCCCATTCCTGTTATCTTATGACATACATCATCTAATGACATAAAAAATGGAAATTTGTGAATCTCTTCAAAAAATATCTTTTCAAAATCATCAATAGGCACATTGGAATCTGACGATAAAAAGGAAAATAAGTTTTTAAACATCCTGCTTGCAGCACCGGATGCCGGAACAAATTTTTCCACCGTCCCTCCTTTCAACAAAAACTCTTCCCACGTATATATACATTCTGTTTTTTCTGTCTCAGACAAATACACGATACCTTCATTAATAGCCGCAGGTGCCATTACCTGGAGTGCAGGAAATCCAGTGATAAAACGCTTTAGCTGTTCATTTACATTCTCAACAGATATTCCATGTTCGGAAATTTGTTTTAAATCATGGTTTGTAAACATATATTATTCATTTTTTAGTCAACAATTCAAAGTTAATAAATTAATCTTAATCTATACTCATATTTCTGATATATTTATTAAAATTAGCCTTTTTATTCAATATTGTACTAAACGTTTTAGAAATAAATAGAAAAAACGTATATCTGCTTTAAGAAATACCGTAGGTAAGATTTCATCTACCCATTTCATCCATTTCTAATGGATTATTGGGGACTATTGTAGATACTCTTTTTGTTTTTACCTCATAATATAGTCCAATGGGTATAAAAAGTTTGCCCACAACAACTAATTTAGCTAACTTTGCACGATAAGCAAATTACAAATATATTTTGACGATATAAAATGACAGAATATAATACCCAACTTAAGCAACTCATTTTACCGGAGTATGGCAGAAATGTACAGCAAATGGTGGATTATTGCTGCAGCATAGAAGATAGAGAAGAACGTACACGATGTGCATATTCTATAATCAAGACTATGGAGACAATGACCCCACAAGTAAAAAGTTCAATTGACTACGAACAAAAGTTATGGGATCATTTGGTTATTATGAGTGATTTTAAACTTGATATTGATTATCCGGTACAAATAGTAAACAAAGATAACCTGCTGTCTATTCCGGAACCTATTGAATATAAGCTTGAACAGATTAAAGGCCGTCATTATGGCAAAATAATTGAAAAAATGGTTGAACGAGCCGCGGAATATCCAGATGGCGAAGAGAAAGATGCGCTTGTGTCACTTATTGCGCACCATATGAAAAAGCTTATGTTTGCAATATCAAAAGAAGGGGTTGAAGATGAAAAAATTCTAAAAGATCTTTACCGATATTCACATGGCAAAATAAATCTTGATCCATCTACGTACAAATTACGTGTGTTTAAAGAGGCTCCATCCATTCAAAATAATACATCGAAAAAGAAGAAAAAAAATAAGTAATGATTTCTACTACCGACATAATAGGAATTGGGAAATTTAATAAAACTCATGGCATTTCCGGGGAGATTTCAGCAATACTTGACATTCCCACAGAAAACATATTAGATCTCAAAGCCTTAGTGGTTGATGAAGATGGGATTCTTGTACCATATTTTGTAGAATCATATAGAAATAAAAGTAAAACAGCAACACTACTGACTCTTGATGGTATTACATCCGAGATAGAAGCTAAGCATTTGATTGGAAAAACTATATACGCACTAAAAACAGATATCAAAGATGACGATCTTGATGACGATGATGATAATGCATACTCATTGATAGGATACGTAGTGCAAGACATAGATAACGGAGAACTTGGCTCAATTATCGACATTGACGACAGCACAGAGAATTATCTCTTTATAGTTGAAACAGCGTATGGGGGACAGATACTCATACCTATAGTTGATGAGTTTATTGTTGATATCGACTATAATACGCATGTATTACTCATGAATTTACCTGAGGGATTATTAAATATTTAAACATAATTAAACATAATCTATATGACAGAAGATTTTGAATATGACGAAGATAAGGCCATTTCACATATCCGCGCATATCTTCCAATAGACATAAAAGACAAGTATTCCGATGACGATATACTCATCGTTATTGATACTATTTTTGATTATTATGAATCGAAAGGATTATTTGACATTTCCGATGATTCAGAAGAGGAAGATATTGATGTACCAGATATGGTTCAATATGTAATAGTACAACTTCGCAAAGATAAAGAGTGCCCTGTTTTATCATCAGATGTTGAGGCAATTGTGCTCGGAGAAATAGATTACGAGGAAAGTCTTGGCATATATTAATATCATAATTATAATGGATTTAAATTTTGACAAGCTCAATAATGGATTGATTCCTGCCATTATTCAAGACGACCTAACAAAAAATGTTTTGATGCTTGGATTCATGAATCAAGAAGCCTACGATATAACGGTTGCAACCGGTAAAGTAACATTCTATAGTCGTACGAGAAACAGACTATGGACAAAAGGCGAAGAAAGTGGCCATTACCTTGAAGTCGTAAATATTACAGCAGATTGCGACCACGATACCATACTCATTCGTGCTATTCCTCATGGGCCTGTGTGCCACACCGGTAATGCGACTTGCTTCTGTAATGAGAATATCGTTGGAGTGGAATTTCTCCGCTATCTTCAGGATTTTATTGAGAAACGACATAATGAAATGCCTGAAAAATCATACACTACTTCCCTTTTTATTGAAGGCATAAATAAGATATCTCAAAAAGTAGGAGAAGAAGCCGTTGAAACAGTTATAGAGGCTACTAACGGGACTACTAACAGATTAATATATGAAGGCGCCGATCTGTTATACCATTTAATCGTACTACTCACAGCTAAGGGGCTTAGAATAGAAGATTTAGCGCAAGAACTTCAAAATCGTCACAAATAAATAATCAATAAATCAAATAACATGCTTCGCACAATAATAGATTACAGAAATGTAAACATAAACAGAAAAGAACTTTCTGTTCTAAAAAACATTAATCTAAATGTGACTAATGGGGAGTTTATATATCTCATTGGTAAGGTTGGTAGTGGAAAAAGTTCATTACTAAAGTCCATGTATTGCGAGGTTCCTGTTGAAGATGGCGAAGCAACGGTATTTGATTTTAACGTATCAAATATAAAGAAACGAGATATTCCTATGCTCCGTCGAAAAATAGGAATTGTATTCCAAGATTTCCAACTATTGACAGACCGCTCAATATACGATAATTTGGAGTTTGTACTTAGAGCAACAGGATGGAACTCAAAAAATGAAATCAACTCGAGGATAGAAGAGGTATTAGAGCAAGTTGGTATGGAAAATAAATCCTATAAAATGCCCCATGAGCTGTCCGGCGGAGAACAACAAAGGGTTGTCATTGCACGTGCACTGCTTAACAAGCCTGAACTTATACTCGCAGATGAACCCACAGGAAATCTTGATACAGAAACCGGACACCAAATTGTTCTCTTACTTCGTGAGATTGCTAAGAACGGGACTACCATTATTATGGCAACTCATAATCTGAATCTTGTAGAACAGTTCTCCGGAAGAGTTATAAAATGTGAGAATAAGCAGATACTCGACATTATTAACAACTAAAACCGCCTCGATAATGAAAGTATTAAAATTTGGGGGCACATCTGTAGGTTCTGCAGAACGAATAAAAGATGTAGCCAATATTATTATTCCACAAGGGAAAAACGTCATTGTACTTTCGGCTATGTCGGGAGTTACTAATATGTTGATTGAGATTTGCAGTTATATTAGAAATAATGAAGCAATACTCGCAGAACAGGCAATAACAATTCTCAGCCAAAAATATATAGAAACCATACGTAATTTGTTTTCCGAAGACAACAACCGCCAAGCCGCAGCTGTCAAAGCTATGGAAGAGTCGAATAAGCGTATCCGCTCATATATTGGTAATCGATTCCGAAATGAAGACGAAAAGATAGTGCTTGCACAGGGAGAATTAATGTCAACAATGCTGATGCATTTATATCTACATTCTCTCGGAGTTAATTCTGCATTACTATCTGCTCTCGACTTTATGCGTAAATCGTATAATGGAGAACCAGATAAAGAATATATAACAAAGCATACAAATGACATTCTTTTTCGGAACTCAAAAGCAGATATATATATTACACAAGGGTTTATATGCAGAGATTGTCTCGGAAAAATAGATAACCTTGAACGAGGCGGCAGTGATTACACTGCCTCACTTATTGGTGCCGCAATCAAAGCAGATGAAATACAAATATGGACAGATATTGATGGACTTCACAACAATGACCCGCGATTTGTAGAAAACACATCTCCCGTGCGACAACTAAGTTTTGACGAGGCATCTGAACTCGCTTATTTTGGCGCAAAGATTTTGCATCCAACATGTATATTACCGGCTAAGCAACACAATATTCCGGTAAAACTGTTAAATACGATGCAGCCGTCTGCATCCGGAACATTGATTGGCGATATTCCAGACCTCCCTGCTACAATAAAGGCTGTAGCTGCGAAAGACAACATTAAAGTCATAAGCGTAAAATCTGATAGATTGCTATTGTCATACGGTTTTCTTCATAGAGTCTTTGAAATTTTTAAAGATCACACCACAGCTATAGACATGATTTCAACCTCAGAAGTGAGTGTTTCAGTGGCTATAGATAACGGAAAAGAACTTGATAATATTATTAAGGACCTAAAAAAATGCGGTTCAGTATCAGTTGATGAAGATATGTCTATTGTATGCATCGTGGGTAATCTACATTGGAACAAATGTGGATTGGAGGCAGTTGTATTAAAAGCTTTAGAGGAAATTCCAGTGAGAATGATTTCTTATGGCGGTAGCAACTGCAACATATCTATCGTGATTAAGGCTTGTGATAAAGTAAAAGCGTTGAATCTGTTAAGCAAAAATTTATTTTATAACTGATGCAAAATACTACATTTCAAATTGATAAATTACAGAGTATCCCTACTCCATTTTATTTGTATGATGATAAACTCCTCAACGACACACTCAACGAAATCAATCAGTGTATCAAAGGGTATCCTATAAATGTACATTATGCACTTAAAGCCAATGCAAATCCATTAATTGTATCACGACTTAAACAAAATGGATTTGGCGTGGATTGTGTAAGTGGAGGAGAAATAAAGTTAGCGATTGAGTCCGGATTCGACCCATCAAAAATTGTTTTTGCCGGAGTGGCAAAAAGTGATGAAGAAATATTATATGCGTTAAAAGCAAGAATATTATGTTTTAACGTAGAATCAATAGAGGAATTAAGTATCATTGATACTATTTGTAATTCAAGCGGATATCATGCAAATGTTTGTTTACGAATCAATCCAAATATAGACGCCCATACTCATAAATACATTACTACAGGTTTGGACGAAAATAAATTTGGTATTGGTATTCCTCAATTACCGGATGCATTGATAAAACTCAAAAGCCTATCTCACATTTCATTAATAGGTCTGCATTTTCATATTGGCTCTCAAATCACTATAACGCAGCCATTTATTCTATTATGTAACCGTATTAATGCATTGATTCAAAGCATAGAATCGCAAGGATTCAACATTAAAATCATAAATGTAGGAGGAGGTCTTGGAATCGATTATTATAATCCTGATAAAAATCCAATATCTGACTTTCAAAGTTATTTCAATGTATTTAAAACTCACTTAAAATTCTCATCCGACAAACAAATACATTGTGAATTGGGGAGGTCTATTGTAGCTCAATGCGGAACAATTATCACTCGTGTCTTATACGTTAAACAAGGAATAACAAAGAAATTTATTATGATTGATGCTGGTATGAATAATCTTATACGCCCAGCGTTATATCAGGCTTACCATTCAATACAGAATCTCAGTTCAACTGACCAACAACAAGAAGTATATGATGTTGTAGGTCCTATTTGCGAATCAGCAGATGTATTTGGTACCGAAGTAATACTCCCTAAGACATCACGTGGAGATTTGTTGGCAATCAGATCGGTTGGAGCTTATGGTGAAGTCATGGCATCAACATATAATTGCAGACCATTTGCAAAAAGTTATTTAGTATCCGATTTATATTAATACGTGCGCAATTTCGGGTGGATTGCATCGGGAATGTGTTCTATATCATAATTATCAGGAGTGCCTACTATGGTAATTATATCAAATTGGATATCTCGAAGTAAATTATAAAATTCAAGATATCCTCTGCCTGCGTTTATCAAGAACCTTTGTTTTTTTATATCAATTGATTTTTTCGGGTCAATAAAATCTGATGTTCTTGTTTTAACCTCCACCACTACTATCCTATTATTATATTCAGCAACAATATCAATTTCTAATTTATTACAATGCCAATTCCTTTCTCGTATTATATATCCTTGACGTAATAAATATTCCGCAGCTACATTCTCGCCCCAATTTCCAACTACGTTATGAATTGCCATATATTTACATTATTATAACATTCGACAACAAAAAGAGCAACCTTGGTAGTTGCTCTTTGATTGTAGTGAATCCGGGACTCGAACCCGGGTTTCCACCGTGAGAGGGTGGCGTGCTAACCGCTACACTAAATCACCATTTTCACCCTGCAAAGTTAGTAAGTTTTGCTCAGCAATACAAAATTTTTATATTTTTTTCAAATTCAAATCTAAAAAACTTGACACAAGATTTTGCATATAGTAACTTTGTCACATAAATTCAAATTTATAATAATTTATTCTAACAATGGATTTTAATAATTGCCCTACTCCATATTACATTGTATATGAAGATAAACTACGTCGTAATCTTGATATAATTAAGAATATTGCCAAGACGGCAGGCGTAGAAATTATCATGGCATTCAAAGCAAATGCTCTTTGGCGTACATTCAGCATAATGAGAGAGTATGGAGTAAGCTCCACTGCGAGTTCAATAAATGAAATGATACTTGGTAATGAGGAATTGGGTAAACTTGTACACACCTATTGTCCAGCATACACAGATAATACAATCGACAAATATATTTCCGGGAGTTCTCATATCACATTTAACTCAATAAGTCAATTTAAAAAGTATATAACGAGACTAAAATCCCACAATTCTATTTCAGGGAACCACTACGTATCTGCCGGTTTGAGAATTAACCCAGAATGCTCCATAATCGAAACTGATATCTATAACCCATGTATTAAAGGGTCTCGATTTGGAGTTTTAAGTGAGGATATGCCTGAAATTCTTCCAGAAGGCATTGAAGGATTTCATTTTCACGCATTGTGTGAATCTTCTTCATTTGATTTAGAAAAAGTCTTATTAGAGGTTGAACATAAATTTGGGAAATATCTTAACCAACTGAAATGGATAAACATGGGTGGAGGTCACTTAATGACCAAAAAGGATTATAACACATCCCATCTAATTAATTTACTTAATAGTTTCAAGCAAAAACATCCAAATTTATCTGTAATCTTGGAACCAGGAAGCGCTTTTACCTGGCAAACAGGAGATTTAGTTTCGAGTGTTATTGATATCGTAGTCAATGGCGGTGTATCCACCGCAATAATTGATAGTTCATTTGCTTGTCATATGCCAGATTGTCTTGAAATGCCATATCAGCCAGTAATCGAATCTGCATTAGATAAAACGGATTATACGAAACCGACATATCGCATGGGTGGCAATTCATGTTTGAGCGGTGATTTTTGCGGAGATTGGAGTTTTGAGAAACCATTAAAACCAAGTGACAAGATTGTATTCAAAGACATGAACCACTACACCACAGTAAAAACGAATATGTTTAATGGCATACAACATCCATCAATATATTTCTGCTCTAAAAACAACGAGATTTCCCTATTACGTGAATTTAGCTATCTTGATTACAAAAATCGCATGGATTAACATTCAAACAATGTATCTACAAGAGCTTTGGCACAATTTTCTCCATCAATAGCAGCAGAAACTATGCCTCCGGCATACCCGGCCCCTTCGCCACATGGATATAAACCTTTTATTTTTACATGCGACAGCAGCTTGGGATCGCGAGGTATTCTTACAGGAGAAGATGTTCGTGTCTCCACACCTATAACGATAGCATCATTATTAAGAAATCCTTTACACAATTTATCAAATACTTTAAATCCTTCTTTTAAACGGTTTGATATGAACTCAGGTAGCCATTTATCAAGACGAGATGGAATTACGCCAGGTGCATACGAGGTGTTTGGCAGTGTTTTGGATTCTTTCCCAGTGACGAAATCAATCATTCGCTGTGCCCCTGCCTTTTGAGAAGAATTAGCTTGTTTGAAACATTCATGCTCTAATTCCTCTTGAAACATCATCAATTTTAAAACACCTGCATTATACTTATCCAAAATATCCTCCGGTCGCACTTCAACAACCATTCCTGAGTTTGCCCATTTTGTTCCTCTATTAGATGGCGACATACCATTAACAACCAATTGCCCGGGGGCACTAGCCGCAGGGACTATAAATCCACCAGGGCACATACAAAATGAATAAACTCCCCTCCCTTTTATTTGTGTAACAAAAGAATATTCTGCTGCCGGCAAATATTTACCTCTTCCATTTTTTGAATGGTACTGTAAACAATCAATCAGATGCTGTGGATGCTCAAGACGAACCCCTATAGCAATACCCTTTTCTTCTAACTCAATATTTTGATTCTCCAAAAATCTATATACATCTCGAGCAGAATGTCCCGTTGCCAATATTACCGGACCTGTAAATGAAGCTCCAGAATTGGTAATAACTCCTTTAACCGTATTATCTTTAACAATTAATTTATCCACACGAGTTTCAAAATGCACCTCTCCTCCACAACGTAAAATTGTATTTCGCATATTTTCAATGACTATCGGCAATTTATCAGTACCGATATGTGGATGAGCCTCCACTAATATACTTTCCGATGCACCATGTTGATAAAAGATTGATAATATTTTACCTACAGAACCTCGTTTTTTACTTCTTGTGTACAATTTGCCATCGGAATATGCACCAGCACCACCTTCTCCAAAGCAATAATTAGACTCAGGATTTACAATGCCCTCACGCGATATTTTAGCAATATCTATACGCCTATCTCTTACATTTTTACCCCTTTCAACGAGTATAGGTCGTACTCCAAGTTCAATTAAACGCAAAGCTGCAAACAATCCTGCGGGACCTGCACCAACAACTACAGCAGATGGAGCTATGTCGGGTAGTTTTTTATAATCGATGGGTATATAAACACCTTTCAACTCATCTGACATGGGCTCATCAATCCAAACTCGTACCTTTGTGTTTATCATGACTTGTCTTTGACGGGCGTCAATTGACTTTTTAATTATCTTTATCCCGGAAATACTATTTTCAGATATATTCTCTTTTATGGATACCTCTTTTTTTAGCAGGAGACTTTCTCCTGCGATTTTGGGAGAAACGCGTAATTGTATTTCTTTTACCATAAGTTATAACTATTTATATCCGTCGAAAAATTTATCTATTTGTTTGCGAAACAGTACGCCCTATACGTTTCATCTGAACAACGAGTGTACAAATAGCCAACATACTGGCTATAAAATCTGAAGTAGAAAGGCTCAGCCACACACCATTTGTTCCCCATAAGTGAGAGAATAGCAACAGCAAAGGTACTAAAAATATCATTTGACGAGTGAGTGACAAGAAAATAGATATTCTCGGCATACCTATTGACTGAAAAAAATTCTGTATAACTATTTGCAATCCAACCAACGGCCACACAAGTAAAGATAAGCGCAATCCTCTGCTTGTAATATCTATCATTACTACATCGGTAGTGAACATCATACTAATTTTTTCTGGAATACATTCGCATAATACCCAACCGACCGTCGTAATTATGCATCCTAAAGTCAAACCATATCGTAATGTTTGTTTCACACGTTCCCAATTTGCAGCACCATAATTATATCCTAAAATAGGTTGCATACCTTGAGTAATGCCAAATACTATCATAACTGACAACATGGCTATTCTGTTTATTATTCCATATGCCCCAACGTTAATAGCTCCCGTCTCACCACCATAATACAATAGTTCCTTATTTAGGATTATGACAATTATACACGAGCACACATTCATCAAAAATGGAGATAATCCTATTCCATATAACTTAGGTAATAACTTAGTTTGAACTAATTTATATCCTTTTCTAAACCGGATATAACTTTCTTTACTAAAAAAATGACATAGAACCCATATTAAAGCTATTGTCTGACTAATTACAGTAGCAATAGCGGCTCCCTTTATACCCCAGTCAAGAACAAATATAAATATAGGTGCCAATATTACATTTGCAATTACAGAAAATAACGCTGACATCATAGCCTTTTTAGGATATCCCGTTGCTCTCATTAAATTATTTAACCCAAAATACAAGTAAGAAATAGGTGTACCATATACAATTATTTTCATAAAATCATACGCATACGGCATAATGCTTTCAGTTGCACCAAAAAATTCAAGGATTGGATGGAGAAATATCAGAGAAACACCAGCAAAAATCACGCCATGAATCAGACATAAAAAAAATACAGTATTAAGTGTCTCATTAGCGCGTTTAACCTCCTTTTGTCCCAAGTATATACTACTCATAGTAGCACCTCCAGCTGCAATTAAAGTGCAACATGCTACCAATAAATTCATGAGAGGGAATGTAACAGCAAGTCCTGAAATAGCCAACGGACTAACGCCTCGACCAATGAAAATACTATCCACGATATTATACATGGATACAGCCGTTGATGCAACAATTGCCGGAACTGAATACTCCATTAGTAATTTTAATATTGGCATTTCGCCTAATCGAATCGGTGATTGTTCTTTACCCTTCATAAATTAATAATAATTGTTTTATATAATAGCAACAATTTTTTAATTAACTTTGCTCTACAAAACCAAATAACAATATGAATATTGGTGTACTTTTTGATCTTGATGGTGTTTTAATTGACACAGAGTCTCTCTATACTCAGTTTTGGAGTGAAATAAATAACACATATCCAACAGGAGTTGATAATTTCGCATATAAGATAAAGGGGAGTAATTTGGAACGCATATTAACCACCTATTATCCAGATACTGATTCTCAGAAAGAAATATTGAATGCCCTAAACAAATTTGAGGAGGAAATTCAGTACAGAATTTTTCCTGGAGTAATCAAATTTCTATCAGACCTCAAAAATCGCGGTATTCCAACTGCACTTGTTACAAGTAGTGATATAGAAAAAATGAGAAAGCTTTACAATCAGCACCCATCTTTCAAAAACTACTTCGACTCCATTATCACCGGAGATATGGTCTCTAAATCAAAACCTAACCCCGAGTGCTTTTTTAAAGGAGCTTCACAAATAGGAATTCCCACGACCAATTGTTATGTATTTGAAGATTCACCTTCAGGGATTAAAGCCGGATTAGACTGTGGTGCAAAAGTCATAGCTCTTGCAACCACTTTACTCCGACAAGATATTGATAATAGTGTTGCAGCTATCATTGATTCATTTGTTGATTTTGATGTTGAAAAAATGCTATTAATATAGTTATCAACTTTTCAACAAGCCTTAAAACTCAAGTCAAGGCCTTTTACTGAATGAGTTAAAGCTCCGACCGATACAAAATCGACTCCACATTCTGCATACGTACGGATTGTATCATACGTAATTCCTCCAGATGATTCCGTTTCATACTTTCCGTTTATCATACTAACGGCCTCACGGGTAAGTTCTGGAGTAAAATTATCAAGCATTATTCTATCAATACCACCTATTGAAAGCACCTTTTCAAGTTCTTTCAAATTTCTAACCTCCACTTCAATTTTGAGATTTTTATTATTGTCGGCCAAATATTTTTTAGCTTTTATAATAGCATTTTCAATACCGCCTGCAAAATCCACATGATTATCTTTCAGTAATATCATGTCAAAAAGACCTATTCGATGATTGGTCCCTCCTCCTATTTTTACAGCCTCTTTTTCAAGTATTCGCATGCCGGGAGTCGTTTTGCGCGTATCAAGTACTTTCGTTTTCAATCCATGAAGCAGATTTTGATATTTACGAGTAATCGTAGCTATACCACTCATCCGCTGCATAATATTCAACATTAGGCGTTCTGTTTGAAGTAATGATTGCACTTTTCCCTCAACCTCAAATACAATATCACCTGGATTTACCTCTGTTCCATCCTGTATAAATACCGTCATCTTCAATGAAGAATCAAATTTCTCAAAAACTCTTCTTGCAATATCCACTCCTGCTATCACACCTCTTTCTTTAACCAAAAGACGCGACTTGCCTATTTCATCAGCAGGAATACATGATAATGTCGTATGATCACCATCGCCAATATCTTCAGCAAAAGAAAGTTCAAGAAGTGCATCAATAAGTTCATCCGTGGACTTCATCTTTATTCTGATTTATTAGTTTCTTCTTTTTCTTCTGATTTAGGTTCTGGCAACGAGAAATCAGTTAGACCGGCATTTACAAGAGTATTATACCATGAAATAATTTTTTTTACATCTGACGGATAAACTCTCTCTCTGTCAAATGAAGGTAATATATCTTCAAAAAAATCAAATAATGCATCATTATTTTTATATGCTTTTACTTCAATAGCCTTGCCTTCATACTTATTATACATGGTCTGAAACACATTTGCTAATGGCGTTTCTTCGCTATCCGTATAGATTGCAATATCTCCAAGAGAGATTATTTTATCGCGAGCACCTGCCGGCATACGTTTACCCTCTACAACGCTCTCAACTACCACCATGTTTTTACCATATGAAATAAGTTTGTATAAACCGGGACGACCGGATATCGATAAAATTTCTTTCAACATTTTCTTAAAGTTTAATTGTTTAGTTGCACAATCATGTATTACAAAAATACTAATTATTTCGTTTTTTACAAAGTCTTGAGTTGTCCCAATACAGATTCCAGCTGTGGTATAACAGGAACTGCACCATCATTAATAATGGTAAAATCTGTTATTTGTGAATTATTTGATTGATTTTGGATACGTTTCCTTACAGAGCTATAATCAGTGGAATTTCTTTTCATCACTCTATTAATTCTTAGTTCCTCATTCGCATCTACATACACAACCTTATCTACTATTTTATCTACCCCACTTTCATTAAGGATTGCCGTTTCGACGAATAACAAATTCTCGTTTCTATTATTCTCCGACCACAACTTTATATCTTCAATTACAACAGGATGTACTAATGAATTTAACTTTTCCAACAAACATCTATTGTTAAAAATTATTGATGCCAATAATTCTCTATTTATACATCCGTTACAATCAATTATATCATTACCAAATATATCAATTAGTGCGAGCTTAAGTGTTTTATTCTTCGTCATCAATATTTTTGCACGAGAATCACAATCATATACTTTGTAACCATATTTAAAAAGTATATTGGAGATATATGATTTTCCAGCGCCTATTCCTCCTGTAATAGCTACTAATAAAGACATGATATTAATGATTTTCTACAATATATTCTACACTATCCGTAGATAGTGTTACATCTCCATAGTCCCAGCGAGGACCGGTTATATAAAGTGGTAATTTTGCGTTTTTTTTATCCACATCTTCATATAAGACTTCAACACCAATATTTTGTACTTGTCTATACATACTTGACGGTACAAGATATTTCAAATCCACTTTTCCTGGAAATGTAATTAAATCAATTTCATTTGGAACACCTCTATTACTTATGTTTACAGAAACCGTTTTCATAATAAGAGGTTCAACAGGAATCATAGCAGTCACTGTTGATGGCACAATCTTAACGTTTTCCACGCTTGATAATGGGATTTCTATATAGGTTGTATCTTTTAACTCTCGCTCCTCTATTTTAAGGGATTCTATACTACCTACTTTATTAAGTATAGACTTAACTGAATATATTGTTACAGAATCTTCTGAATATTTGATATCACCATTAACAACATATTTATAATTAGCAGAGACATCCACATTGAAATTAATAGGAACAACCTTTCCCGGCAAATATGTATAATGACTCACCAATGAATCAGGGCTGACAGATATAATATCTCCTGTGTTTCCGAACGTTTTGATTAGTAAATTACGCATATCAGCTACAGACAAACGTAGCAAACCATTGTCCGTCCTATATTTCTCAAAATCGAGAAATACCTCGGGATTCGAGCCTAACGAGTACTTAACTAATGATGTACCTTTATCTTTTATTCTAACTTTGATATACTTGGGCAAATCTTGAATCAATGTTGCACTATCAGGCATATTCACCATCTGTAACTGTACCTCATACGTACCCTGCACATCATTATTAAGTGTAAGCATTATCCAAAATATCGAAGCAATCACAACGAAGACAAGGTATAACAATATATCCCGTCTTCGTTGTGCTCTAAAAATTACTGATATTTCAGATAATATTTTTTTCATTATTTATTTTCTTGTACTGATGTACCAGCGTCAGAAGCATTCGGATAAATCATATTTTTATCTACTTTTATTTTAACTCCGTCAGACACTTCAAGTAACATGCAGTTATCCTGAATATCACGAATTTTACCATATATACCTCCTGCTGTAATTACTGAATCTCCATTTTTAAGACCTTCACGGAATTTTTTTATTTCTTTTTGCTTTTTAGTTTGCGGACGTATCATAAAGAAATAAAAAATCACAATTAACAGAACAAACATTCCGATTGTTGAAAAATCAAATCCGCCAGGAGTATTAGCGGCAGCCTGTAAAAGTACTTGTGTAAACATAAATCATCAAATTTATTATTCTACTAAATTATTCTTTTATTATATTCTTTAACGATTTTAATTTCTTAAACAATGCATCCAGCACACCATTCACAAAAATACCACTTTTGGGTGAACCATATTCTTTTGCAAGTTCTATATACTCATTGAGGGTAACCGATGACGGCACTTTCGGGTAATTCATGAATTCAGCCACGGCTGTTAACAGTATCACTCTATCCATAAATGCGACCCTGTTTATATCCCAGGATTCTGTATTTATGCAACTGTTTATCAATTCATCATATTCGGCATGATTTACAACTACATAATTAAAGAGTTCTGCAGCGAACTCGCTATCTTCTTTATCTTTATACATTGGGAGCAATTCTTGCTTACCACCTTCTGCCCATTTTTTTATGGTTTTACACACAAACGCACCCACAGTTGGAAGATCATCATTCCAAAAAATTGATTTTGATTCAATGAATTCAACAAAATCATCATCTTCAAACACGATTTTACGCAGCACATCTCTCCAAAAAAGAGCATCTGTGGCATAATCTGATGCTGATAAATTCATGTAATCCTCGTATAGCTGTGAACTTGTAATTCTATTAAGAATTATGTGCATCGCTACTTCATCCTTCCAACTTATTGGATAATCTTTCAAATAATTTTTCAAATCGATGTTCTTAACAAGCGACTTAACAAATTCATTATCCACAAACCGGATATTCGGATTTAAATCTTCCTCAGATGGTAAATATTTATTTTTTGCATAATCAAGTTTCAAATCCTGCATACTCGTAAGATCAATAATCATTGCGAATATTGCATGATATAATAGATATCCTTCGTCTAAACTTCTATTCAAACTCTCTCGAGCATCTTTAAGCGATGTTTCGTCCTTAGTCAGAAGATATGAATAAAGTAACTGAACAACTTTTGTTCTAATAAGTACACGATTTATCATCTGTAACGAGTTTAATTTGTTATGCAAAGTTACTTATTTTAGATTAACTATCCAACAAATATATTATTGCAGAGATATATTCGCATTTACGCGTTGCCTAACGACCTCATAAACAAGGATACCTCCAGCAACTGACACATTAAGAGAATTAATGCTTCCATATTCCGGGATAGCTGCAAATGAATCACATATACGTAATACATCGTTAGAGATGCCCATATCCTCAGATCCTAAAACTAACCCTACCGGAACTGTATAATCTATATCGGTATAATTAACCGAGGCTTTTTCATTCGCGCCCACTATAATACAGCCACTCTCTTTAAGGGTCTTTACTGCAGATAAAATACTATTTTCTCTACATACAGGAATATGAAGTAAAGC
>JAFLTZ010000137.1 GCA_022509045.1 Muribaculaceae bacterium | reverse complement strand
TGCTTGCTACCGGATAACCATTGATTACACCGTCATGATTAAGCACCAAAACGTTATCTGAAGTCATGTACACATCAAATTCAGTAGCGTCACACCCGATTGAATCGGCTTTAATCAGAGAACGAATAGAGTTCTGAGCAGAACCGGGGGCTGTCCAATAACCGCGATGCGCTACCACCTTAGTTTTTCCGGCTTGCACAGTTAACAGACCAAATACAATTGCTGCGAGGCAAAATAAATACTTTTTCATACTGAGAATTTAAGCTTAAAAATTATGTTGTCAAATAATTAATTATCTAAATACCAATTATAAAGCAATGGAATTCCTGCTTCAAGTGACACTTTGTGCCGCCAGCCGAGAGCATGAAGGCGTGATACATCGGTTAGTTTTCTCGGAGTTCCGTCAGGTTTTGATGAATCCCACCTGATTTCCCCTCGATATCCAACTGTATTTTTAACTATTTCAGCAAGATTTCCGATTGATATTTCCACACCGCTTCCGATATTTATGTGGCAATTACGGACTTCCCCGGTGTTACCCTTTAATTGGTTGAATTCTATGTTTTCCATTACCCACACCGAAGCATCTGCCATATCTTCACTCCACAAAAATTCTCTCAGAGGCGTGCCGGTCCCCCATAGAGAGATGTAGTTATGATGAATACCATAATCTGACAATATCGTGTCTATCTCAGAATCATTGCATTGCAACTTAAACCTTGGCACGGGACGCGCACCCAAATCTTTACGTATAGCCGCATAATCGCCCTCATTGAGCAATCGTGCCAAATGCAGTTTTCGCATCATTGCCGGCAATACATGGCTATTTTCCAAATCAAAATTGTCACGCGGACCATACAGATTTGTTGGCATAACAGCTATATAATTGGTGCCATATTGCAAATTGAAACTTTCACACATTTTCAATCCGGCAATTTTCGCAATGGCATACGGCTCATTGGTGTATTCCAGCGGAGACGTGAGCAACGCATCTTCTGTAATCGGCTGCGGAGCCTCACGAGGATAAATACATGTACTGCCAAGAAACAGTAATTTTTTCACTTCATGTCTGTAGCTCTCACCTATCACATTTTGTTGAATCTGCAAATTCTGATATATAAAATCTGCTCGATATCGGTTATTTGCCATTATACCTCCAACGTGAGCCGCAGCAAGTACAACATATTCCGGTTTTTCCGTATCAAAAAAATTCCGTACAGCCACAGCATCGAGCAGGTCGAGTTCAGAGTGTGTCCTTCCAACAAGATTTTTATAACCTTTTGATTCAAGATTATTCCATATCGCAGAACCTACAAGACCTCGATGCCCGGCCACATATATTTTAGAATCTTTTCTCATTATTTTTTTTCTGCTATACGTTTAACATCATGCAAAGTCATGATTTTCACAAGTTCGTCGAACGATGTTGTTTGCGGATTCCAACCTAATTGTGTGCGTGCTTTTGTGGGGTCACCGAGCAATTGCTC
>JAFLTZ010000136.1 GCA_022509045.1 Muribaculaceae bacterium | reverse complement strand
ATATTTCTGAGGCCATCTCAGTCCTTACTCTTATTCCGTAAGATATTCCTTGTGTTAGTCCTCTAAAATAAGTAAATTTGCAAATTGAAAAGAAACGATATGCCACTGACAAAAGAAGAAATACAATCACTGTTGAGCGACATTGAGAATGAACGTGTTGAGCGCACATTGTCTACCAATAACACAAAGAAAATATCGGAGGCAATATGTTCGTTTGCCAATGACATTCGTAATACGAATAAGCCGGGCTATTTTATTATAGGAGCCGATGATGACGGAAAACTCGATGGTCAAACTTTTAGTGACGAACAGTTGCGCTCTTACGCAGGTCTTCGTAACACCGGTGCAATTCTACCGCCTCCAGCAATGATGGTTTATAAAGAAACCTTTCAAGATGGAGAAGTTGCAATCATTGAGGTACAGCCAAGCGTTGATACTCCTGTGAGATACAAAGGTGTAATTTGGATTAGAGTCGGAGCTCGCAAAGCAGAGGCTAATACAGAAGAGGAACGAATTCTGACAGAAAAGGGACAAATTCATAGTTCTTCTTTCGATTGCCGTCCATGTCGCGAAGCTACCATTGATGATATCGATATCGAGCTTTTCAAAAGTGAGTATTTGCAAAGGGCGGTATCGCCGACAACTTTAGCTAAGGATAAGCGCAATGTATTTCAGCAGATGGCGTCTTTGCGCTTATTTGATACTCGATTTAATTGTCCTACATATGCCGGTATTCTTTTATTGGGACATGACCCACAGTATTTCATTCCAGGAGCATATATTCAATATGTAAAATTTGCCGGATCGACTCGTGCGACAAAGGTCATAAAAGAAAACCGTTTCAAAGGCAATTTGATTATAATGCTAAAAGAATTAGAGTATTTTATCAAGTATTCCATTGAAAACAAACGCCCGGAATTTGTTAGCATTCTACGCGAAGAACCTCGTATTAATTATCCTTGGGAGGCTATTCGCGAACTTGCTATGAATGCCGTTATGCATAGAGCCTACAACGGCAATAACTCGCCGATAAAATTTTACGAATATAGCGACCGTATCGAGATTGACAATCCCGGTAATCTATATGGAAAAGTCAACTTAGAGAACTTTCCAAATGAGACTGACTATCGTAATCCCATTATAGCAGAAATAATGCTTAATTTGGGATATGTCAATCGTTTTGGCAGCGGGGTGAATACCGTTTCAACACTTCTTGAAGAAAACAAGAGTAATCCCGCTGTATTTTTACTTGGTGATTACACTACCTTTAAGGTAATCGTTCAGAATGCTGACGTCATAGCAAATGGCACCGATGGCACTGAAAAAACGCCCCGAATTATGGTGAACATATCAGAAAGTGGCACCGATGAATCCAAAAGTGGCACCGATGCAGGGATGAATGGCACCGATGAGATATCTCGAGAAGATGCAATTCTAAATCTCATGCGGCAAAACAAGAGAATAAGTACTAAAGAAATATCAGCACAATTAAATATTCCAAGAAGAACCTTATTCCGGATTTTGGATACACTAAAATCAGATGGTCGAGTCTATCGCATTGGTTCTGAAAAATCTGGCACGTGGGAGGTCCCTGAATAATTGATGAAATACCAGATATCTCTTTAACGCGACGGTGCAGATAAAATAGACTCTTGAAAATAAATGTGGAAACAGATTGAAATAGCGTTGGCACCGCGGAGGAGAGGATGCCATCTCATTACAGAGG
>JAFLTZ010000135.1 GCA_022509045.1 Muribaculaceae bacterium | reverse complement strand
ACGCTTTTGGCGTACACACGCTTTCCAGGCGTGTCTCTTCAACCACTCGAGCATCACTCCCCTGTGTATGATGTGCAAAATTAATACTATATTACGAATTCCACAAATTTAATTACTATAAAGCACCGTATAACCAACAAGACGGTCGTATCGGCTTCCTATTGGTCTATAATATACACGTGCAAAATATTCGTTTACGGTAGCGTAATGATTCCCTTCAATTTTAGATGTTTGCCCAACCTTTAATCCATCCGGAACGAATAGATATTGGTAATTATACGACCCCATTTTCAACATAAGTGATATTTCGTATTTGCCGGACTCAGAATTATATCGCATTCTGTTAATTGGAGAGTAATTATGCTGAGTAAAATCTCCATCTATATATATGTTGCCGGATGTTTGCTGTGGCATATATAGTGAAAAATGCGTTATTATGTAGTCTGCTTCTGAGTCGGAATCATTTACTCCCGACTGGCGCACTTTGTAATGTCCATATTGTGTTTGGTCGTATATATACGGTTTATCGCTCCGTGGTTCATCATCCATAATATCAATATGATAATATGGATGTATATACTCTATGTTTGACACATTTAGTCCGGGATATGTGGTGCTGACAACTTCAAAACGTCGGAACTCGTTTCCGGCCGGGAAGATTAATCGTCTGTCATGTTGATATATTGCCCGATTATGCTCCGTGAGGTTGGGATAAGAAAGGACCTTTTCTGTGTCATATCGCGAATTTTGGGTTAATCGCAATTGTATGTCATTAGTCCAATTTCGGATGCTTTCATCGGTATTCTCAACCATTATTTCCAATTGTTGATGATTTCGTCGTGCGTCTATATCTGTAATTGCCGACACCTTGCCATAAATATTCATCAATGGTTCCACCACATAGAATCTCACTTGCAGCAATGTGTCGTCAGGGTCGTCTTCCGGATATATTTGCACTAAATAATTGCCGGATGTTGTAAAAATTATATCATTATTTGGCAACACAATTCTATAGTTTACATAATTAGTCAATGTCGCCGACGAAAATGCATAGTCATCTATTATCCCCTCATTAAAGCCATCTATATATTCACTTTCTATAAGCTGTGAAGGCTGCCAATCGGCATTGCAATGTACAATACGATATCGCAGATATGTGCGGTCGCTCTTCAATTCATCGAATGAGATTATCAACCGCTCATCTGAATTTAGTTCAATTACCGGGGGGGCAAATTCATTGTTTGCCGGATGAACCTGCAAAGTCTTGAAATTTGAGTTAAATATGCGTGTTTCAGTCATCGACAATGATTGTGCCACAATATTTGAAACTATTGCGATGGCCGATATACATGTTATAATTATCCGATACATAGCTTTTACCATACGATTGGTGCTTTACCTTGCGACACAAGATAGTCATTAACTTTTGAAAATGGGCGACTCCCGAAAAATCCGCGGTATGCCGATAGGGGAGAGGGGTGTGCTGACGTGAGTACAAGATGTTTGGTGCGGTCGATATAGTCACATTTTCGTATGGCGTAGGAACCCCACAATATGAATGCCAACCCGCTCCGTTCGTTTGCAAGATGATGGATTACGGCATCTGTAAATTGTTCCCATCCATGCCCCTGATGTGATCCTGCTTGATTTGCTCTAACGGTGAGTGTACTGTTGAGAAGTAACACTCCTTGTCGCGACCAATGGGTTAGATTTCCTGACTGGCGCACTTCTATTCCTAAATCGTCGCGCATCTCTTTATAGATATTCAGCAGTGATGGGGGTAAAGCAATCCCGTCGGGAACCGAAAAACATAACCCATGTGCTTGCCCTTCACCATGATATGGGTCCTGACCAAGAATCACCGCTTTCACGTCTGGGTAAGGGGTTGCGTCGAATGCCGCAAATATTTCGCCTCCCTTGGGGAAAATCTTTTGAGTTCGATATTCTTGTTTTACAAACTGTACAAGATTTTGAAAATAAGGCTTTTCAAATTCCTCTGCGAGCACCTCCGCCCATGTCGATTCTATCTTTACCTTCATCGATTAGCTAAATTTATTTTGCAAAGCTACTAATTATTACTACTTTTGTCAAGCGAATTGCCGGAAAACTTTTGATGGCTGTAATGTGCCTATAGTTCAATGGATAGAATATCGGATTCCGGTTCCGACGATTGGGGTTCGACTCC
>JAFLTZ010000134.1 GCA_022509045.1 Muribaculaceae bacterium | reverse complement strand
TCCGGGACCTACATTCGCGTGATAAAGCGTATCTACTCTATATGCGCTTCCGCCTATTTCCCATTCGGTATAAGCAAATGCGGTGCCGCACATAGCGGCACCGGCAATAAAGAGTGCTAATTTTTTCATTAAGTTATAAGCTAACTTATTTCACAATTTCTTTATAAACAATCCCCGCTTTACGGACAATAACCACTTGTCCTTTCTGAGGGTTCGTAACTTTGATTCCTTGCAAAGTATAATACTCAGGTGTATAATCTACTTCGTTAGTATTTATTTCTATTACTTCCGACACATAGGTGCCACCGCCATTGGTATATACCGGAATAGTATATGAAAGTCCTTCATACCAAACCGTCATAGTGGTGTTATATTTACCGCTACCGATGGTAATCGTACCGCCATCTACCGTGCCTATCTCAGGGGCTGTATTGATGTGGAAGCCTGCAAGATTTGCATTAACAAGTACACCATATTTATTATAGCCATATACTACCGGAGTATATTTATCTCCTGCATTAAGATTTACAGCTTTGTCGGCAATTTCGATAGATGTAATCACATCATCGGCAGGAGCAGTGCTCACTGCAAACAAGCCATTTGTAACTGTGCGTTCGGCATTGCCTGTGTTGCATGGGGTGTTGCGAACGCCAAGATTTTGCACGTAGCTTGTGGAAGAACCGCCACCATCAAAGTTCATGGCATCAACGCATCCGAGGTTTAGCATCACACCGGCAAGAATATGAGTATATAAACCTTCGGAAACACCGGCGTTACGTCCATCGACAACTGCCATAATTACTTTGGTCTTATCGCTGTTATAACCGACTGCCGTACGAGGCTGGCGAGAGCTGAGATGTTCGGGATAAGCCGGACGCGACAGCACTTCGCCGTTGCGGAGAATTACAGGAAATCCACCGATAACCTCTTTTGCAACAATAGGTTTGCCATCGGCTGAAAACGGCATATTGATTTTTATTTTGTCCCCAACTTTTAAGGCAGTTACTAATTTGGCGGCATTGCCATGTCCGGAGAGCACGAAACCGTCAGCCGGAATTTCCATATTTCCACCGGTGCCGGATGGTGTTGGTGCACACATTACTTCATATACTCCATCCTGACCAAACATAGTAGCATTTTCTACAGGGCGAATCTGAGTTTCTGCACCCCATTCGTTCTGACCGCTGCGATGCGCCCCTTTATCTTCATTGAACATGTATTGATAGGTATATACTATGAGTTCATCTGTCCAACGCTGATCATTAAATTCAAATGGATATTGTGTATTATCCGGGAAAGTAACATTTCCCTTTGCGTTTCTGGCCACACCTTCGATACTATCGGCAATCACCGGCACTTTTTTGTCGCTCATAATAAATGAGCAAGGATGGTTAATATCCGACTCAATACGGAAATTGGTAAGTGACCCGTTTGATATACAGGTACTGATAGGATAAGACCCGAAGAAGTCACCGTTAACACCGGCGAAATAGTCGCCATTACCCTCTGCCGTTTTGCGTTTAGCCATAGAAGACACAGTTTCAAACTTGCCCATATGGTCTTGCCCCTTAACAACTCGCATTTCCACATTATCGTTAGTCAAATCAACAGTAGTGTAGAAAATCCGGTTTACATAGTTGTTGCCTTCAGCGAGGCATGTCATTTTAATCTCGGTTTGGGTCGTACCCGGTCCGATATTAGCGTGATATAAGGTATCAACGCGGAATTGAGTCCCCGAAATAGTCCATTCGGTTGAAGCATTTGCATAGCCACACACTGCAGCAGCCGCAAAAAGTAGTAAAATTTTTCTCATTGATAGTTATTGGTTTAAAAAATATTATTGTATTGATCGAATTGTTATACACACTCGCAAAGATAGTGTAAAAAACTCAAATAGCGAAAAAGCTAAAAAAAGAATCGTTTATGGCGGTGCAGGGCAAGGTCGCCCAGACGAATCAGACCTCAGCACAACCGTAACGGGCGGCATCACGCGGCTGCCCTCGCTGATGTCCCACAAAGGTAAGTGATTTTTTGCGCTCTTACACACGAAGGTAATAAATAAACAAATTTATCCGTGAAAAGTGAAAGCATAGTCCCAACAGAAACCACTTACTTTGTAACTTAAACATATATAGAGATGAAAAAAGATGTAATGCTGCTGACCGGCGCAGGTCAGATTGGAATGGCTATCG
>JAFLTZ010000133.1 GCA_022509045.1 Muribaculaceae bacterium | reverse complement strand
TTCTTTGAAAATTTCTCAGGTTTCCAAATTACAAGTTAAGCATAACGCTTCTTATTTCAATATGGATAGAATGGACTAATCCATTCTAATTGCAAAGTTAAATAATTTCTTCATAACAGACAAGTCGTCGTGGCATTATGTTCACAATCCCTTTACTCATCCTCCTAATTGAGAAGAGGATACTCGTCTTCCTTGGGAGGAGAAATTTGAGGAAGCGGGAAAATATTACAGATTATAAAATTTATACATTGGCAATCAAGCTATCGCGCATTTGTTGGAAATGAGCGAAAGTGTCGAAAATATCGAGTAGCACAACAGTAGAATTTTGCTGTTGCTGTTTGTAAAGTTCCGCTCCCATCGACGACGACACTTCTCTCCCACGCATGGTGCCGGCCACACCCGATATTTCATCAAAAAGTTTCATTTCCAATGAAAGAAGTTCGTATGCCCCGATATTGGAGCAATTTGATGAAATCTGTTTTGGAGTGGTTCCGGATGTCGGGTCAAACGGAATAATCCCCGAAGGAGAATTCCATCGGTTTCTGATTTCATCCCACGACATGCCAAATGGCAGAGCATCGGTAGGATAAAGCAACACTCCTTTTGCCGAATTGCTCATCACCTGGTCGATAAGCGATATTAGTCGGTTAACATATTTCTGCTGATCAATAATATCTTCAACAAAGGCATGCACTTCGCCATCGGTGAGCGGATATAGTTTTATGGCATACGGATGCATTCCATGTGCAAACGGTGAATCATATTCAGCAATAAGGTCGCCCATAGGTGATATCCAGCGACAATGCCAATATTGCTGCACTTCCCACATATATTCCACCGGAGCTCCGCCGGTTCGTTTACGCTCTTGCTGCATTCGAGCCACCGACGACGCCTCATTTAACGGTACAACACGCAAAGTGCCATCTTTGTAATCATGCACTTGCAACACTTCGCGAGTTTCGCGTGTCCACACCTCAAAAACACGACATTTTCCATTGCGCGCCGCCCAAAATTCAGCACCATTGCTGTTGTCAAGCCCCAACAACGACCGAGTTGCATCGGTACGTGAATTTATATTGCTATTGTAAATTGAACGGATACGCGATGCAAGTGCTCTATCGTGCGATGCCAATTTAAGTATTATTTCAGGTATGCTCATATCGTGCAACTCCCCCACTATTTCACAATCCGACGCTGTTGGCTGTGTGATAGCGTTTATAAATAGTTTGTGTGGTGAAACATTTTGCACGCCCAATTCCCAGCTATTCAAAGTCCTCACTACATCCACTTTCTGCACGCACACTCCCGATAGCAAAAACTCTTCCATGGCGCGAGCATCTATTTCCGCCAAATGGTGCCGGCTGTAAAATTGTTGTAATTTTTCCGATATAGCACCTTTTGAACGTTCGGCATTAAGCTCACGAAATTTCCCCACTACAGTTTTAACAAGCTGCCGTATAAGATTGTTGGTAAGCGGTTCCTTGCCGGATGCAATAATTGCCTCCCGTTCGGTAACTACAGAGCCATTCGGCAACGCAACCAAATCATCGAGCTGTCGCCCATAAGTAAAATTTTTATTGCGCGCTCTTGACTCGCGCAATATTGCTGCATTATTCCACGCATTAAATGCTGCTGCTAACACTTTAATTGTACGCTGATTTTGTGTTTCCATAGTACTATTATTAATTATTATTTTTTGCAAATATACAACAATAATACTGCTTTGTCAATAAAATCCCTAATTTTTTTGAAATAAATGATTTTCTTGCTCCTTTATCGTTCTTTTTTTGATAAAAACACTATTTTTGTAGTCTATGAAAATATATTTAAAATTCATATCCACGATTATAGCACTCTTCACATTGATGTGTTTTTCTATGGAAGAGAGTTTTGCTCAATCCTCATATACTGCTGATAATGAGGAAATCTTAATTATAGGCGACCGTGAGCATGCCCCTTTTGAATATATTGACGAAGATGGCAATCCCTCCGGATATTCCGTGGATTTGATAGAATATATCATGAAAAAACATTCTATCAGGTATAGGATACGCCTGCGCAACCATGCCAATGCCGTAAACCGGATAACATCGGGTGATGCGGATATAATCCTATTTGTGTATAACATACATTCGGAGGACTCCTTGATGCTCGTTTCACGCCCTCTCCACAAAATACACACAGTGGCTATATGCGATTCCAAATTACCGCCCATAAGTCTATCTGATTTGAAGAACTATAAAGTAGTGCTCCCGGAGCAATCTTTTATTATACCTGATATCAAGAACTATTTACCCGAAGAAAATCGTGTATATGTAGATAACCTACTCGATGCCATGAGATTGGTGCAA
>JAFLTZ010000132.1 GCA_022509045.1 Muribaculaceae bacterium | reverse complement strand
AAAGTTATATATCCACAAGTTCCTCCAAATGCGGTGTAGATATATCCCATACCTTTCATTGGAAGATGTTCGCCAAGCATTTCCGGTAACTGCATTTTAGCCCAGAATTGCATTAAATGAACAAGGAGGAATGCAACAACCACAATGCCGAGAGCAAGCATATTTTGAGATGCCCACTCAACACTCTTTGGACGATGGCTAACGGCATAAGCATTGTTGCCGCGAGCTTTACGGTTTTGCAATGTAAGCCAGAACGCATACACAATGTGAATCACAGTTCCAGCCGCAAGAATCAATGTGCCAATAAGTGCATACCAATTAGCCCCCAAAAATTCACACACAATGTTGTAACCCTCAGGAGAAATGATTGCAACTACATTCATCAGCACGTGAAATGTTACGAAAAGGATAAGAAAAAGACCTGTCAACGACATTACTATTTTCTTACCTACCGATGAGTTTGTTAACCACATAGCAGTTTTTGTTTTTATTAGTGAGTAATTTTAATTATGTTTATAGCGCAAAATTACCTTATTTAAATCGTTCTCGCAAGAAATATCAGACAAAAAGTAAAATTAAAAAATGGAAATAACCTCTTATATGATGAATAATTGTATATTTGTAATGCTAATCTGTAATTAGATAAAATATGAATTCAACCGTAAAAATATTTTGCAAGAATCTTAACAGATATCTTGAAGTAGAGGGTGGTAGCTCTCTTATTGATATATATAACAGTGTAAAGGAAGAAATACAGATATATCCTATTTGCGCTCGCGTCAATAATAAAAACGAAGGGCTTGGATATGTAATTTATGGTCCTAAGCAAGTCGAATTCCTTGACAGATATTCACCAAGCGGCACACGAGTATATGTGCGTTCATTGTGTATGGTATTATATAAAGCTGTGAAAAATCTATATCCCTCTTTACGGCTTCGCATGCAACATAGTGTGTCAAGAGGTTATTTCTGCACACTATCCGGTGATAATTTCACAATTACCCCTGAAGTGGTAAAAGCAATAAAAGATGAAATGCAGTTAATTATAGACACAAATATTCCATTTCGTCGTCATGAAAAACTTACCACGGATGTGATTGAACTATTCCGAAATCAAGGACTTAATGATAAGGTAAACTTGCTCGAAACTTCAAAAAATCTATATACTACGTATTATACACTTGGAGAAACTGCCGACAGCTACTATAGTGCGCTCGCGCCATCAACCGGAGTGCTTAAGGATTTTGACTTGCAACCATATCAACATGGCATGTTGCTGTTGGCATTTAACGCAGACACTAAGTCAGGAGCGCAAACTCCTATTGAACAAAAAAAGATGTTTGATGCGTTTACCACTTATACATCGTTTAATAAGATAATAGGAGTAGATGATGTGGGAGCACTCAATAAAGTAGTGCTCAACAAAGAGGTATCTATGCTTATAAACGTAGTAGAGGCGCTCCATTTCAAAGTGTTCAGTGATATTGCTGCGGAAATTGTTCGACGCAATAGAGATAGAGGGGCAAAGATTGTACTCGTGTCCGGCCCTTCATCAAGCGGGAAAACCACATCAACCAAACGCCTTGCAATACAATTGATGACAAATCTCGTAACCCCTAAAATGATTTCGCTCGACAATTATTTTGTGAATCGAGTAAACACTCCTTTGGATGAAAATGGAGATTATGATTATGAATCGCTTTATGCTCTCGATTTACAACAATTTAATGCCGATCTCGAAGCACTACTGCGTGGGGAAGAGGTAGCGCTCCCAACTTATAATTTTGAGCTTGGAGAACGTCAATACAAAGGAAATACGCTCCGCCTTGATGAAAGCGATGTGCTCATCATAGAGGGAATTCATGGATTGAATCCGGAACTCACAGCCAATATCCCAGATAATCAGAAATTCAAAATATATGTATCTGCATTAACCACACTAACGATAGATGACCATAATTGGGTCCCGACATCTGACAATCGACTTCTCCGTCGCATAATACGAGATTATAAATATCGAGGTGTAAGTGCAACGGAAACGATACGACGTTGGGCAAGTGTGAGGGCAGGAGAAGAAAAATGGATTTTTCCTTATCAGGAATATGCAGATGCAACAGTTAATTCATCTTTACTATTTGAATTGGGAGTAATGAAAGATTACGTAGAACCTGTACTTAGGTCCGTTCCGCACAATGTCCCCGAATATGCCGAAGCCATACGCCTACGCACATTCCTTGATTATTTTGTGCCTATAAGTGAGCATCAAGTGCCATCTACATCACTCTTGCGAGAGTTTCTCGGAGGCTCAAGTTTCCACTATTAACAAATATAGAAGTTATGAGTCAAATGGAGATGTATGGATACATTCCGACGATATACACTCCTACTGCGATAATCACGCTTTTCGAAG
>JAFLTZ010000131.1 GCA_022509045.1 Muribaculaceae bacterium | reverse complement strand
GGAACAAGTGCAGGATTTTACTCCGACACCAATGACTGTGGCAACCGAAGCGTACTATACAGGAGTACATCCATATTCGCTCAATCCGATATATACTGCCAAAACAAAAGAAGAAAAACAATCACAACGAAAATATTTTTTCTGGTATTTGCCGGAGAATCGTGAAGAAATTGTATCTTCGCTTCATAAAATACGTCGAACAGACTTAATCAAAGAACTATATCCGAATTATAATCCTAATTATATAATGAGAAGGAAATCAAATTTCGGTATAGAAAAACGAAAAGGCAACAAGAAACATCAAAAAAAATAACAATATAATAATTAGACATTTATGAATAAATCAACTACATTGATTATGGCTTCTGCCTTATTATTAAATGGCGTTGCAGGGTGCAAAGATAATGCATCGGGCACGGAACCAATAATTGAAAAACCGGAAGTGACAGTAGTGGACGGACAGTTTACGCCTGAATTATTAGAAGCATTCGGCCGGGTAAGCGACCCACAAGTATCGCCCGATGGAACAAAAATTCTGTATGGTATCGGCTATGAAAGCGTAGCTCAAAACAAGGGAAACAGAGAATTGTGGGTTATGGATATCAACGGGGAGAATCAAAAACGCCTTACACACACAGCAGAATCAGAACAAGGAGCCGTGTGGATAAGCAACGGTGATAAAATCGCCTTTTTATCAAAATCGGATGACGGCATGCAAGTATTTACAATGAATGCCGATGGCTCAAACCGTAAACAGATAAGCAAAATCAATGATGGAATAGACGGCTTCCTATTCTCACCGGACGAAAGCAAAGTTGTGGTAATAAAGCAAGTGAAATGGCGTGAAAGAGTGACCGACAAATATCCGGACCTTGATAAGGCAAATGCACGAATTATCGACGATATAATGTATAAACATTGGGATGAGTGGGTTGAAACTATCCCCCATCCATTTATAGCAACAGTGGATGCATCCGGAAATATCAGCAATGACCTTGTGGATATAATGGAAGGCGAGCCATACGAATCTCCAATGAAACCATTTGGCGGCGTAGAGTCGTTTGCATGGAGCCCAGATGGAAAAACATTAGTGTATGTATCACGCAAGAAAGAAGGTCTTGAATATTCAATATCAACAAATTCCGACCTATATGCATACAATCTTGACACAAAAGAAACTGTCAATCTAACAGAAGGAATGATGGGATATGACACCACACCGAAATTCTCGCCTGACGGTTCAAAATTGGCATGGTTATCGATGGAACATGATGGATATGAAGCAGATAAAAACAGAATCTTTGTGCTTGACATAGAAAGCGGAGAAAAAACCGACCTCACAACAAACTGGGACTATACCGCTGAAAATTTGGCATGGCATCCGGAAGGAAAGAGCATCTATTTCTTGGCATATTATCATGGCGGAGAATCGATATTCAGCATTAATGTTGAAACAAAAGAAGTTACTACCGTTGCCGGAGGTGATTATGACTACTGCGCACTCGCACCTGTGGGAACAAATGGAATCATTACCCTTCGCCACACACTCACAGCACCAAATGAGGTATATGCAGTGAATGACGGAGAAGTTACAGCGCTCACCCAAGTGAATGCAGAATTGCTCGCACAATTGAATGATGTAACAGTAGAAAAACTGATGGTTCCCACAACAGACGGTAAAGAAATGCTCACTTGGATGATATTACCACCTAATTTCGATGCAAACAAAAAATATCCGGCAATACTATATTGTCAAGGCGGTCCACAATCGGCAGTGAGCAACTTCTGGTCATATAGATGGAATTTGCGCCTCATGGCTTCACAAGGATACATTGTCATAGCACCAAACCGCAGAGGATTGCCGGGATTTGGAACCGAATGGGAAGAACAGATATCCGGTGATTATGGAGGTCAGAATATGAAAGACTATCTTGCTGCAGTGGATTATGCAAAACAATTCCCATACGTAAACAGCGAACGCATTGGCGCTACAGGAGCAAGTTATGGAGGATTCTCAATATATTGGCTTGCAGGGCATCACAACAACAGATTTAAAGCATTGCTTGCACATGCAGGCATCTTCAATACAGAAGCTCAATATCTCGAAACAGAAGAAATGTGGTTTGCCAACTGGGACATGGGAGGCGCATTCTGGGATAAAGGAAACAAAGTGGCTCAGAATACATACGCAAATTCTCCTCACAAATTTGTGGGCGAATGGAATACTCCAATTATGATAACTGTAGGCGAAAAAGATTATCGCATAGTTGCCACACAAGGTATGCAGGCATTTAACGCAGCCAAACTGCGTGGCATTCCCGCACACATGGTAGTATTCCCGGAAGAAAATCACTGGATATTAAAACCACAAAATGCACTATTGTGGCAAAGAGAATTCTTCAGTTGGTTCGACAAATGGTTGAAAGATTAATAACAACATATCGAAAACAGCCGGACTTAAATCCGGCTGTTTTTATTTTACACTAAATAAACTGTTTAACACAAAACTTTAAACAATTACTCCAGATGGAATATTCACGATTCGTTCA
>JAFLTZ010000130.1 GCA_022509045.1 Muribaculaceae bacterium | reverse complement strand
AGCTGCCGTGAAATACATCGGGATTATCCATTATTTCTTGAATGATGAAATATCGTGCGATGCTTTCTACATCGATATATTTTTCCCATGTGGTGGATGTTTTATCGGATGAATAGATTGCGCTATTTATCTTTTTGAATTCTTCGATAAGCCACTGTAATTGTATCGAGGACAGATTTTCAGGAGAATGGTAACGAATGGTGAGGTTCCAATTGTTATTCTCAGGAATGGAAATCTGGCACTCATCGCGATAATTATCTATTTCAACGAGCCATCCTCCTGTTATCAAGTCCGGATTTGTTTCATTGTCGGGTTGTTCATATATATTGACTCTATTTTTATCTATGCGTATTGTTTCTGTAAGGAAATATAGTCCTATATAATCCCCGTTGAGAATTACTTCGACAGGACGAAAATCCGGAGTCCATGCCATACCCATTATCTTTCCAAGTTGTAATCCGGCAACAGTGTTTTCCGATGGTTTTAATAGTGCCCAATGCTTATTCTTAGGCATGCCCATGAGAGATATTTTTGTATTCAACTTTAATTTATATGGTTTCTTTGGTCCTTGCCAGGAGGAATGTCCTCTACCTTTTATTTGAATCGCTACAGGCTGTGCTTTGCTGCCAACCGGTTTTATTTCATTATGTTCCATAGGATCAAGCCAAAATTGAGCTGAAAGATATCGTGTTGTAGAAGTTACAGGGACTCTGTTTTCTGTTTCGATGAATATTACGGGAAGAGTTTTTGAATATTCAGCCGGTAGCGTTTGTGTTTGACCAAAAGCAGATACATCCTCTGAACACGAAGATAATATGAGGATAATAATAAAATTGACAGCGATTTTATACATAGTAAGAACAATTAAATCAGTAGTTATTGCATAGATATACAGATATTGCAATGACTGCATGATCCGGTTTATTTTTTACCATGAAAATCGCAATCCCACAGGTATATTAAATTCAACAGGTGAAGTTTGTCGGATTGTTTTGATTTGAGAACCTGAATTGAAATAATAGTTTAGCGAAGGCTCTATATAGATGCTGAATGATGGTGTAAAATTGTATTGGGCTCCAAGCCCGCCTTCAATTGACCATTGCAATGGTGCCTGAATGGAAATTAAATCTGTTTTAGAATTATTTAATTCATGAGAATATTCGTAGATAGATTGGTGCCCAAGTATAGGAATATCGAGAGCACACCCTGCATGAGCGTATGCCGAAAATCCTTTATATGTGAATAATCGGTAATTTAGTTTTAGTGGTATTCCGATATAGTGGATACGCTGCGATGTTTCTTGTAAAGAGAGTTTACTTTCTGTGAGGAAATCAGAATGCATGAGCGTATATCGTAAACCTGTCTCGATGCTCCACTGTTGTGAAAGGCTTTTGTTGATTGTTAAATTGATAACACAGGGCACGTAGTGGCGGTATTTTTCAGTAATCTCAATATCTGAAGGAGATGTTATACTTTCACCGTCGGAGATGTCGGGATTTGATACAATAAAACGATTTACATTGTTTTGTCCGATATTACCGGAATAAGCAATTGTAAGAGACCAATCCGGTTTAGAATCCAATTTAGAATGAGCTAAAAGAGGATGTTTAGAAGAGTGACTATTATTCGCATTGACATTATGTGGATAGTGGCGAGGATGTGTGTCATTGGCAATGGTATCATTTGTGATATGAGGTGCGATAGCACGGGCAATAGTAATAGTATCATCCGTTATTGCAGTTTCAGTATTATTTGAAAATACTATTTCTGCGGTAGAAATTATAGTGGCAGGAGCTGTATTGTGTTTATGCGAAGGTCGTATATTGAAATGCTCATTAATGTTGGATGGAGCAAGGGGTTGAGTGTCGTTATCCGTAACTAATCGGGGAATAATTATAAGCAAAATAATTATAAGAATAGACAGTAAATCCATTTTTGTCCGATAATCGGATATTAGATTGCGTAAAAGCAATTTAGCACGAGATAATTGAGATGATGAAGAGTGAGGCGCAATGCCAAGAATCTCACTTATTTCTTTATGAGATAATCCATCGAGTACGGCAAGACGAAAAACTTTACCATAACCTTCCGGTAATTTATTGATAATAGATTCAATCTCTTCCCATGCAAGTATGTGTGTTTCATTAAAGTCGTATGTGTCATCAGAGGTAATATTATCGGAAATAGCATCGGATGTGAGATGTGATTCGGTTTTAATATGCTGTAAAGCAAGATTCTTCATTATTGATATGAGCCACGGTTCTATCTTTGAATTATCGTTTAAAGAGTCAATCTGAGAAAAAGCGATAATAAAACCATCGTGAAGAATATCCCAAACAGTATCGGAGTTGCGAATATAGTGATACACAACTTTATACATTGGCATAATGTAAGTTTGGTAAAGAAGACCAAAAGCTTCTCTATCTCCGGTTTTACATTGTTTCACGATGAGTTCCTTATCCATGTCTTGAAATGTATTTCAATAATAGATGTTCAAAACTTCAAAAGACTGCATTTATTATGTGAAAATAAATATATGTAAAGATTATGAATAAATAAAAGTAATAGCTAACTTTGCAGCAGTTTTTAGCCGCAATAGCTCAGTTGGTAGAGCATTTCATTCGTAACGAAAAGGTCATGGGT
>JAFLTZ010000013.1 GCA_022509045.1 Muribaculaceae bacterium | reverse complement strand
CTCAGTGCAATAAACAATAAACAAATATCACCCCACCACATAATCACCACCGCTGTTAACACCACCCCGTTAGCAGCGGTGCTGTTTTATCATCTCATGCATTAATATTGCATCTTTGCATTCGGTACCGTGCGGTTTTCATCTAATTGTATTAATTTTGCATTACTATTAAAGTTATATGTTTCGTCGGTTATGATAAAGAAATCAATAATATTTGCAATTATAATAATGGCATCTACTGTAATAGTGGCTGCAAAAAATTCTTCTAACAAAATGCAAGACAAATTTAACGGAACGAAAGTGCTGTTGCACACATCTTTGGGGGATATCACCGTACTACTTTATGACGACACACCCCTACATCGCGACAATTTCATAGCAAACGTAAAAAATGGCGTATATACCGGAACGCTGTTTCACAGAGTTATAAAAGAATTTATGATACAAGGTGGCGACGTCGATTCAAAAGACGCTCCAAAAGGAAAAATGCTTGGCTCCGGAGACATTGGACATACTGTAGAAGCTGAATTTGTATATCCAAAGCATTTTCACAAACGGGGTGCACTTGCTGCGGCACGCACCGGTGATGCCGTAAACCCGGAAAAACGATCTTCCGGTTCACAATTCTATATCGTAACAGGCAAAATCTTTACACGTGAGCAACTCGAAGCGATGGAGAATCAGAAAGCTTACAGAAAAAAGCAAAATCTTTTTCAGAAAAACAGTGCTCCTTTTCGTAAAGAGATATTAAAATTGCAGCTCGCTCACGATACAGCTGGTGTGGAGTCACTTCGCCAAAAAATAATTGAAATCACTGAAGCTGAATACGCGGAAAATCCGGAAAAATTTACTGCCGAACAAATCGACACATATACCACTATCGGTGGCACTCCGCATTTGGATGGAGAATACACTGTATATGGTGAAGTGATTAGCGGAATGGATGTGGTGGCAAAAATTGAGGTGGAAACCACCGACCGCAACGACCGTCCGGAAAATGACATAAAAATCATCAGTGCTAAAATCTTAAAATGATTACATACAACACACACATTTTACAAAACGGACTTCAGCTAATTCATCATCGCGATTCAGGCTCTCGATTTGCTGTAGTGAATGTTCTGTATAACGTTGGTGCCCGAAATGATCCGAGAACACACACAGGTCTCGCACATTTGATGGAACACTTGATGTTTGGAGGCACACCGGAAGCTCCGGATTTTGATTCTATATTACAAAATGCCGGTGGACATAGTAATGCCTGGACATCTTCCGATATCACCAATTATTATGATGTGATTCCGTTGCTCAACATCGACACGGCATTATGGTTGGAAGCGGATAGAATGCAGGGATTACTGTTTTCCGAACACAGTCTCGAGGTTCAACGCAAAGTAGTGTGCGAAGAATTTAAAGAAACCGTGCTGAATGCCCCTTATGGTGACACATTTCATATATTATCTAAAAATGCATTCACAGAGCATCCATATCGCACACCCGTAATTGGTGATAATCTACACGATATCGAAACAATCACATCATCAGATGTAAAGCAATTCTTTTACGCAAATTATACACCATCAAATGCTATTATCTCAATAGTGGCAGATCTTCCATACCAAGACGTTATAGAAAAAGTGGAACAATATTTCAGCAATATCGCTAATAAAGATATGGATGTGGCAAGAAATAATTTTCCGCAAAACGACAAAAGCTGCAACACTGAAATAATTAGAGTAAATTGTGATGTGCCTGAAAATATGATTTTGATGGCATACCACATGGACAAACGCACCGGAGCTGATTACCCGGCAACCGATATGATAACCGATTTGCTATCTACCGGGCAATCGTCGCTCTTTATGCAAAATGTAATTCAAAAAGGAGATACATTCCGAGCGCTTAATGCTTCGGTTTGGGGAACTATCGACCCCGGATTATTATTCATAAAAGGATTTCTCCACAATGGCGAGTCCTTTGAAAAAGGAGTGGAAATCATAAACCGAGAAGTGATGAAAATCGTATCGGGAGAGTTTTCAGAATTTGAACTTCAAAAAGCCATCAACAAAGCCGAATCAATGTCGAGGTTAGAAAATACAAACCAAGAAGATTTGGCATATAATTTAGCGTATTTTACGATGCTCGGCGATACATCACTTATCAATACTGAATACGACGCATATCGAACTTTAACCACTACGCAAGTTTCGAAATGTGCTAATGATATTTTCGTAAACAATGCTCCCACTATACTTTTTTATGGCAAGAATGCTTAATTTTTTACTAATTTTGAAATAATTTTGCATAATTGTGTTTAAATAATCAAAATAATTAGTACTTTTGACACAAACATTCTGATTAACAAACTAAAATAATGATGGAACCGGAAAAGCTTGCGGAAAATGTTGAACTCAACGTTTCCGATATCCAAACTGACACACTGCAAACACCTTTAACAAAGGAAGGTATTATAGCAGAACTTGAGGCAATTTTGGAAATGCCTGTCAACGAGACTAAAGAACGTGTAGCTTCTTTGAAAGCTGCTTTTTACTCTATTAGAAAACAGGAAACAGAAGCTGAGTTTGCAGCGTTTCTTGAAAAGGGTAACGAAGAAAGTGCTTTTGCCGCTAAAGAAGATGCTTTTGAATTGCGTTTGAAAGAGATTCTTACAATTATAAAGGACAAAAAAGCAGAATACCAGACACAATTGGAGAATACTCGCCGCGAAAATTTAGAGAAAAAAGAAGCTATCCTCACCGCACTCTCTGAAATTGCCGACGACACCGACAATATCAACAAGCTGTATTCTCGATTCCAACAACTTCAACAAGAATTTAAAGCCATAGGTGAAGTAGCACCGGAACATGTAACCCCTCTTTGGAAAAAATATCAAACAGCTACTGAACATTTCTATGATCAATTGAAAATCAACAAAGATTTGCGTGATTATGATTTCAAGAAAAATCTTGAAGCAAAAGAACTGTTGGTAAAGCAAGCTGAAGCTCTCGATGCAGAATCTGATGTGGTGTCTGCATTTAAAAAATTACAAAGTTTACACGACCAATGGCGTGAGATAGGTCCTGTGGCTCCTGAAATAAGAGAGGATATTTGGACTCGATTCAAAGCTGCCTCTGTAACTATCAACAAAAAGCACCAGGCATTCTTTGAAGCGATTAAAGCCAAAGAACAAGAAAATGAAAAGGCAAAGACTGAGATTTGCAGTCGAATTGAGGAAATTGACACTGCTACTCTCTTAACAGCCAATGCCTGGGAGAAAGCTACAGAATCCATCAAGGGTATGCAGGAAGAATGGAAAAAACTCGGGTTTGCCTCAAAAAAAGTGAATAATGAACTTTTTGCCCGTTTCCGCCACTCTTGCGATGATTTTTTTGCTAAAAAAGCTGAATTCTATAAAACTCTGAAGGAGGAGGCCTCCGAAAATCTTAAAAAGAAGGAAGCATTGTGCGAAAAAGCTGAAGCTATGAAAGATAGTAAGGATTGGAAAAAAACCACCAACGATTTCATAGCATTGCAAAAAGAATGGAAGTCGATAGGTCCTACCGCACACCGCTATACCGAAGCTCTTTGGAAACGATTTATCACCGCATGCGATGCATTCTTTGAAGAAAAAGAAAAAGTGCTTGGCGCACAGATTAAAACTGAAAAAGAAAATCTGGCAGTTAAGAAATCTATCATTGCCACATTGAAGGAAATGATAGAAAACGATGTTGAAGATGCAGCGGCACAAGTGAAGGAACTTGTGAATAATTGGCGCGAAACAGGTCATGTTCCCTATAAAGATAAGGATAAAATCCAAGCTCATTTCAACGATGCATTGAAACAGGTAAACGATAAATACGATCTTAAAGAAACGAGAGCACGTCTCCGCAATTTCAAAGAAGATGTAGAAAAGATGTCGGATGCATCCAAGTTGAGCCGCGAACGTGATCGCCTTATCTATAAATACGACCAAAAGATAAATGATTTGCGCACCTATGAAACCAATATGAATTTCTTTAAAGCTCAGTCGAAAAACGGAAATTCATTATTGCGCGACATGGAGCGAAAAATACAGCTCATTCGTGACGATATAGCAGAACTTGAGCAAAAAATCAGATTGATAGAAGAAAAATTATAGTATTACACACAGGGAAAAGAAGGAGGATTAAAAGCCTCCTTCACGTTTAATCTGCTGATTAATACAATATGAGCAAAGGACGTTACGGACATTTCGTAAAATACGCCATTATTTTAGGCGACCTGTTTATTCTAAACATACTCTACTACTGCATTTTCGGATGGTATGGTCATATTGATGTGCTGCTCACGCCGATGGTGTGGACAGGGGTGAATATAGCCTATCTCATCAGCGCATTTATGTTTACCGACCTTCATGACCAACGCGTTCTGTTTGCCGAGCAAATTGTGGTAAATACCACAAAAATGTGCTTGATATATGCAGCTTTATTATTTGCTACACTCTGGATACTTAATATTCCCGATTTCTCCCTGAAACTTGTGGGGCTATTCATTGCAATACTATATGTTGTGTTGTCGTTATGGTGGATAATGTCGCGCAAATTAATAAAGTTCTACCGTTCGCTGGGATTTAATTATAAGCGCGTTATAATCATAGGATATGCCGATGCCGGAAAAAAACTGATTTCTGAAATGAACAGCGACCCGGGATACGGGTTCAAAATAATGGGAGTTTTCGATTGCGTACCAATCAACGAACAACTACCCTATTATACCGGAAAACTTAGTGAAATAGAAGATTTTATCAAAGAAAACTATATTGACGAAATTTACTGCTCTTTAAGTAATACCGGAGGCATTCTCGAACGCATTTTGAATGTAGCGGAAAACAATGCTGCCGATTTCTATTTCGTACCACAAGTGGGACCATACATTATACGCCAATTTGAGTTGAACACTGTGGGAGATATCCCTACTCTATCGGCTCGTCCAAATCCTTTGAGCCGCTCGATAAACAGAGTGATTAAGCGGGTATTTGATATAATAGTATCCGGATTTTTTCTTGCTATATTTCCTATTATACTGATACCTGTAGCTATAATAATTAAACTCACTTCACCGGGACCTATATTTTTTAAACAAAAACGTACCGGATATCGAGGTCAAGAGTTTATGTGCTATAAATTCCGAACGATGCTTGTTAATGATGAAAGCGATAAAAAGCAAGCTACAGCCAACGACCCTCGAAAAACCGCATTTGGCAATTGGATGCGTAAGATGAGTATTGATGAACTTCCGCAGTTCTACAATGTATTTAAAGGCGATATGTCGATTGTTGGCCCACGTCCTCACATGATAAAACACACTCAGGAATACTCTGCCCTTATCGACAAATATATGCTTCGACATACTATTAAACCGGGCATCACCGGATGGGCGCAAGTAAACGGTTTGCGAGGAGAAACACGCGAATTGTGGCAGATGCAAAGGCGTGTGGAGTATGATGTGTGGTACACTGAGAATTGGAATCTGTGGCTTGATATCAAAATCATTGTACGCACAATATTCAACGCAATAACCGGAGAAGAAGCAGCCTGCTAATAAATTAATTATCAGCAGGCTGTTAAATTATCTAATACCACCTTTTATTTGCTTACGAATTGGAGTAATACCGGATACAACTTGTCGGCATACGCTCTGAAACCCACATCGGTGAGATGAATACCATCAACTGTGCCTTCGTCATCAATCAATCCTTCACAATCAACATAATAAAGATTGTTTGGATTTTCAGCTTTCATTTTTTCGTAGTTCTTACGGAACGCGGCATTTTTAGCAGGAAGATATTTCTCAAAATATGAGTTAAATTTGGCATACGGATATATCTCTGTTTCCACCATAACGATTGGCACTTCCGGGCGAGCCTGACGGAGGTAGTTTACAAATCCATAAGTAATGGTATCGCACATCATTTCAGTGCAATTTGGAATTGGATCAAGCACATAAGCATCTACATTCTCTATTTGAGCAAGTGCCTTTGCTATATCCATATCCATTTTGCCCTCACCACTGAAACCGAGATTCACAACTTCACAATTCAGGTCGCGCTGAAGCATATTTGTTGAACACATTCCTGTGCGTGTAGAGCATCCGCCTTGTAAAATACTTGTGCCATACATAACAATCTTTCGATTGGAACGCGGATTGTCGATAATGGGTTTCTGAATCACTGCAGCAGAATCTACACCGATATTAAAATCAATGACACCATCATATAAGGGGAAATACACGAGATATTCGTGCATATCGCCATCCATGTTTTCCACAAAATCTTTTGTGACTGTCTTAGTGCCATTATCCGTGTACGGACGCACTGTGTTAACATATAACCATGAGCCATCATCGCCAAGGCGGTAAAGGTCGGCGCCTTTAAGACCGGTATCAGCCATGTGAATCATGTGTGTGTCCCAAAGGAGATCGTATTTCACGCCGATACGCCGTGAATCGGTAGCAAATCTCACTGCAATGCCACTGCTACATTCCTGTCGGTCCCATAAACCGGGGCGTGCGTTGGCTTTCATCCACAAAGGCAGTCGTGAATAATGTCGCTCTGTATCATCAAATCCTTTATTGATAATTCTGAGCTCCTGAGCATTTACGTATTTATACGGAGCCGGCGTCTGTGCTGCCAAAACACCTGTCCCGGCACAAAATGCCAAAAATGACAATTGAATAATTCTTAATATTTTCATAGAGATAAAATTAATTTTTTTCAAATATACTCAATATTTTCAATATGTAACTCAAATTTCACCGGACATTTTGTATCATACTATATTTTGAGCTATATTTGCATATCATTTAGCACGTTGCATTACAATATAAATTATATTTCCGAATATGGGATTTGAATTATTTAAATTTCAGGAACATTACAAGTTGCCAATGTTTGATTTGCCACTTGATTTTGTGTCGTATGATAATATAAATGCCCAACTACTAAATTTTTACACATCCTTTCCATGCAAAATTGGAGCCTTAATAGTAGCATATTGTATAAAAGGGTCGGTGAGAGCAAGAATAAACCTATGGGACTATACAATCAAACAAGGTGATTTTGTGCTGCTAACACCGGGATGTTTCATACAAATCCACGAGGCATCGAAAGATTCCCAAATAAGTTTTATAGGATTTTCATCATCGCTATTACGCACTATAAATTTCTGGAAGAAGTCATCGCACGTGCTAATCCCTATTTTTAAATGTCCTGTGATTTCTGTACAACAGGAAGTAGCATCGGTGTATGGTGATGCCATAGGGTTATGCTCCCGTTTATCCGAAATGGATATGGTGTCGATGGACCCGAGTCTCCTTGAAAATGTGCTGAGTATTTTTATTCATGCCATAACAACAGCGTTGGAACGACAAAACAACACATCAACAACTGAAGATAAAAGCCCTATACGCGAACAACAAATCTTGGCAGAGTTCTTACAACTTGCCTTTGAGAACTATCGTGAAGAACATAAACTGTCGTTTTACGCACGTGAAGTAAATCTCACTCTTTCACATTTTTGCAACGTGATTCGTAAAGTAACCGGACAGACGCCGCAAGAGATTATTCAAAGTTTGATAATAATGGATGCTCAGTCGCAGCTGAAGGGCACAGATTTGCCGGTAAGTAAGATAGCAGAAATGCTCGGGTTTTCAGCACCGACAACTTTCAACCGATATTTCCGCACATACACGGGCATGACGCCACAAGAATACCGCAACAAGGGCTAAAATTCAGGTGTGTGTTCTCTGTACTTACTGTCCCAAAAGTGGTCTCATTAGAACTAACTTATACAAACAAGGGAGGCATCTGAGCCTCCCTTGTTATTGATATATAGACATCAATTAAGTATCATTGGTGAATATTTTTCATACAATTGCTTGGCAGTAGCTTTTGCATTGCCCTGCGGAATGATTGTGATAGGATTTGCCTCAACGTCAATCCATCCGTTCTCAAAATCACGACATTCGTTGAAGAATGTTTCCTCGTCGAATTTCTTACCGGCTTCAACAGCTTCAATCACACCTTCAACAAAACGTTTCCATCGTACTCCGTAATATTGGTCGTTGAGTTCTGCCCAATCGCGATTGGCATAATCAGTGAGGTGATAGCTATCTCCCCATATTGTAACCAAAGTACGGGCATTCTTTTCAAAATAATTCTTGGTGTCGGTGTCGGCACCTTCAGCACGCGCATCTTCGAGCCATTTGTTCATGGAGAATGATGGATGACAAGCGAGCAACTCAGTAATATCGTCGATAAGCTGCACCATTTTCTCACCCTTAATTTTGAGAGCTTCAACATCTTTAGCTTCGTATGACTTTGTAAAATCATCGCGAAGGTTTGTGAAGTAGTTGCCGAGAGCCTGACGTCCTATGTTTACGATATCAAAATTATAGGCATCAACATCTTCGGCATCAACATCGAGCAACATTCCCCAAGCCTTAACAAGATCTGCATTGTCGTAATCATATTTATTACGAGTTACCCACAAACCATTGCCATAGAAAATCGGGCGCGCATGGTTGAGTGTAGCGCTTGTGCAAGCTGATGGAGATATGTATATTTTGGAAGCAAGTATTTGCCATGCCTGTCGAGCCTCGGCATATACTGCGCCAGTGCGTCGGTCTGCTATATTGTTCACTTTGTCGATATTGGACTGTGGCATATTCCAAGCTCGCTCAAACACATATTCATACATATATGGATTCACATCAAGACCTTCGAGAGTGGAGCCTAACCCCACGAGGTTTTCACCACCATTGGCATAAACATCATCAAGACGATTTGACACTTCCTGCGCAGGACCGCAAAGGAATGAATTGCCGCCAAAATTCCCGAGATAACACCATATATATGGCTGTTCATAAAATTTGTCGTACATTTTCCATAACTCAGTGTTCTCACAGAAATAATCGAGGAGCATCATTTTACCTTTAGGCACACCCTGCATAAACACTTTTGTACGTTCCGGAGTCCAATGTGTTACATCAGCATAAAGGAACCATGCCATCTGCAACCACACCGCATCGGAATCAACGGCAGTTACCGATTCGTAAATACTCCGGGAAATATCGCCAAGCGAGTCTATATCCCATGTGGGAGGATCGACTTCATTAAATGGGTCAATGCCATATATGTGGTCAGTGCCATACAATGCGGTCTGCTCTGTGAGATATTCTTTCTGTATCACAGCAAAAAGAGAGTCTGTAGGACTGAGATATGTGCAACGATATTCATCGGCAAATCCACCCCATTCACTAACCAATGTGGTTTTTAGTCCCGGATATATCTGATTGAGTTCTTCCGGCACATGTCCGGCGAATCCGGGGAGTATCGGACGCATATTAAGTTCTCGTTCTCTATCCACAATCAACTTTTGAAGTTTTGCCTGCGACTCGAGCCAACTCATCGGTATATCACCCTGCCAACGGTCAAGATTACACATACGATGCCACGGAAGATGAGCCGGACCGGTAAAATAAGCCCTTATCTGCTCATCTGAAAGACCGAGTTTGCTCCACACCTTATACCAAATGGCTTCCTGACCGGTAATAGCCAGCGGCATATTTATACCGTTTAGAGCCATCCAATCAATAAAATGTTCCCAATCGCTCCATTTCCACCAAGGCATGGTATAGCCAAATGTGCAATAATTAAGAAAAAAACGATTAGGCACAATTGCTTTAACAGTAACTACAGAATCGGGAAGCGGCAGTGTTTCAGGCAATGTGAGTTTATCATCTTTATACCATGAAACGGTAGTGAGACAGTAATTTTTGAGGTAATAGTTAAGCCCCATAGCCATAGAATTGGCATTATTCCCAACAATGACCACCTTGCCGGAAACAGACTTAACAGAAAAATAATCAACCGAATCAGCATCGCCTTTTTCAAATTTGATATTCTTGGCGAAATTTCCGAGCACACGTTTTGCAAGCTCACCTGCCGATTTCACATCGGAATCGACAGGCGTGCATTGTATTGTAAATGATAAAAATATCGCTGCAACGACGTAATATACCAATCTTTTCATAACTTCCTAATTATTGTTTGGCGAAGCGAATAGCTGTACCACCACCCGTTGCTAATTTAAGTTGCAAAGTATCATTGGATGTAACCTGGACCTCTTCGTATTTAAATGAAGTAGGATTAGACACCCAGTCGGCATCATCACCATCGGCATAAATCTGAGCCACATAAGTAGCGTCGGGAGCAAGGAAGTCAAGTTTCAAACTATATTCACGTGCATTTTCATCTGTAATTGCACCCACATACCAATCATCTGAATTTCTATCCTTACGTGCGGTAACTACGTAATCACCAATTACAGCGTCAACTACCTGAGTTGTATCCCAATCAACCGGAACATCTTTGATAAAATCGAACGCCTTATTACCACGATAATTCTCCGGAAGGTCAGAAGCCATTTGCAACGGACTGTATATTACAACATATAGAGCAAGCTGTTTGGCAATTGTTGTTTGCACACGAGCATGCGGTGAATTAGGATTGTCGAAGTTAAATGTACCGAATGTGAAATCCATAGGTCCGGCAAGACCTCTCACAAATGGCGCCACAGTAGTAAATTGCGGTGGATTACCGCCATCCAAATCCCATGCATCGTGTTCTTGCCCGCGAATACCTTCCTGAGTCATGAGGTTAGGATAAGTACGTTGCCAACCTGTCGGCATCACCGGTTCATGATTGTCAATAGTGATACCATGCTTAGCTGCAGTTTCCACAACCTTACGATAGTGGCGAACACCATATTGACTATCATGACGTTCTTTACCATCCATAAGGATATTTACATATCCTGTCTTCACATTGTCGATACCATACGATTTATAAAAATCATACGCTGCATCAAGCTGATTTTCGTAATTGGTAGTCCACGCGGCAGTTTCGTGGTGCCCGATAACTTCTATCCCCTTACTTTTAGCATAATCTGTAATTTCTTTAATGTTGAAATCGGGATAAGGTTTGGTAAAATCGAAATGTTGATTTCTTGGCCAATCACCTTCCCAACCGATATTCCAACCTTCGGCAAGCACACCCGGAATTCCGTTATCGGCTGCAAAATCAATATATTCTTTCATACGCTTGGTGGTGGCGCCATGGCGCGGTCCTGCATACCATGTTGTATAAAACAAGTGCATTTCCCACCAAATGCCGATATATTTCATAGGTTTAATCCATGAAGTGTCATCAATAGCACACGGTTCGTTCAAGTTAAGCATCAAATTTGATGTAATCAAATCACCGACACGGTCAGCAATAATCATTGTGCGCCAAGGGGTAACAAAAGGAGTAGCTATAAAAGCGGCTTCTCCCGACGACCATTTCACAAGTTGCGCTTTAAGTTCGTTAGTTCCGACGCCATACAGGTCCATTTTTGGATAATCTACAAGTTGAGCTTCGTGGATAGCAAAATACTTCCCGTTAAGACCTTCGATAGTGAGCGGTGTGCGCACTGTGTCGAGTTCGGCAATAGATTTTTTATAAAAATGGTCTTCGTAATAAGGATCGGCAGCCGGAAGATACCATGCATTATGATTATCAGCGAAGTTAAAGGTCGTGAGTTCTTCCATTATTACGAGAGAATCAACGTCCTGAGTCGGAAATTCATAACGGAAAGCAACGCCATCATCAAATACTCTTACTCGAAGATTCAACTTCAAATCGCCGTTATATTGCTGCATATTCAACAGCATTTCATTATAATTATTACGTACAAAACGGCTTTCTCCCCAAACGGTTTCCCAGGTTTCATCAAAAGAATCTGTTTCAACAGACAGGAGATTGAATTTAGTAACAGTATCGGCTCCGGCAATAACAAAACCGAGTTCCGAAGGTTTAAGAATCTCCTTTTTATCCGCTTTTACAGAATAAACCGCATTCTTACCTTCTTTTATGGTAACTGAAAAAGAAATAGTGCCATCCGGCGATTGCACACTGTTTGTGTTGGAGTTGCATGCTACTGCCCCAATGAGCAGAGTTAACGCAACATACAAGCCTGTTATTTGCTTAGTTAGTTTCATTGAAGTATAATTAATTAGAGTTAGAAATTTCTTGAACATAAATATTACCGTTGAAATCAGTAGCCTCAACGCGCACTGTGGAGCCCTTTACCTGTGGAACAGCATAATACAAATGCTCTGTCAAATCGGCACCAATACCCGGGTGCTTGAAGTTTTTCTCGTGCGCTACCACATAGTCCCATATATTCGGATCATGCCCTTTAAATGGTATCATCTCGCCTCGAAGCTCTCCATTTTCATACCATACGACCTTCCATGTTCGGTCGCGATTAAAAATATTCGCCACAACAGCCTCCGGATGTTGGCGATTACGTCCTGCCGGATAAACCTCCATTTGATATTCAGGTGAATGACCGACACTTTTATAGTACCAATTGGCTATTCTGCCGTTCTTCACTTCATACACGGAATATCCTGTAGGTGAACCATCCCACGACCATGGTGCCATCCAAAATAAATTCGACATCGGAGCATGTACATGTTCATACAGGTTGTCGGAGAGCACATAATTCTCATTATAATGCTCATGTCCGCTCATAATGTGTGCATTAAATGGCTTTAACATCGCAACGAGTGCTGAACGGTTGTTAATAATTTTATGTGATGACTCTTTACCCCATTCCTTCCGAAGAGCCTCCGGTGAGAATGCCGGGATATGGAATGCCACAACAACTTCCGAACCATGTTGCACATGCGACAGGTCCTGTTCAAGCCATTTCAGCTGGCGTTCAGTTAAATAGCCCACATAGCGTGAACCCATCATCAACACATCATCAAGCACGACATAATGTATGCCACCAAAATTAAATGAATAATATGTAGGGCCATATATTGATTCAAACACGCACTTAGATTGAGAACTATAATCTTTGCTCCAACTTACATCATGATTGCCTACCGCAAAAAAGAAAGGCACACCCGACTCATTAATCGCATCAGTTACAGGCTTAAATAGTGACGGTTCTGTTAAAATATCCCCTATAACATCGCCTACACATATACCAACCGACGGTTTCCCTGCATATCGCGATTGCATAAGTTCGCGCATATCTTTAGCTTCATCTTTCAACTCCGGAATTTCGTCCTGAAAATATACTTGCGGGTCTGCGCCTATAACTAAAACATAGTCTGTGCGGTCATCATTCGAGGGCGTCAATTCAAAATCGAAACGATGTTTCGCATTAACAGTTTCGGGCACCCTTTTAAACAGTGTGGGCACATTACTACCATTGTCATAAGGAATTGCATATCCATCCGGTAATGTAATATATACAAATTTAGTATCGTCAAACGATGTAAATTTATAATTGCCTTTTTTATCAGTGATAACAATTTGCCTGCCATCCGTTACGGGAACACCTTCCAAACCTTTGCCGGAAACTGTCACTTTACCGTAGAAATCAACCGTTTTTAGTGCCGACACATCAAACGAGAGCAAAGCGCAGACAATACATCCTAAAAATATTCTATTAATTCTCATATTTTTCAATTTACATTATTTCACCGGAGTCAATCGTGCGGCATATCCCCCACCTGGTGCCATAACTATTTTTATGCAATCATCAGGTGTAACTATCTGTTCTTCTATCTTATAATCCGTTGCCTGTCTATGAGCATTCACACCATCACGGAAAATCTCCATCTTATATTTGGAAGCCGTAAGAAAATCAAGTTTTACATCTATTGTTTTTGCGGTCCAATCTGTAAGAGCGCCTATATACCAATCATCTCCGTTTCGGCGAGCCACGACTATTTCTTCGCCAATTTTTGCAGAAATCGCCTTGGTATCATCCCAAACTGTGGGTATCTTGGATAAGAATTTCGCATATTCAGGTGCAGTATTGAAATTTGACGGCGAATCGGCAACCATCTGTAACGGGCTTTCAAACACCACAAACAATGCAGCCTGCTGTGCTCGTGTGCCGTAACTTATAGGATGATTAAAATTGATATAATAATCTTCCATTGTGCCATTCCCCACAGCACCCGGCGTGTAATCCATAGGCCCTGCGACCATGCGTGTAAAAGGCAACATAAGATTATGTTCCGGACTTACATCACGAGAATCTTTACAATGTTCCATGCCGAGCACAGCCTCAAATGTCATAACATTCGGATAACGTTTTTGTATCCCTGCCGGCTTATATGTTCCGTGAAAGTCAACGAGCAATTCACGTTCCGCAGCAGACTTGGCTACTCTTTCATGGAAATTTACCATATACTGTTCAGAGCGGTCCATAAAGTCTATTTTCACTCCTTTTACGCCCCATTTTTTATATACATCAAGCACTCCGTCAACATCCAAATCAAGTGGATTCCATAATGCCCAAAGCACTATTCCTACACCTTTTGATGCTGCATATTGTACTAAGTCCTCTACATTCACTTCCGGTTTATACTCTTTGATATTCCATGTCGATTTCGACCATCCTTCATCAAGAAGTATATATTCAAAACCGTATTTCGCAGCAAAGTCTATAATATACTTATATGTGGGAGTATTAACACCAGCCTCAAAATCAACACCATATACATTTAGCATGCTCCACCAGTCCCATGATATTTTACCCGGTTTTATCCATGATGTGTCTTCGATTTTAGAGGATGAGGCCAATTGATATGGCAACGTATTTTCCAACACTGCCCTGTCATCCTTGTTGACTGTAACTATGCGCCATGGGAAATCTCTCACAGCTGCCGTTTTTGCTATATAAGGAGCTGTCTCGGTTATTTTTATTCCTCTATCCGAACCTGGTTTTAATTCGCTCTTAAGTATCACAGGCGGAAATACTCCGTTAAGAGTAGTTGTGGCCGTCCCTTCCACAAAAAAGTTTGGATAATCTACAACTTCTGTTTCAGTAACTACCACCTTATAACCTTCAGGAGTAGTAACATATAAAGGCAATATACCTAATACCGATTTTTCCACTGACTCCAACGGAAAATTTGGTTTATAGACAACTTCATAACACGTTTGAAAGTCAACCGGTTTATATTTGTCGTATGCCCAATACGATGTACTGGATGCGGGGAAATTGAGCTGAACGGTTTCGTCTGTAATTTCAATCTCTTTGGCTCCTTTAAGCGGCAACGAAGTTGTAATGAAACGATATGCCGCTCCATTATCGTATGCCCTGAATTCCACAGAATATCCCCCACTAAACCGTATCTCCATACTATTATATACATCATCAATAAACCGCTTTTTAGTGGGTGCAACTACCTCTTGTGTATTGCGAATTTTACGGTTAATCACTTTATTAACTTTTCCGTTCACACCAAGCGGATTTCTCAAATCTTTCACAGATAGCGAAATCTCACTCTCATTCAACACAGGAGCATCATTGTATTTGATACTCCATGTGAGTTTTTCTGAATTAACCACCTGCACCTGTAATTTCCCATCCGGAGATGCCAGATTATATGATTTGGCATTCGCTACAGCTACACTTAAGGACACTAACACGATTAGTGAAATAATCTTATTCATCATTGATTCAAAAATAATGTTTCAGTTATATCAATATCAAACAATAGCGATTCCGATATATATATTCATACCATCCGATCGCTACCGCAATCTATATCATAATAAAAATATCATGCTGTATATCAACAAGTTTACACAGCCATTAATAACCCGACAATCTTATACCTTCTTCAATAGCATCCCATAGACCTATATTTGTCACATGTCCGATTTCAAACGCCATATATCCATCAGTGTTCATTAGACAAAGGTATGTGGCATCGCGAGTTTTTTTGAATTTGGTAGTTGGGTCATTATACGAATACACTCCAAGAGAGCCATAAACTTTACAAGGATTTCCTTTTGGTATATATTTGGTATAACTCTTTACAAAATTCTCCACTGTCCAATCTGACGATGGATTATCTACTATATAGACATCAGTAGCATACGCACCGAGAATAAACACATCAAGGTCTTCCGCGAAACCGGTATTTTCATATCCTTCTACATAATTTGCACTCGGGCTCGGAATAAATTTGTTTGATGCCCAGTTTTGACCGACGCTATAACGAGAAGTCCATTGTGCAGATGCCCACAAGTGCAATTCACATTCCGGCACAGCACTCTTCACCTGCTCCTTAATTAGACGAATTGTCTTAGTCACAGAATTAGTTCTAAAATATATCCACTCTGAATAATATTTACCATATCCACCTGTAGCACTGATAAAATCATTTGCACTGTCAAGCACTTTCCCTGTTTCTTTTTCGAAATTGGTCTCCACCGGTCCATAACCGAACCACGCGCCCGCTCCATCTGCGTTTGAGTATCTCACATAGTCGAGACTTATACCCTTAAAACATTTATGATCTTTATATGCTACCGCAAGTTCTCTACATATTTTTGCAGCATACTCTCTTACTTCCGGCACACTCGGGTCAAGCATTGCAGCATCTGCAGTAGAATCATCTCTTGAATCCACTATAACGTAATTACTACCCTCAAGCATTGTTTTTTTACATTGCGTCTTTCCATCCCATTTACTGTCATCGTAAACTACGCCTATACGTTTCTTCGTATTACCTGCACATAATGGAGTGATATTTGCTATGAGGTCAAGTCCCATACTATCACAATTCGTCACAACGCTTTCAAAGAAATCCCAATCAACATCATTCGATTTCTTTAATGAGGGGATATTTGCCAAAGCATATCCACTGGACACTACAGCGTCCATATAAATAAGATTAATCCCTATACTCTTACACTTCTGCAAATATGTTTTTACTGCGGCATCATTTTTCAAGTTCTTATAGTTTGTGTCATATGCTGCTATCCACATAGCTTTAGGCTTTGAATCTTTGACCTCTATAGAATCCCCTCCCGGACGGTCAGGTATTTCCGGAAGAATATCTTCTTCCTTTGATGAACAACTCACAACAAGTGCGGTTAAACAAATGAAAAAAATTTTCTTAAACATAATGTATTTATTTGAATGATTAATAATCTTCGTTTAGCGGTCATTCCCTCACTTCCATCTTTTTAATATCAAGTGCAATTTATTTTACACTCCAAAGTTAATATTTTTTATTGATTTATGCCAATATTTTTATTCGTTTTGTTCTGTTACAAATATAATTTAACTTTGCATCCCATAACGATGCTTTAATGTGTCTATTCTAACATTTAATATTTTTTAATGGGCAACAATAACTCTCGAATTGTAATTTATCAACTTCTACCTCGACTATTCACAAACACCAACAAGCATTGTGTCCGGAATGGTTCTATAGAAGAAAATGGATGCGGAAAACTCAACCATATTACATCACGCGTCCTGAATAGTATAAAAAATTTAGGTATAACACACATCTGGTACACCGGTGTTATCGAACACGCTGAAAAAACGACCTATACACAATTCGGAATAATCCCTGATAATCCGCACATTGTAAAAGGAAATGCCGGTTCTCCGTATGCCATAAAAGATTATTACGACATCGACCCTGACATTGCTGTTGATGTTACCCGACGAATAAACGAATTTTGCAATCTTGTTAAGCGAACTCATCGAGCCGGGATGAAGGTCATAATAGATTTTGTTCCAAACCACGTTGCTCGGCAATATCACTCCGATGCTAAACCCGATAATATCACCGACCTTGGCGCCGATGATAACGTAAATATCGCATTTTCGCCCGACAACAATTTCTATTACATCCCCGGAAAAACTTTTGCGCCGTCAATTAATCTCGGAGTCGGAGAAGATGCTTACTCTGAATACCCGGCTAAAGTTACCGGTAATGACTGCTTTATGCCTAATCCTTGTGCTCACGATTGGTATGAAACCATAAAATTAAATTACGGCATAGATTATCTGAATTATTCTTCACATTTTTCACCAATTCCTCAGACTTGGAATAAAATGTTGCACATACTTTTGTATTGGGCCGAAAAAGGTGTGGATGGCTTCCGTTGCGACATGGCACACATGGTTCCCGTACAATTCTGGAATTGGGCTATTGCTAATGTGAAAAAGAAATACCCTCACATAATTTTCATTGCAGAGCTATATGATATAAGCATTTATCACCGGTATATCTATGATGCCGGATTTGATTTTCTTTACGACAAAGTAAATCTCTACGACACGCTCCGTGCAATTCAATGCCACAATTTATCTGCCACATCGCTCAGCACATGTTGGAAACGTGTGGATGGCATAGGGACTCACATGCTGAATTTTCTCGAAAACCACGATGAGCAACGCATTGCTTCGCCTCAATATCTTGGAAATCCATCTGCTGCAATTCCTGCAATTGTTGTTAGTTCTACTTTCAACACCGGACCTTTTATGATTTATGCAGGTCAAGAACTCGGTGAGCCTGCCACAGACGCCGAAGGATACAGCGGACTCGACGGGCGTACTTCTATTTTTGATTACTGGAGCATCCCCACCCTGCGACGATGGTATAATAAGGGTGCGTGCGACAATGTAAATTTAAAACCGGAAGAAATACAGTTGCGAAATTTTTATACAACATTGCTTAACGCTCTCAATAACTATCCCGCCTTGGCTTATGGTGGTTTCTACGATTTGACGTATGTAAATTATGAGAATCAACATTTCAACCCTAAACGACAATTTGCATATTTTCGTCATACACAACAAGAAATCATGCTCATTGCGGTAAATTTTGATAATATTGATGTCGATATCGAAATAAACATTCCTGCTCATGCCCTAAACCACATAGGTTTACAGCCAAATAATTACCGTTTTCTCGATATTCTTTCCGGCAATATTGGCACAATTATTTTATCACCGCAATCGCCTGCTAAAGTTAGCGTTAAAGCGCAAAATGCCATTATTCTACTTCTCTCTTAAAAAAACACAATGCCACATAGTTTGCCTACCAAATATAATTAGTAATTTTGCAATATAATTCAGTTTTTCATTCAATATAATCATGGATAGTAAACTTCCTCCTCTTAAAATTTTTTCAGGCACTAAATCCCACTATCTTGCCGAAGAAATTTGCAAACATCTTGGTGTTGAACTTGGCAAAATGAATATTTTGCACTTTGCCGATGGCGAATTTGAAGTGTCATTTGAAGAATCTATTCGCGGCTGCGATGTATTCTTGGTACAATCAACTTTTCCTAACACCGACAACCTCATGGAGCTGCTCCTTATGATTGATGCTGCTAAACGTGCTTCTGCAAAATCTATCAATGCTGTTGTTCCATATTTCGGTTGGGCACGACAAGACCGCAAGGATAAACCGAGAGTTTCGATTGCCGCAAAATTGGTTGCCGACCTTTTAAGCGTTGCCGGAATCACTCGCTTAATCACAATGGACCTTCACGCCGACCAAATTCAAGGCTTCTTCAATGTACCGGTCGATCACCTTTATGCATCTTCCGTTTTCATTCCATATATTCAGTCGCTTAAACTTGAAAATCTTGTTATTGCGACTCCCGATGTCGGTGGCGCAAAACGTGCAAACAGCTACGCAAAATATCTCAACACGCCTCTCGTCCTTTGCCACAAACACCGCGCTAAAGCCAACGTTGTTGAAAATATGACAATTATCGGCGATGTTACCGACAAAGACGTCGTACTTCTTGACGACATGGTGGATACAGCCGGAACTATCACAAAAGCTGCCAATTTGATGAAAGAAAATGGTGCTCGCTCGGTTCGCGCACTCGCTTCTCACGCCATCATGAGCGACCCCGCATCACAACGAGTTGAAGATTCGGCTCTCGATGAAATGATTTTCACCGACAGTATCCCTTTCAATAAAGAGTGCAAGAAAGTTACCATTATCAGCATCGCTGAAATGGTGGCCGATACCATTCGTCGTGTTCACGAACAGGAGTCTATAAGTTCACAGTATTTGATTAAATAACTATCAATCAGTGGAGCCGCTTGTCGCGCACCGTCTATCGGTGTGAGGAAAGTCCGGGCAACAAGAGCATCATATTCTCTAACGGGGAGCTATCTGCGAAGGTAGAGTAGCATGACAGAAAATAACCGCCGGGCACAAAAGCGCCCGGTAAGGGTGAAAAGGTGAGGTAAGAGCTCACCGGAATCTGTAGCAATGCAGATTGCCGCATGCCTTATGTGTTGCAAGGCCAAATATATCGGCACTATGGGAACTGCTCGTTCTCGCCGAGGGGTAGGCTGCTATGACCCATTGTTCGCCTTAATGGCAATGGGCGACAGATAAATGACAAGCATCTTGTGTTGGTTCTTTTTTGATAACGACACAGATACATAACCCGGCTTACAACTCCACTGATAATTTTTTTCATTATATTTAAAATATATTCACCTTTACTATGGGCTTTTCTAACATTTTCTCATACATCAAACTTCGCGCTGTTGATGCCTACAACTACTGCGCAGATGGTGTATGGAACGACCCAAGCCATAGTTTCGGTGTTAAATTAATTAAAACAGCCAATCTTGCTGTAAATTCATTCCTCGATAAAAACATTCAGAAACAGGCTTCGGCCCTAACTTATAGCACAATACTTGCCATTGTGCCGGCTCTCGCCATGCTTTTTGCCATTGCTAAAGGGTTCGGTTTTCAAAATATAATGCAAAGCGAGATTTTTCGCTATTTCCCGTCACAAAGCACAGCCATTCAAAAGGTTCTTTCTTTTGTTGACTCATACCTCACTCACGCCTCCGAAGGATTATTTGTCGGAATCGGGTTAATTTTCCTTTTATGGACCCTCATTAGCTTGATGATGAGCGTAGAAGACTCTTTCAATCGCATCTGGAGCATTCGGCAAGGTAGAAGTTTCTACCGTAAGGTCACCGACTATACTGCCATTTTTCTTGTTCTTCCTATTTTAATTGTCTGCGAAGGGGGTATTACCATTTTCATGGCTACTATAGGAGAAAAATCTGAGGTTTTCTCGCCATTAATTACCAAACTCCTTGATTTCGGTCCGATTCTTCTCACCTGGCTTATATTCGCAGGAGCTTTTGCTCTTGTCCCTTACACTCGCGTGCGTTTCAAATTTGCTTTAATTTCCGGATTTATTAGTGGCACTGCCTTTCAGATATTACAATGGCTTTTCGTCTCCGGACAAATGTATGTGTCAAAGTACAATGCCATCTACGGAAGTTTCGCTTTCATTCCTTTATTCCTGATTTGGCTGCAACTCACATGGGTAATTACTCTAACCGGCGCTATGCTCACATATACGGCTCAAAGCGTTTTCAGCTTTAATTTCCAATCAAATATCAATAAAATATCCAATAAATATTACACACATGTCACGGTAGTCATCATGTCATTGATTGTAAAACGGTTTTGCACCGGCGACCGTCCATACTCTGCCGCAGAAATAGCATCGTCACACGAACTGCCACACTCTTTGGTAATCAAATCATTAAATTCTCTCACTGAAATTGGATATCTTAACACTGTCGAAGAGGAGGAAGACAACGACTCTCGCTATCAACCCGCTTTCGACATCAACAAAATGACCGTAACAGCAATTATTGAGGCCCTAAACTCTCACGGAGATTCCTTCTTCCTAAAATCTTTCGACACCGAGTTTAATGAACTTTTCAATAAAATTGAATCAATATACGATTCTCATCCCGAATCCGATATCTTGATTAAAGATTTGTAACTACGACTTCCCTATATATTTAAGCAAATCGGCAACCACAAAGCAACTTCCTCCAACAAACACCATATCACCGTCTGCCGACTCCGACACTGCGGCTTCATAAGCGCTTGCAACGCTGTCGTAGCTATATCCTTTCAATCCATATTTTGAGGCTTTCAATCGCAGCAACTCTGAATCCAAAGCTCTTGGGATAGATGCTTTCGTGAAAAAATATTTTGCATCTCGTGGCAACATTTTCAATATATTTTCTATATCCTTATCGCTCACAAAGCCAACAACCATATTAAGCCGCTTGTAATGCTCAGTCTGCAATTGTTCTATTACACTTGCTATACCGCCCACATTATGTCCGGCATCGCACACCACATACGGTTTATCCGAAATCTGCATCCATCGGCCCATAAATCCCGTGATATCACACACCGACGAAAAGCCTTTCTTTATGGCGTCATCATTTATATTATATCCATTATTTGACCTTAACTCTTCAATTGCGGCAAGTGCGGTGTTAATATTCTTTGCCTGATACAATCCTTTCAATTGGCACTCCATCCGCCTATTTTCACTTTCGGCAAAGACTAATTTGGAGCCCATCTCTTTAGCTTTTTCTATAAACACACCATCATATTCCGCATTGCTCTCACCAAGCAACACCGGCACTCCGCGTTTGATAATTCCGGCTTTTTCCCCTGCTATTTCTCTTATACTGTGCCCTAAAAACTGTGTATGGTCCTTCGATATATTTGTAATAACACTTAACTCGGGATTTATCACATTCGTACTATCAAGACGCCCTCCAAGGCCCACCTCTATCACGGCAACATCCACTTCATTATTTGCAAAATACTCAAACGCCATCAATGTCGTTAGCTCAAAAAACGACGGGGAATAATCCTCTATTAATTTCTCATATCGATTTATAAACGCCAACACATCCGCTTCATCTATCATCACACCGTCAATGCGTATTCTTTCTCTGAAATCCACCAAATGTGGCGATGTATATAGCCCGGTTTTGTAGCCCGACATCTGCAATGTGGCAGCTATCAGATTCGACACCGAGCCCTTACCGTTTGTTCCCGCTATGTGCACACATTTTATCTTTAAGTGCGGATTCCCTATCTCGGCAAGCATATCGTGCATGTTGTCAAGACCCGGCTTATAAGCATCGACTCCCACTCGCTGGAATTGTGCGATCTTGCCAAACAAATAATTCGTGGCTTCTATATAATTGTCAAATTTATTCCCCATTTCTTCTAATATATTATCAGTCCGGCGATTCCCGATGCAATTATCACCCATATAGGATGTATTTTTGTGAAATATACCACACAAAATGCACCCACACTCAGTGCTATACTCCACGTATAATCAGGAAAATTATCTTTATTCATCAACAGCAATGCTGCCGAAGCTATTAGACCCACAACCACCGGACGCAAACCGGTAAACACACCTTGCACCACCACACTGTCACGATGTTTCAATATATAATTACTCGCGTATAGCACTAACATATACGATGGCAATACCACTGCAAGTGTCGCCGCTATCGAACCTAATACACTCTCTCCTGTGGCTACATATCCGATATATGTGGCACTATTTATCCCTATTGGTCCGGGGGTCATTTGCGATATTGCTACGATATCCGTAAACATCCTGCTTGTTATCCATCCGCTCCCCACTATTTCGCGTTCTATCAACGAAAGCATGGCATATCCTCCGCCAAATCCGAACAGGCCTATTTTAACGTATGCTATTATCAGTTTGATGTATATATTCATATTTACCCCTCTTCCTTTTTATCCGCCACAGTTTTCTGTTGCTTATGGGAATAATATATCACCCCAAGCACGCCGCCCAATAATATATATAGTATAGGATTCGAAATCACACCGATTCCTGAATATATCAAGAGTGCTACTGCCACCGGAATTATCGCAGTGCGCATATTTATCTTGGCACTCTTTGCCGAACTTATTACCGGGGCCACTATCAGCGCCACAACGGCCGGTCTGATGCCTTTAAATATTCGGCTCAATATCTCATTATTCTTTATTGTTTCCGGGGTGAGATACATTGCTATTAGCAATATAATCACAAACGATGGCATGATTGTCCCAATCGCTGCAACCACACTTCCTGTTTTCCCTTTTATACGATTACCTACCGCCACTGCTATATTCACTGCCAATATTCCCGGCAACGACTGTGCCACTGCGAGCAGGTCCAAGAATTCTTCTTTTGCAATCCATTTCTTGTCTGTTACTACTTCTCGTTCTATTATGGATATCATTGCCCAGCCTCCGCCAAACGTAAATGCACCTATTTTCAAAAACGACAGAAACAGTTGCAAATATTCTTTTAATGATTTTCTATCCATTACATATCATTATTTCATCGCAAAGTTACAACTACACCATTTTTTTTGCAAACAATTATTTCCATTTATTGTTATATATATGTATGGGGCATTTTACTATTCTGTAAAATATTTTTTCACATCAATTTAAGAATAATTACATTTTCACGCCATTTATACACCCCTTTTATTAAATATTGCTAAAAATGAGCATTATTGCATGTTTTTCTAAAATATTGTTATAATTTTGTCGTATTAATAATAAGTTAAATTTTAACGTTACAAACTTTAAAATTAGGTCAAATTTAACATTTACATTATGAAAAGCTATAAAAATTTACTAATCGTAGCTGTTGCAGCTGCTGCTGTTGGAGCGGTTTCTTCTACCGTTGTAAACTCATATATCAATAAATCAGATTCTTTATTTGCCGATACTTATATCTCAGCCGACAAAAACCTCGACAATCAATCCGGGGCTTTTTTCCACACGGTCAGTGGTCGTGGCATTGAAACTGATTTCACCAAAGCGGCCGAAAGCACTGTGAATGCTGTCGTTTGCATTAAGAGTTTCGTCACTCCTCGTCAGCGACAAATGAATAATTTTATCGACCCGTTCGAATTTTTCTTCGGACCGGGAAATCGTCAGCAACAACAGGCTGAACCTGCCGAACCGCAACAACGACAAGCCGGACTCGGTTCTGGGGTTATTATTTCCGATGACGGATATATCGTCACAAACAATCACGTCATCGATGGCGCTGAACGACTCGAAGTCCTTCTCAACGACAACCGCACCTTCAACGCAAAAGTCATCGGCACCGACCCTTCAACCGATATCGCCCTCCTCAAAATCGAGGCCTCCGGTTTGGCGCCTGTTCAATTCGGCAATTCCGATGATATTAAAGTGGGAGAATGGGTTTTGGCTGTAGGAAATCCTTTCGGATTTACTTCAACCGTCACCACCGGTATTGTCAGTGCTAAAGCTCGCAGCATTAGCTCTGCCACCCACTCTCAACCCGTTGGTGTTGAATCTTTCATTCAAACAGATGCCGCCGTCAATCCCGGAAACTCGGGAGGTGCTCTCGTCACCACCGACGGACTCCTTATCGGTATTAACACTATGATTTATTCACAAACAGGAAACTATGCCGGATATGCTTTCGCTGTTCCTTCCAACATAGTTCAGAAAGTCGTTACCGATATCAAACAATATGGCACCGTGCAACGTGCTGTCCTCGGTATTATGTTCACCGACCTCACTTCCGAAATTGCAAAAGATAAAGGAATCACTGCCACTCACGAAGGTATATATGTTAGCGAAGTCATCGACAGAAGTGCTGCTAAAGAAGCCGGCATTACATCCGGCGATGTCATCACTCACATCAACGGCTCTAAGGTTAAAGATAAAGGCACCATGATTGAGCAGATGAGCAAATTCCGCCCGGGCGACAAAATCAAGGTGAGCTACATTCGTGATAACAAAAAATACGAAACTTCTATCACGCTTCGCAATTCACAAGGTAACACCGAAATGACTAAACGCGGCGAATTCATCGACCTCGGATGCGCTCTCAACAAACTGTCCGACGAAAAGAAAAAGGAACTCCAGATTTCTCGCGGTGTCGAAGTTACTGCCATCAAAGACGGCAAATTCAAAAATGCAGGCATCAAAAATGGCTTCGTGATTCTAACTATCAACGACCAACCTGTCGATTCTTCCGATGATGTAGAAAAAATATATCAAGCCATTAACCAGTCTCAATCTTCTAAAAAGGTTATGTGGATTACAGGTATATATCCTACTGGAAAACAAGCATTCTACGCTGTTCCTCTTTCCGATTGAGCCTCATAAACATTTCCCCATATATATTTCCGAAGAGAGGCGGGTTTTCCGTCTCTCTTTGTATTTTCCAACACAATATTATCATACCACTCACGTTATTATTATATCTATTTTACACGGCTTTAACATATTATTTAAAGCTTGTTTAAAAAATAAATTTGCATTACCGCAATTTTTTTACTAACTTTGCGCGCATTTTTGTAAACACGAGCATGAGACAATTAAAAATTACAAAATCAATTACCAACCGAGAGAGCGCTTCTCTCGATAAATACCTTCAGGAAATCGGGCGTGAAGGGCTTATTTCCGTTGAAGAAGAAGTAGAATTGGCACAAAGCATCCGTAAGGGCGACCAACGAGCACTCGACAAACTCACTCGCGCAAATCTTCGCTTCGTCGTTTCTGTTGCCAAACAATATCAGAATCAGGGGCTTAGCTTGCCCGACCTTATCAACGAAGGTAATCTCGGACTCATCAAAGCCGCTCAAAAATTCGACGAAACTCGTGGTTTCAAATTTATTTCTTACGCTGTGTGGTGGATTCGTCAATCCATCCTGCAAGCTCTTGCCGAACAATCGCGCATCGTGCGACTCCCTTTAAATCAAGTTGGCTCGCTGAACAAAATAGGTAAAGCCCTCTCCAAATTCGAACAAGAAAACGAACGTCGTCCTTCTCCGGAAGAACTTGCCGAACAGCTCGACATCCCGGTTGATAAAATCTCCGACACCCTTAAAGTATCAGGGCGTCATATCTCTGTGGATGCACCTTTTGTTGAAGGTGAAGACAACAGTCTTCTCGACGTCCTCACTAACGACGACTCCCCTATGGCCGACGCTTCTCTCAATCAGGAATCACTCTCCAAAGAAGTCGAACGCGCACTCAACCAACTTCATGAACGCGAACGCGACATCCTCAAAATGTTCTTCGGCATCGGTTGTCAGGAAATGACCCTTGAAGAAATTGGGGCTAAATTCGACCTCACCAGAGAACGCGTACGACAAATTAAAGAAAAAGCCATCCGACGGCTCAAAGGGCAAAAAAGCCGCTTGCTCAAAAGTTACCTTGGGGGCGACTAATCCATCGAGACCATTCTCAACTCCAAATTATATGTTTTATTCCAAAAAAGGATTTACATTCCACAATGTAAATCCTTTTTCACTTTACCCATCAGCAAATTCATCGGCAGTTCAAAATAAATACTCATTAATAAATTACCACTGATAATGAATGTGATCTTCCATAATATTTTAATGAGTATCTACATGACTCCGTCAACTCTCTCTACACCACCCACTCCCTCCACCCCCACCGCAAATAATCCAATAAAGCTGCATCATATTTTCATTTTTTTCACCAAAACACTTGACATTTTAAAATAATTTCACTATATTTGCAAAAATATCGTTATATTATTAACAATGAAAAAACCAATAAAACTTAAAATAAATCCCATCCGTGGCGTCCTGTGTAGGGATGCCCGGTGAAATCTCATTATAAAATAATACCATGTTTTTTACCCGTCATCCCATGAAAACTAAATACAAACAACAACATTATTTTTTAAAACCAACTAAAATCATGATTACAATGAAAAAAAATAAATATTTCTTTCTCGCAATAGCATTTTTTCTATCTCAATTCTCAGCTTTTGCGCAAACTTTTGAAATTAAATATTATTTGTCCGACTTCACCATCACAGCCGGAGCCGACAGCGTTGTTACGGTAACTTCAAAACATCGCTCTTTCTATGGCGGAGACATGCAATCTCCACGACTTCCATTCCTTTCGGCAAACATACTCTGTTCACGAGGTACTGTGGAGTGTAACCCCACATTCTC
>JAFLTZ010000129.1 GCA_022509045.1 Muribaculaceae bacterium | reverse complement strand
CACCGAAACTTCATCGTTGAAGCGCGAAAATCTTCGTTGCGTTCAGACACCACAGGTTTTCGACATATTAACTCTCGTCAAAGCTTACGATACGGAACCGCTGCCAGAGTTCACCGATGATGCATCGGTAATGGAAGCGTCCGGCAAAAAAATTGCTATTTTTGACGGAGAAATTGAGAATATTAAAATCACAAATCCTATAGATCAGGTTGTAGCCGAGTACTATCTATCGCGAAATTCCAAATAATGAACAGAATCGCAAATAATGATATCAAGTACCTTACGGGAGTTGGACCGAAACGTGCCGAGTTACTCGCATCCGAGCTAAAAATACACACGTTTTACGACCTGTTGTATTACTTTCCATTCAGATATGTAGATAGGAGCAGTATTTATAAAATAGGCAATCTAACCGGGTGCGATGTCCCCTACGTGCAATTAAAGGGTCATTTTATCAATTTTACTGAAAATGGAGAAGGGGCACGCAAAAGGCTCAATGCTCTTTTTACAGACGGCTCCGGTATTATAGAAGTGGTGTGGTTTAATCGTGTCAAAAGTATAAAACAAAATTATTCACCCGGAGTTGAATACATCCTATTCGGAAAACCTACATTGTACAACGGCAGATATTCATTAGCTCATCCTGAGATAGAATTATCAAAACCAACAATGCTTCAACGCGGGCTTCAAGGAGTGTATAATATCACTGAAAAGCTGCGAAACCGCTCTATCTCATCGCGCACCATACAGCAACTTGTGGAGAATATGCTAAAAATATTACCGACAGACCTCAATGAAACTCTACCTCCACATATTATAGCAGAAAATCATCTGATGCCATTACGCGAAGCCTTGATAAATATACATAAACCTGTGAGTTTGCAACATCTATCGCAAGCGCAACAACGTTTAAAGTTTGACGAGCTTTTTTATCTACAACTCAACATATTACGCTACACCAAGCAACGAACGCTCAATATTTCCGGGCACAAGTTTAATGTAGTAGGTACTCCTTTTAATGATTTCTATAATAATCATTTACCATTCCCATTGACAGGCGCTCAAAAACGTGTTATCAAGGAAATGCGGCACGATATGGGCTCCGGTCGCCAAATGAATCGATTGCTACAGGGCGATGTGGGTAGTGGAAAAACGCTCGTGGCTTTTATGACAATGCTTATTGCCATAGGCAATGGCTATCAAACATGCATAATGGCACCAACCGAGATATTAGCATCGCAACACTATGAAACTATCAGCAAACTTGCCAAGGGAATAGGTGTAAAAGTTGCGTTGCTTACCGGCTCAACAAGGAAGAAAGAGCGAGAAATACTACATTCTCAGCTCCAATCAGGCGAGCTTCAAATTCTCATCGGGACCCATGCTGTAATAGAGGATACCGTAATATTCCATAACCTCGGATTGGTTGTAATTGACGAACAACATAGGTTTGGTGTGGCCCAACGCGCCAAACTGTGGAAAAAAAATGCCACCACTCCCCCACATGTGCTTGTTATGACTGCGACGCCCATACCTCGTACACTTGCCATGACCGTGTATGGAGATTTGGATGTATCAATTATTGATGAGCTTCCACCCGGTCGCAAACCGGTACACACTATGCTACAATTTGACACCCACCGAGAAAGTGTAAACCGGTTTATGGGCGAACAAATCAAGTTAGGGCGTCAGATTTACATTGTGTACCCACTTATACATGAAAGTGAAACCCTTGACCTAAAAAATCTTGAAGAGGGCTATGAATATATATGCGACGTGTTCCCCAATAGGCGTGTGTGCTTTGTACACGGACAAATGAAACCGGCTGAAAAAGAACATCAAATGCAATTATTCGCATCCGGAGCTGCTGAAATAATGGTAGCGACAACAGTAATAGAAGTTGGTGTAAATGTGCCGAATGCATCTGTAATGATTATAGAAAATGCCGAGCGATTCGGATTGTCACAACTACATCAGTTGCGCGGACGCGTAGGTCGTGGAGCAGACCAATCATACTGCATATTAATGTCGCATCCAAAGATGAGTGCCGACACACGGAAACGACTTCAAATAATGACCGAGACCAATGACGGTTTCGAGGTAGCCGAGGCCGATATGAAACTCCGAGGCCCCGGAGACCTTGAGGGAACGCAACAAAGCGGATTGGCATTCGACTTGAAGATATCAAACCTTGCACGCGACGGCCAAATAGTGCAACAAGCTCGCGAAATAGCATCGCGTATTATAGAGAATGACCCCACGCTGTCAAACCCGGAAAATCGCATACTTAACCAAAACCTTAAAGCATTGTTCTCACGGACCATCAATTGGAGTCTTATCAGTTAGAGATGCCCATTTACATCGTGCTAATTTGGTGTCCCAGAAGTGTCCCACGAGTGTGTTTTTTTTACACGTAATTTTTGATGTCTGTTATGATTTGATTTTAAATCATGTTTATTTGGTTTAAAATTGAAAAGATATTAGCTATATTTTATTAATTTGTTATTTTGACACTGTCCCAGGAAACGTGTCCCACTCAAGTGTCCCGGGGATGTGTAAAAGTTTTTCAAGTTTGTTCCATAGCAGTATTTTTAGAGTTATACAATTAAATTTTTACCTCACATAAATTATTTCCACAACCTTATTGCAAATATACAATATTATTTTG
>JAFLTZ010000128.1 GCA_022509045.1 Muribaculaceae bacterium | reverse complement strand
CGGTGGTGACGTGGATTTTCTCCTGTGGATATTCGTACAACTGCCGAGCCATGCGTACCTGAACCGAGTCCGGATGATATTCTACAGCAGCCATGGATACGTGACTGCACACAAACAGCATTATGACACTTAATACTGTTTTTGCACGGTTTTGCATTGTCTTTCCTGTAAACATTTTGTTATGGATTTTATAGTGTTTCCGTAAAATTACCGGAATTTAACATACTATGCAAATTTCACCCCCCCCCGATTAATATTTTTTAACAAAATGCACTGAATTTAAAGTGAAAAAACCACCTCCGGCAGCTAATAAAATAACAAATAATTATATCTTTGTACTCAAATAGCAAATCGCGGACAATACACTCTATTTATGAGCAATTTTCTAAAAATAATCGTATCACTCATACTTTTTGCAAACATATATATCCCCTCGTCTGCCCAGTCGGTAGGTTTGGTGCTTAGTGGCGGTGGTGCAAAAGGCATTGCACATATAGGTGTTATCCAAGCACTTGAAGACAACGGCATACCCATAGATTATATTACGGGGACATCAATGGGGTCGATTGTCGGCGGATTGTATGCCGCAGGATTCTCGCCTGCCGAAATGATGGAACTAATAAAATCCAACAGTTTTTCAGATTGGTCAACAGGCACTATAAACGAAGATTATATAAATTACTTTTCATCGCCCTCGAAAAACGGAGCGATGTTTTACATCAATTTAGGACGTCGGGATTCTACCACACAGGTTGTGACACCGCTTCTGCAAGGCAGTTTGATAAACCCCTTGCCGATGAACTTTGCCTTCATGGAACTGTTTGCGCCTTACACAGCCCAGTGCGATGGCAACTTTAACCAACTTTTTGTGCCGTTTCGATGTGTAGCGTCAGATGTTTACGCCAAACGCAAAGTCATATTCAAGGGAGGCTCTCTTGGCGATGCCATAAGGGCGTCAATGTCATTCCCTATTGTGTTTCAGCCAATAGATATCGATGGAGTACCGTTATACGATGGGGGCATATATGACAATTTTCCGGTAGATGTGATGCAACAAGACTTTTCTCCATCGTTTATTCTTGGAATAGATGTGACATCGGGCGCTGAATCGCCTGACGAACAAAATATAATGTCGCGACTCGAGGCATTGGTAATGCAAGCCCAAAGCCGTTCTGTTCCAGAAGAACAAGGTATCAAAATACACATCAACCTCAAAAAATATTCTCTGCTCGATTTCCCAAAATGCCAGGAAATATACAAAATCGGATACGAGCGCACCATGCAATTTATCGATTCTATCAAATCGCGAGTCTCCCGGGAAGTTCCTCAGCAAAGTATAGCCTTAAAACGCGCTATTTTCAAAAGTGGCACACCTGCTATGGCGTTCGATTCCATAACTGTGCATGGAGGAACTCCGCAACAGAATAAGTATGTAAAATATTTGTTCCGAAAATCTCAACATCGCGATTCTATGACTATTGACGAAGCCCGACTCAATTATTACAGTGCCATTTCATCCGGCAAAATACGCGACCTTATACCTAAGGCTAAATACAACAACCAAACGCGATTATTTAATCTCGACCTGAAAATGTCGCCCAAACATGAATATTCAATTGGAGCCGGCGGATATATCACATCGAGCACGAACAGTATGATATTTCTTTGCGCCAAATACAACAGCATGAGTTTTAACTCATTTGATGCCGGAATAAGTGCGTGGATAGGACAGGCTTATTATGCTCTTGAAGGACAAGCCGAGTTTCTGATACACTCACCCGTTCCGTCCAAATTGGGGTTTGAAGGTGTTGTGTCGCGACAAAAATTTTATGAGAATGAAGTACTTTTCTACAAGGACAACTCTCCGGCATTTATCCTCAACTACGATTACCACGCCAGACTAAAATATATGTTGGCTCTCGGTAGAAAAGCTATGGGCACAATAGGTGTTGGGTACGGATATTTGCGCGAACGTTTTTACGCCACTTCTGAAGTAGATTTTGCCACGCATAGACAAGACGAAAGTCGCCGAGCACTTGCTCAGCTATATTTGAAAGCCGAAGGAAATTCTCTCAACTTCATAAACTACCCAACAAAAGGACACAAATGGGAAGCAACTGCTACCGGTGTGCTTGGCAAATACAAATACATGCCGGTTAGCGAAGACACCAAAATATACGAATCGCACAACTATCTTAGTATCAGATTATATGGCGAGAAATATTGGAATTTCTCCCGGCACTTCACCCTCGGAGCAAAAGGAGAAGCCACTGCTTCCACAAAAAAACTGCTCAACAACTACACCGTCAATTTAGTGCAAGCTCCGGCATTTGCACCAACCACTGCCATGCAAAACTATTTCAACACTGCATTCCGTGCTAATTCTTATGTAGGCGCCGGAGCAATACCAATCTACACCATATCCAATAATTTGCAATTACGCCCCGAAGCCTATATTTTCATGCCGATGCAGAGCATCGAACAATCGTCAGATGGCGGTGCCATTTATGGCAAATGGTTCTCAAATCCTCAATGGATGGCCCAATTAGCTATAGTCTATTCCTTCCCATTTGCATCGCTAAGCATATACGGCAATCACTTAAGTTATCCCAAAAACAACTGGAATTTTGGTATAAGTTTCGGCATATTGCTCCCCGCCAAAAGATTCATGTAATCTCATTCTACACTAAAATTTGCCGCTTTACGGAGAGTTTT
>JAFLTZ010000127.1 GCA_022509045.1 Muribaculaceae bacterium | reverse complement strand
ATGATATCCGCACAAAACTCACTTCAGAGCCGTGTAAGGTTGCCATTCTTGCTAATCGTCCCGCTCAATTGCTTTATCCCGGTAATTTCGCAGATAGTGAACTAAAACTTCCGGGTGGTGTTTTTGACAATGACGGTCCTTATTGGAAACCGGAAGATGCCGGCAAAAAATCTGTTTTCGACTTGCACCATTATCAGTATGATATTATTTATGCCGACAAAGGGGAGCATAGTGCCGGAGCAACTAAATCTTACTACGACTTTGTAATGGGCGATATTAATACCGACCGCCCCACTATGGGTTCGGCTATAAATTGGGTGAGTTTCGACAATGATGATACCGACAAAGTATCTCTGTACGGTACAAGTGTATATATGCGCCATATTAAAAGGCCCGGAAAGGACCATCCCATTCCAATGTATGGAATCCAAGAGTTTGCCCCCATTCCTGCCGACAAATGGAAACCGGGTACTCCTTTCGACCTTTCCAACCTTCCTCAAGACGTATATCCCGATAAACCGTATAGCACGAATACCGTGTCGTTGCTTCGCTCTTGCGTAAGGCTTGATTTGTTAATTCCCAAAAGTGTAAAGAGCGGCGCTAAGCTATCACATATATCATTATGGTATTCCAACATCTATTCCCGCACGGAACCCATGGATACATGGACCCCAACCAACGAAATCTGGAAAGAGGACCACGATAATGATTGTGAATGGCTGAATATACTGAATTACGGTCCGGTGGCTTCAGACAAATTCGGACCGACTCGGGTTGATGGCAAGGACGCTTATCAAAGAAGGATTAGTTGGTATTATGGAGTGTGGAAAGAGAAAGGATGGGGATTTAAAACTCGTGAAAATAAAACGGTAACTCCGCCGGCTGTCGGTTCCAAGGATGGAAACACTGCGGTTACTCCGCCTTATCCCCATATATTCAACACATGTATCCAGCGAAACAAAGTAATAACCTGCGAACGGGGATATGTGCCTGAATACAACGACGGTTATCATCATTATGTTGTATATACCGGAGAACGCAATATTAATGATATTAATAAATTAGGAGAATTAAGCGCTAAAAACGCGTACATAGCATGTTTTGTTATCAGCTGGGATAATAAACAGTATTATTGCATCCCGCTTCTGAATTACAAGGAAAATAAGGATAGTGATTATAGAGGAAGTAATCCCACCGCTAATAATAGTCCTGTGTTTGGTCCGCATACCGGCAATATGACGAACGACGGCAATTGGCCGACGGCAATGAGTACATATATGAACACGCTTCCGAGTGATCCGACGCCTAACAATATGCCATATCCGCTGTTGCGAAATCATATATATAGATTCACTCTTACTAACACGCGTGCAGGCGGTGATGACAACGATGATTTGGGTGGTATAGCTATATCGTCGGAGGTACTTCAAAGTCAGGATATCGACTTCTCGACACAAGTGAGAATGTTACCTGAATCGGCTTTGCCGGTGCAGCATGCAAAAAAGGCAACCGCCGAAGCAGCGCAACTCTCTGCTAAATAATCTGATAATTACAGGTATTAGGGTTTTTCAGTCAGGTGTGAGGTGAAGTTTGTTGTAAAAAAGCTTTCATCTCTTATCATGTTTTGGTGATAAATGCGTAACTTTGTAGCTCATTATTACACTTTCAAACATTATACATGAAAAGGGATGCACTAAATTTAAGTACAATGAATATTCCGCAATTGTTCCGGAAATATATTGTACCCACATTGGCAAGCATGCTCGGTGTGTGTTCTTTAACTGCAATTGATGGAATATTCGCAGGACACGTTATTGGGAGCACTGCAATTGCGGCGATAAATATCGTCGTTCCGATAATGATGATTGTAACCGGTGTCGGACTGATGGCGGGTATCGGATGCTCTGTGGTATCTTCCGCTCACATGTCGCAAGGCAATGATAAACCTGCACGTATCAATATAACACAAGCAATGCTTCTCGTTATGATAGCGGTGTTGTGCATCTCAGCGCCAATGATGATATATCCCGAACGGACTGCCGGACTGTTGGGTGCGTCGGCTCGATTGCAGCCAATGGTGGTGGAATATATGATGTGGTTTACTCCATCGCTGTTGTTTTCGGCTTTGACAACTGTTGCGATTTATGCAATTCGTATGGATGGCTCTATCCGTCTTGCAATGATATGCAGCTTTATTCCGGTGGTGATTAATATCTGTTTAGATTGGTTTTTTGTTTTCCGGATGGATTGGGGCCTAAAAGGTATTGGTGTGGCATCTACAATTTCATCAATAGCAAGTTGCACTGTAGCTTTCGTATATCTTGCGAGATTTGCGCATAAATTGAAACTTTACAGGTTGAAAATCAGCGGCACAAGCCTTGTCCTCACCTGTCGCAATATCGGTTATCAATGCCGTATCGGAGCATCATCCCTGCTCAATGAGGCCGCTATGGCAACATTGGTGTTCATGGGCAATCAAGTGTTTATGCGATATCTTGGTGACGATGGCGTTGGTGCATTCGGCATTGCATGCTGCTATGTCCCGTTTATTTTTGCCTTTGGGAATGCAGTGTCACAAACAGTGCAAACGATTAGTAGTTCCAACTTTCAGAGTGGAGATTTCCAAAGAGTAGCCGCTGCCGAGCAAGTAGCCATTCTCGTAGCGGGAGCTTTAGGTGTTTTATCAACTGCACTCTTTTTTGCGTTTCCTCATGCTCTGACAGAGCTTTTTATCAATCTTGGCACAAACTCCGGGATGATAGCGGCGAAAGGTTTGTCATTATTTGCCGTTGGATTTGTATTTCTTGTCGTAAATCTTACGGCAACAGGTATTTTTAAAGGAACTAACCGTGATAAAACAGCAATTGTATTTACTTTGTTGCGAGGCTTTGTTTTTTTAATATCCTGTTTTATTATATTACCGGACATGTTCGGGACTGCCGGTATTTGGTTGGCAATGCCGATATCGGAAGTGTTGACAACAATGTTGCTGGGCGTTTATTACATCATTGCCAAAATGGTAATATAGTTTATCCTCTTCCTCCTTCTACATCTTTGCTGTCTTGCCCATCGTGGCGGTGAAAACGGACTTCTGCTGTCGATAATGGCATTAAGCTAATAAAAACGGTCAGAAGAAGATTTGTCAATGGGAAGAAACAGATTATCAACTAATGTATGCTACAATTTAAAAAATCTTATTTAAGATTGACTGGAATTTCGTAATTTTGCATATGGAAAAAGTGTATTTTGATTCAATCGGGACATATAACTTCTGTTTCCTTTTTTGCCGAGAAAGCCAACCTTTCTCCGAGTTATTTCAGTGA
>JAFLTZ010000126.1 GCA_022509045.1 Muribaculaceae bacterium | reverse complement strand
CAGCTGGATAGAGCAACAGCCTTCTAAGCTGTGGGTCGTGGGTTCGAATCCCGCCTGGATCACTATAATTGATTAGCCACGTAGTTCTGTTACACTTCGTGGCTTTTATGATATTTAGTGTCACACTATGTTTAAAGTTTTTCCATATGACGATTCTAAAAAGCAATTGTGGAATGATTTTGTAGCCGCTTCACGAAATGCTACTTTCATCCTCAATCGCGATTATATGGATTATCACCGTGCCCGTGTGATTGATGCCTCATTGATAATTGTTGATGATAATGGCAATATTGCCGCACTATTTGCTGCGTCGGCCCACAATGGCGAAATCCGTGCTCACGGTGCACTCACTTATGGTGGACTCATTCTCCCGTATTCCTCTCCTGCATCTTCGGTAATTGATATTTTCGGAATTATCATTGATTATTATCGCGATAATGGATTTTCCGGACTAATATATAAGTCGATACCTCATATATATCATAAATATCCGTGCGATGAAGATATTTACGCTCTTTTCAGAAATGGTGCATCTGTTTGTGAGTGTAATTTGTCTGCCGCTGTTTGTTTGCGCCACCCCTTGAAATTTAATCAAAACAGTCGCAGAAACCTCTCAAAGGCAATAAATGCCAATCTCACTGTAAAACAGTCCGATGATTTTGTTGCTTATTGGCAACTTCTTTCATCCATGCTGAAATCGCGTCATAATACCGCCCCTGTGCACTCGATTGATGAAATTTCATATCTTCATAATCGTTTTCCCGATTCTATAAAATTATATGTTGCCGAACAATCCGGCAATATGCTCGCAGGTGTGGTTTTATACATTACCGACAAAGTTGCGCATTGTCAGTATATTGCATCATCACCTCGTGGATTTGAAGTGGGTGCGTTAGCTCTGATTTTTTCTCACCTTATCGACGACTTGTCGCATAATACCGATATCGAGTATTTTGATTTTGGTACAAGTAACGAAAATCACGGACTTACCCTGAATGAAGGTCTTATTCAACAAAAATACGGATTTGGTGGTAGGGGAGTCGCATATCCCTCCTATAAAATAGATTTATAATTACACCACTTCCCTTTGGCAGAATATCAGCACCGGCTTCTCATTTCCCGTTGTCGTTGCAAACAGATAATCATCGCCCCCGTCTTTGCTTTTTAATTTACTGCGTAGTTCTTCTGCTGTGTGTGGAAAATTTCTCGTTGTGATATTCAGCCGGGGATAATCCTTGCCGATGGACTTTAAGTTACGCGAATGATAATCTTCAATTCTGTATATCTTCATCATTCTGCCAGGGAAATCCCTATGTATATTTTCCGATATATACAGATGCGAATTATTATGTATTTTTCTCAAATTATATTGTCCGGCAATTTTATTTGCTGCTCCTCCTTTAATAACACACGCACTCGGCTCATATATCATTTCTCCCGTTTTTATATCGCTGCACAACTCTGCTGTATCATGGCAAGGCAACTCGTATGAATAATCCCATAGCATCTCGCCTTTATTGTTAAATTCCACAATGTGTGCTTTCACGGGATGCGTATCTTGCTCAAAATCAAGTTTAAATAACAATTCTTTGCATTCGCCGCCTATTCCTGTTATCCACACTTCACTCACGCTGCCCAATTCATGCAACCCCTTGCTGATATCCACCATCGGTGATGATTTTATCATTAAATATCTCGACAAACGGCGAAGGTCTGTTAGCATTGAAAGTATATTTGGTGAACAATTACCGAAGGCAGATACCTTTTTCCCTGTCTCGCTATCTCTACGGGCCGGGTCGGCAAAAATAATGTCATATTTCTCGTTGCAACTCTTCACATAATCCACACAGTCTTCATTCACTACAGTCACATTTGCTCCAAGCATTTGCATGTTTTGAATCCCTGTCTCTGCTGTAAATTTGTCAATTTCTATCGCAGTTACTTTTGAGTGCTTCCCTATATAGTAACTATCCACACACAACCCGGCTGTAATATCAAGCACATTGCTCCCTTTTGCCACAAGCAATGAGTGATATCGTGCTATTATTTCATTGGTGCATTGTTCGGCTACTATGCTGTTTGGAAATAGAAAATGCTTGTTCTCTAATAATTCAGGTATCTTATTTCGTGCTTTTTGTCTTGATTCTATTTGGGTTATTGCAATATCCACATCAAAATCCATTTTTTTTGCATAGTATTTCAATCTAAGCTCCTTAGGATTTGCAGTTATATTATCATCTATAAACTGATACATCTTTTCCATTTCTCACCTGTTATTTCCGCCCAAAAGTAATAACTTTTATCTATTCCCGCAACTTCCATTTTTTATTGGTTTATTTATACTGAATTTTTCCATTATTTCACCAAAATATTTGGTAATTAAAATAATATCACTATATTTGCAAAAATAACTTATATAATTAAACAACTTATATTATTAAACAATGAAAAAAATAATATTGTCTTTGCTGTTATCGTTAATTTTCACGCTTTCCTATGCTCGGGAACATGAGTATATCCCGTTTGTTGAGGAAGGCAAGGAATGGCATTATACTCACAAAATTGGGTTCATGTGGGGCGATGATTATTATCCATCGTATAATGTCATGCTTAAAATGCAAGGTGATACAGTCATAAATGATATATCCTACAAAAAAGTGTATTCATATACCAATTGGAGTTCCACTCCCGACAATAACTCTCCGTATGGATTTATCCGTGAAGATTGTGAAAAACAGATAATCTATGGTCTGGGTAATATCCGGTATGATTACACAATTCACATGGGGATCTTTTGGCTTCCTAACAGGGGTATGGAAGAATATACCATCTTCGATATGCAGAATCCGAGCCATAGTAGTTTTGACACTTCATATGGTACTTATGATTTCAAATTAGCTCAGACGGTTAAAACAATAACGGGCACTGATTACCATGGTTATACATGGGACTGTTTTGGCTCTACAGGGATATATCTTGAGGGTTTGGGGCTTGTATCCGAAGATATTGCAGGCGATTTATTTGGTATTACTTTATTGATTTCAGGAGGGCAGGGATATTTACCGTACATTTATTGTATTAAAAACGGTAAAGGTGAAACACTTTTCTACAATGAAAGCAACACTGTTTCACCGATAACAACAGTTCCTCTTACTTTAAAGAAAATAGGGAACGATATCCTTTTTTCAGCGACAGCACTCGATAATGAATATATTTCGTATGAAATCTGCAATATGCAGGGAATAATCGTAATGCAAGGACAAACGAAGGATAAAGGTACTGTAGATATCGCAAATCTCCCGAAAGGAATTTATATAGTGCGAGCACATACCTCCAATTCAACAGCGCAAATCAAATTCACACGATAAAAAAACCACACATCCCACCGCTGCTAACACCCCCGTTAGCAGCGGTGCTGTTTTCCCCCTCCCGCCACTGGTTTGACAATGAGCGTTAGATTGCCCCGAAAAGATATAAAGGGCCGTGCAGAGTAATATATGCCCCTTCCTTATTTTATT